>JAJBVG010000025.1 GCA_020859945.1 Clostridiales bacterium | reverse complement strand
GAGTGGGAGTGGGAGTGGGGTCAGGAGTGGGGTCGGGGTCAACATTCCCCGGCACAAGGGCGATGGCGGCAATGGCAATCACCAGCGCCGCGGCCACGATTGCCGCCACGATGCGGCGCAGCTTGCCGTTGTCCGGCTTGTTGGAGCCGCCGGTTTCCGGTTCGGGGGCGGGTTCTTCTTCCGATTCCTCCGCCGGTTCCTCATCAGTTTTATCTTCCGGTTCCTCGACGGTTTCTTCTTCCAATTCCGGCTCCAGCACCGTCACGGGGATGGATTCCGCGCCCTCGGTGGATTCCTCCGCCGGTTCCTCGCCCAGCTCGGTCACGCCCATTGCGGTGACGGCGGGTTCTGCGTCCCCGGTGAGTTCGTCCGCCGGTTCCTCGCCCAGCTCGGTCACGCCTACCGCTGTGGCGGCGGGTTCCGCGTCCCCGGTGGGTTCTTCCGCGGGTTCCCCGCCCAGCTCGGTCACGCCTACCTCTGTGGCGGCGGGTTCCTCCAAAGGCTCCGGTTCCGGCTCCAGCACGGGGATGGGGTCGGGTTCAGGCTTCGGCACGTCCACAGGAACCACGACCACCGGTTCCGGCTCCACCGGATGATACAGCCCGGCGTGCAGCTCCTCCACCGACTGATACCGGCGGTGGGGCTTGATGGACATGCCCTTGAGCAGGGCCTTTTGCTGGCCCAGCGTCAGGTCCACCCCCAGGTCCCGGGGCGGCACAAGCTCGTCCTCCAGGATGCGGTCCAGCGCCTGGGGCGGCACCCGCCCGGTCAGGCAGTAATAGATGGTGGCGGACAGGGCGTATACGTCGGTCCAGGGGCCTTGCCCCGCGTGCTGGTACTGCTCGATGGGGGCGTAGCCCCGTTTCAGGGCGATGGTCATGGTCTCGTTGCGGGCGGACTCTCTGGCGCAGCCGAAGTCCAGCAGCCGGATGGCGCCCCGCTCCAACATCAGGTTGTCCGGGCTGATGTCCCGGTGGATCAGCCCCGCCTCGTGCAGGGCGGTCAGGGCGGAGAACAGCGGCTCAATGAGGGGCAGCAGCTCCTTTGCGGGGATGCGCCCGCCCTGTTGCTTCACCAGCTCCAGGAAGTTGGTGCCCTCCACGTACTCCATGACGATATAGGCGGTGTTGTTGGCCTCGAAGAAGTCCCGCACCAGAACAATTTGGGGCTGTTTCTCCATTTTGGCCATGACGCGGGCCTCCCGCAGGAACCGTTTCAGACCTTTGTCGTAATCCTTCGTGCCGCTCCCGGTCCGCACCAGGACCGAAATGGAGTTGGGCGAAAAGCGGGAGACCCGGTCCACGGGGAAGTACTCTTTGATGGCGACCTTCATCTCCAGGCGCAGGTCGCAGCCGATGTAGGTGATGCCGAAGCCGCCCTCACCCAGCACCCGGCCCACCAGGTAACGCCCAGCCAGCACGGTGCCGGGGGGCAGGTGGTGGGGAGAGGGGCTGTAGTTTCCCTGGGTCAGCCCGCAGTTGGGGCAGGTCTCGCCCGGCGTGACCCGGCTCATGCAGTAGGGGCAAAAGTTCTCCTGATTTTCGGTTTCCCGATCCAGTTCATGACTGTCATGAGACACAGGTGTTCGCCTCCTTTCTCAATTTCGTGTGCCGCCGGGATATGGCACCATTATAGCGCAAATCACGCCCCAGCGACAGCAGATTTTTGGATAATTTCATCTTTCTTTGCCTCATGCAGGTCACATGCTGGCCAGCGCCGCCAAAAGCAGCAGCACTGCCGCCACGACTGCCACGCCGATTACCACGCGGATGCCCCAGCTGAGCTTGTGCTTCGGCTCCGGTGCAGGTGAACCCGTAGCCGCGCGCACAATTTTCTCTCCAAGGACGCCGCCCAGGAGACGGGCAAGGAAGAGGACCCATTTGGACGGCTCCTTTTGCGCTTCCTCGTGTACGGGTGGATGTGGTGTATCTGTTCCGCCGTCAGCATATAGAACAGTGGGGCCGGGGTCCGTCAGGTCCGCATACTGCCCACCGGCGGAGCCGTGGTCTGTCGGGTCCGGCGGCGTAGGGGGTGTTGGCGGGGTCTGTGGCGCAGCTCTCGGATATTCCAGCCGCATCTCCCGCAGCAGATCGTACATGGACTGGGTGCGGTCCTTGGGCTGTACGGCCAGACCGTGGAGCAGACCGGCCTCCTCCCTCGGCGTCAGAGAGACGCCCAGCGAGGTGGGGGGCTGCAAGGGGTCCTCGTCCAGCCGATCGGTGGACTGGGGCGGCACCTGGCCCGTCAGCAGGAAATAGATGGTGGCGCACATGGCGTACACGTCGGTGTAAGGCCCCTGCCCTCTGGTGGTGTACTGCTCCACCGGGGCGAAGCGGGGCTTGGTGATGACGGTCAGCTCCTGGTTGCCCTCCATCCGGCGGGCGGAGCCGAAGTCCAGCAGTTTTAACGTGCCGTCAGGCATCCACATGATGTTATCCGGGGCGATGTCCCGGTGGAGCACCCCGGCCTGGTGCAGCTCCTCCAGGTCCCGCAGCAGCGGCGGCAGCTTGGGCAGCAGATCCGAAGGGGGGATGCGCCCGCCCATCTGCTTGGCTTTCTCGTGCAGAGGCACGCCGTCCAGATACTCCATGACCAGGTAGGCGGTGCCGTTGCTCTGGAAGCAGTCCTTGACCTGCACCACCGAGGGCAGCGGGTCGAAGGAGGCCAGCATCCGGGCCTCGCCGCTGAACCGGTCCAGCCCTTTCTGGTAATCCGTCTCCTGGTAGGGCTTGGGAGACACCCGCTGGTCGTCGGTGCGCACCGCCGCCCACATGGGGAAGTACTCTTTCAGCGCCACCCGCTGGTGGTGCTTCACCTCCTCGGCCTCGTAGGTGATGCCGAAGCCGCCCTGCCCCAGCACCCGCAC
This sequence comes from Clostridiales bacterium, assembly GCA_020859945.1. GTDB lineage: Bacteria > Bacillota > Clostridia > Oscillospirales > Oscillospiraceae > Onthomonas. The sequence continues at coordinate 587 of JAJBVG010000025.1, read as the reverse complement.
CAGGCGGTAGGTGTAGAGGGTGCCGGTCAGCAGTGTGCCTGGGGCCAGACGCAGATCGCTGTCTGTCTGCTGGTTTGCCATATCAGACGCCTCCCTTGCGGGTCACGATAAAGCTCTCGCTGTGGGCGGCCAGATAGAACCGGTCCCCCGGCTGGAGGCGCACCGGCTGGTTGGCCGCCAGCCGCTGGCCGCCGCCCAGGTAGGTGCCGTAGCTGGAACCAAGGTCTTTCAGGTAGAGCACGCCGTCCGCGACGGTCAGCTCACAGTGGACCCGGCTGATGCCCTTCACCGTGGCGGGATAGGCGATTTGGCACTGCTGGGGGTCACGGCCCAGACGCACCGTGCCGCTGAGGGCGAACCGCCGCCCGGCGAACTGGCCGCTCTCGCCCTGGATGCGTAGGCCGCTGTCGTTGCTGGAGACCGGCTGGGCCACGGGCTGGGGTTTCGGCTCGGGTTCCGGCCCGGAGGGTCCGACCGGGGAGACCGGCTGCGGCGCGGGCTGGGGTTCCGGCGGGGGCTGAGGGGCCGGCGGCGGTTCGGGTTCGGGCTTCTTCTTGCGGCTGCGCAGCACCAGCAGGATTACCACC
>JAJBVG010000065.1 GCA_020859945.1 Clostridiales bacterium | reverse complement strand
GTACCTTGCTGGTCTCCTTGAGGGTGAGGTTGGGGATCAGATAATCCCCGTTCTGTGTGTAAGTCAGTTCCATAATCGTGGCTCCTTTCCATGCGCTTGCTGCGCTCGTAGTTACGGATGGTGACTTCAATTTCCCTGATTACGTGGCCGGAAATTTCATTGACCGCCGTTCCCAGGGCATTGGTGGCCTTGCGGGTGTTGTAGTCAAAGATGGGGGTAAATTCGTCCGGTTCAAAGTAGTCGTCAGGGTTCTCCACGCACCGGCTCAGAATCTCGTACTTGATGCTGACCGTTGCGGCGTTCAGGAAGGACATCCTTCTGCTGTCCTCATCATACCCCTCCAGAAAACTGTCCGCAACGATGTCGGCCAGCTCGTATTCATGCTCCATCCAGTAGTTGATGGCCAGCCAGTTTGCGATATTCTCTACCTGCACGTCCAGTGGGTCACGGGCGGAGACCTCAAACGCAGCCGCCAGCGCCTCCTGCACGGGACGCTCGTATTCCTCCCGCATCTGCCAAAGGTTTACCGGGCGGGAATTGCGCCGTGCGCCGGTGTCGGCCACATCGAATACATACCGCAGGCGGGGATAGTCGCCGCTGTTGTCGATGAGGGCGATACCCTTGGAACCACGTTTGACGTACCGCCGCATGGTGTTGTTCCAGAGGTCATACTCGGCGCAGGCGGTAGCTTCCGGGCGCTGGGCAAAAATCATGAGCTGGTCGCCGTAGGCGTACTTGCTCACCCGGCCAGCCGTCCGCAGAAATGCCGTCCACTGTTCCCGGCTTTGGGTCAGGCCGGTAGCGGTTTCTTCCGCCATCTGGCGGTAATACTGCATTTTTGTAGCCATAGCATACCTCCAATCTCTTAAAAGTCGCGGTACAGATCAAGCCGGTCAAAGGCAGCGTCACTCATCGCAGCCAGCTTGGTCAGTACCGAATCGGTCAGCGCAGTCAGTTCCACCTCGTTCGGGGTAAGCTGCGCCTGCATTGCTCTGAGTACGTCTACCAGTCCCAGCCGGGTGCCGGGGCTGTAAAGCATCATCAGAAGAAGCTCCTCCTGGGTAAAGTTCATCTCTCAAATCCCCCTGTCATCAACGGTTCTGACGGCACGTTTGGGCGGTTCTGCCGGGCAGTCACGCTCCTTTTTGAGCTGTTCCAGCACAGAAGGCCGCTCCTGTGTCGGCTCTTTGGGTGCATTGTTCACGATACCGTCCAGTTGATTATAATCATCTTTCAGCTGCATCTCCGCATTCCGCAGATAGTTCTCCGGGTGGAAATTGGGCAGTTCCCGGAATCCAACGGAATCTACATAGTGACAGCTTATCACACCATTTTGGCGCAGAGCCACGATGTCACTTACCGAAAGAGAGTGGCCGGTATAATCTTCCGGGTGGTCGATATTGAACTTCACATAGAGGTCTTCCAGACCGGTGCCGGAGGGCAGGCTCCCCGTGTAGACGACATCATAGTGATCCACCTCCGGCTCTCTGTCGTGGCTCTCCAGCCAACTGTAGTTCATGAAGCGGTCCTGGGCGGTCTCGTCCGTCCGCTTCAACTGCAAAATCGCATAGCTGTCCGTCCGGCTGTCCAGGAATGCCTGCAAAGTCTCTTGGCTTTTCGCCCCGTGAACGTCATCCCATGCCTGAATGTCCATTAGCGCACCTCCTCACGTCGCTTATTGGGAGAGGAGGCCGGCCTTGCCTGCTGACTGTCCTTTCCCGACTTTAACTGTTCCAGTGCAGACGGGCGTTTCCCGTCCGCAGATTTTTCCTTATCTTTTTCCTGCGTGAACTCTTTGCGGGCCAGCTTGATAAACCCATCCAGCACCGCAGGGTGGCTCTCCACCACATACTCTGTGCTTCTGTCCATGCCCAGCGAATCGGTGTCCTGCACAAATGGAACGGTCTGCGCCCACGCCTTGTTGTCACGGCTGAATCTGCCGTCCCAATCGAAGTACCGGACTGTCGCCACCAACACATGGGCGACCCGCTCAGCGCCGAACTGCTCCACAACGGACTTGGCAGCGTCATGGTTCAGGTGCATCCCGTCGAAGTTCTCCCGAATGGCGCTCTCAATAGTCTTTTTGCAGTCGATATTCATTTTCCGGGAACGGTGGTACTGCTCGATCTCACCGTTGACACGGGCATAGGCGGCGTCATGGAGATATACTGCTTTGTTTTCTGCCATCTTGTACCCCTCCTTTTACATCCCTTTTTCCATCCGGTACTGAACCTTGCCGGTCTCGTCGAAGTCCAGGAAGATGGTGGCGTCAAAATACCTGTCCAGCCGCCGTGAGTAGCAGTCCTTCATGCGGACGCAGCCGGTCTTCAGGAGCCGTTTCGCCACACTCTCGGTCATCCGCTTGCCAATGGCCTCGAAGTAGCGGTTGCTTTTCCACAGGGCAAAATTGCACTGGCGGTTGGAGCAGGCATAGGATTTGGGGCGCTCCACCACATCGGAACCGCAGACCGGGCATTTTCCAAGAGATTTGCGGGCGTCCGGCATGATAACAGCGGCATCTTTCACCACCTGATAGTCGTCCACCAGGCTCGTCACCATCTCGATGATCTCATCCATAAACGCCGTCGAAGAATACTCACCACGCTCGATTTTCAGCAACTTTTCTTCCCAATCTGCCGTCATGGAGGCGGACTGAAGTTGCTCCGGCAGAACGGTGATGAGGGCATTGCCCTTTTCCGTGGGGATCAGGTTCTTGGCCTTTTTGTCGCCCTTGCGCTCCAGAAAGCCCCGTGTTACCAGCCGTTCGATAATACCGGCACGGGTAGCCGGGGTGCCAATGCCCCTGCGTTCCACTTCATCCGGCATCTCATCCGCACCGGCTCGCTCCATCGAGGCGAGAAGTGTGTCCTCCGTGTAGTGAGACCGAGGTTTCGTTTGGCCCTCCTTGACCTCGGCAGACACCACGGGGAAGTTGTCACCCACCTGCATCATGGGAAGATGCACATCCGCTTTCTCGGCCTTTCCGGGTTTCTCAATGGCTTTCCAGCCTGTATCCAGCACTGTCTTTCCTTTGGCTGTAAAGGTCTCCTCGCCGCACCGGAACTCCGCAACGGTCTCCGCATAGCGATAAGGTGGGGCGACAGAAGCCAGCAGTCGGGTGGAAATCAGTTGCAAAATTGCAAATTCACCCTTGGGCAGCTCACCAAAATTGCAATTCTGCAATTCCAGCGTGGGGATAATGGCATGGTGGTCAGTGACCTTTTTACTTTTGATGATGGGCTTCACCGCCAGCTCCGAAGGGGCCGCTTTTCCGGTCATTGTTGCCGCCACAGCTACCAGCGCAGGCACCTTTTCCGCCATATCATCGGTCAGATAGCGGCTGTCCGTTCGGGGATAGGTGGTCAGCTTCTTCTCAGATGCGTTTTGTCAAGGGTATTTTTCAAATATACAAAATGGATATGTATGGATATGTTCCCGTGACACCGCACATTCGATGATTGACAACTGGAGTGTGTAGCAGTATAATAACCAATTAAAATAGTATGTTAATATTATAAAAGGAGATTCGTCATAAAGAGCAGAAAAGGGGACGATGCAAATGACATTGACGCAGATGTCTTATCTGATTGCAATTGCGGAAACCGGTTCACTGAACAAGGCGGCGGAGCAGCTCTATGTGTCCCAGCCCTCTCTGACCAATGCTATCAAAGAGATGGAGCGGGAGTTGGGCATTACGCTGCTGTACCGCAGCGGGCGAGGCGCTACGCTGACCAACGATGGAGCAGAATTTTTGTACTACGCCAAGGAAATCTACCAGCAATACGAAAACCTGATTCAAAGATACGAAAAGGGCGGGAGTTACAAAAAGAAGTTTGCCGTCTCTACCCAACACTATTCCTTTGCGGTCAAAGCCTTTGTGGATATGGCAAAGGAGTACGATATGTCTCAATATGAGTTTGCCATCAAGGAAACCAAAACCAGAGAGGTCATCAGTGATGTCAGCACCATGAAAAGCGAGATCGGCGTGCTGTATCTGAGTGATTTTAACCGAAAAGCCCTGTCAAAGCTGCTGCGTTCTTCCAATCTGAAATTTCATCCGCTGGTGGACTGCCAAGCCTATGTGTACCTGTGGAAAGGACATCCACTGGCGCAGGAGCCGCAAATCTCCTTTCAACAGTTGGAGCGCTATCCCTGTCTCGCCTTTGACCAGGGAGATAACAGCTCCTTCTACTTTGCGGAGGAGATCCTCTCCACCAGTGAATATCCGCAGGTCATCAAAGCAAATGACCGGGCCACCATGCTGAACCTGATGGTGGGACTGAACGGGTATACGCTGTGCTCCGGTATTATCTGTGAGGAGTTGAACGGAGACAATTTCATGGTAGTCCCCTTCTCAGGCGCAGACCAAGAGGCAAACAGCGTGATGGAGATCGGCTACGTCACCCGGGAAAACACGATTTTGAGCCAGATGGGAGAAAAGTACATCTCCGCAATGAAGGAATATCTCGCCATCTCCTGACCGGTTCAGAGAAAACCACGCCGGGTATAGTTTCAGGTTATGTCCAGCTATTTTCTTTTGGTATTGGCGAAAAATACCTCCTGGCGTTAAGATAAATACCAGCGAAAATGAATGAACTCTTACTGTTTCATTTCGCCGGGAGGAGAATACAGATGAGAGAGAACACTGCGCTGCTGCATCAGCGCTTTCAGGGAGACCCGTCCACCGGCGGCACGCTGACTCCCATAGCCCAGACCTCCGCATTCTGTTGCCAGTCGGCAGAGGAACTGGAGGCCGTCTGCGCGGGGAAAAAGCCGGGTTACGCCTACACTCGAATCGGCAATCCTACCATCAATGCCTTTGAGGTGCGTATGGCCGCACTGGAGGGCGGAGTGGCTGCGGTGGCCTGCTCCTCCGGCATGGCGGCGGTGTCTATGGCACTGCTGAACATCCTGGAGTCCGGGGACGAAATCATCGCCGGAGCAGGGCTGTTCGGCGGCACACTGGATTTTTTTCAGGATTTGAAAGCTCTTGGCATCACTACCCGAACGGTGGAGCATCTGTCCCAGGAAGAAATCGAACCTTTGCTCAATGAACGAACCAAGGTGATTTTCGGGGAACTGATTGGAAATCCCAAACTGGATGTGATAGACATCCCAGCGGTTTCGGCGTTGGCCCATGAACGAGGCATCCCGTTGTTCATCGACAGCACCACCGCCACCCCCATTCTGGCGCACCCTTTGAAACTGGGAGCGGATGTGGTCATTCACTCCACCTCCAAGTACATCAACGGAAGCGGAAGCGGCATCAGTGGGGTGATTATCGACGGGGGGACGTTCCCCTGGAACTTTGACCGATATCGGGTGCTGGCACCCTTCCGCCGGGCTGGGAAACTGGCCTTTACCCTGCGGCTGCGGGAGGACCTGTGGCGGAATTTCGGCGCCTGTGCCGCGCCGTCCAACCTTTTTCTCAACAGTTTGGGATTGGAGACACTGGGGCTGCGCATGGAGCGGCTCTGTGCCAACGCTCTGGGGCTGGCCCGCTTTTTAGAAGCGCATCCCGGCGTGGGGGCAGTGCGTTATCCCGGCTTGGAGAGCAGTCCGTTCTTCCCGTTGGTGCAGCAGGAGCTGAACGGTATGGGTGGAGCCATTGTGACCGCCCGATTGGGGAGCAAGGCGCGTGCTTATCAGCTCATGAACCATTTGAAATATGCCCAAATCGCCACAAACATCGGAGATGTGCGGACGTTGGTCATTCACCCCGCCTCTACCATCTACCTGCACAGCAGCGAAAGCCAGCGGCGGAGTGCCGGTGTCTACGACGATTTGATCCGTATCAGTGTTGGGATCGAGGATTTGGAGGATTTGAAAGAGGATTTCGCCCAGGCGCTGGCGCAGGCCGACAGTAGGGCATAACAAGGAGGAATCACTATGGCAGTTGATTACGCAGCATTAAAAGCCGGCGGATTTATGCGGCAAAAACAGAAAAACCGGTTTTCCCTGCGCCTGAAGGTCGTGGGAGGAAAGGTAACAGTAGAACAGCTCCGGGCCATCGCGGACGCCGCAGAGCAATACGGTCAGGACTATGTCCACCTGACCTCCCGGCAGGGAGTGGAGATCCCCTATGTCCGCCTGGAGGAGATCGACCAGGTGAAGGAGACGCTGGCCCAGGGCGATGTTGTCCCCGGCGTCTGCGGGCCAAGGGTGAGGACCGTCACCGCCTGTCAGGGGGCAGCCATCTGTCCCAGCGGCTGCATCGATACCTATGGGCTGGCCGAGGAGTTGGATGCCCACTATTTCGGGCGGGAGCTGCCCCACAAATTTAAGTTCGGCGTCACCGGCTGTCAGAATAACTGCCTGAAAGCGGAAGAAAACGACGTGGGCATCAAGGGGGCTATGAGCGTTCACTGGAACGGAGAGCAATGTATTTTCTGCGGCGTCTGCGAAAAGGTCTGTCGAACCAAGGCGATTCGCATAGAGAACGGCGAAATCAAACTGGAAGAAAACGCCTGCAATCACTGTGGACGGTGCGTCAAGTCCTGCCCCGTGGACGCATGGGAGGGGACGCCGGGCTACCTGGTCTCTTTTGGTGGCACCTTCGGCAACCACATTGGCAAGGGTGAAGAGCTGCTCCCTCTTGTGCCAGACAGAGAGACCCTGTTCCGCGTGACTGACGCGGCGATCAACTTTTTTGCCGAGTACGCAAAACCCGGCGAGCGTTTCCGGTTCACCTGTGACCGGGTGGGCTGGGACAAGCTGAAAGAACAGATCGAGGAGGCGTATCATGGCTGATATTCAAATCGACGAGCGCGTTGACATCACAGATGTCGTATGCCCTGTTACCTTCGTCAAGGTCAAGGTGGCGCTGGAGGAGTTGGAGGACGGGCAGGTCCTGGAGGTTCGCCTGAACGACGGTGAGCCGGTGCAAAACGTTCCCCGCTCCGTCAAAGAAGAGGGACACAAGGTACTGCGCCTGACCGATGGGGGCGACGGCACCTACCGTCTGCTGATTCAGAAGGTGGAGGACGAAGATGCCTAAAAAAGTGGGAACCGATACCTTCCGCGCTCAGGTGCTGGAGGCCCAGCGGCCTGTGGTCGCAGAGTTTTACGCCGATGGCTGTGTCCCCTGTCGGCGGCTGGCCCCGATTTTAAGTGCGTTGGAAGAAGAATATGCGGGGACGGTTGACTTTGTCAAAATCAACACTGGCGCAAATGAAGCCCTGACCCAGACCTATGGCATTTTGGCCTCCCCTACGCTGATCCTCTTTCGGGACGGAGCGGAACAGGCCAGACTGCGGGGAGCGGTCAAAAAGCCGGAGCTTATCAAATGGATAGGAGAACAAACGTTATGAAGCTGAATGTTGCAGGCACGACAAAAGAATATGAGGATGGGCTGACCGTGGCCCGGCTCATCGAACTGGAGAAGGTGGAAAGCCCCCTCTATGTTACCGTAGCGCTGAACGATGACTACGTGGAGAGCGGAGCCTTTGACAACACCGTTTTAAAGGATGGGGATACAGTGGAGTTCCTTTACTTTATGGGAGGCGGGCACTGATGGCTTTTACCAACGAACAACTGGAACGCTATTCCCGCCACATCATCCTGAAGGAAGTGGGCGTAAAAGGCCAAAAGAAGCTGCTGAACGCCAAAGTGCTCATCATTGGCGCAGGCGGGTTGGGCGCTCCGGCGGCCATGTATCTGGCTGCGGCTGGCGTTGGCACCATCGGCATTGCCGATGCGGACGAGGTGGATCTGTCCAACTTGCAGCGGCAGATCATTCACACCACCCCCGATGTGGGCAAACCCAAGGTGCAGTCCGCCAAGGAAACGATGGAGGCCATCAACCCGGATGTAAAGGTCGTTCCCTACCACACCTTTGTGGATTCCGAGAACATCCTCGACATGATCCGGGATTATGATTTTATCATCGACGGGACGGACAACTTCCCCGCCAAGTTTCTCATCAACGACGCCTGCGTGATGGCGAAAAAGCCCTTTTCTCATGCGGGCATCATCCGGTTTCAAGGCCAATTGATGACCTACGTCCCCGGAAAAGGCCCCTGCTACCGCTGCGTGTTCCGCGACCCGCCTCCAAAAGACGCAGTCCCGACCTGCAAGCAGGCGGGCGTCATTGGGGCAATGGGAGGCGTCATCGGCAGCCTCCAGGCGATGGAAGCGGTCAAGTACATCATTGGCCGGGGCGACCTGCTCACCGGCTATCTGCTGACCTACGACGCGATGACCATGACCTTCCGCAAGATCAAACTGCCGGAAAACACCGAAAACTGCCCGGTCTGCGGCAAGCATCCCACCATCACGCAGTTGATTGACTACGAACAGACGGAATGTGAGGGGATCTGATGCTGTACCTGAACCGGGAACATCTGGAGATCATGCTGGCCCACGCACGGACAGAGCTGCCCAACGAAGCCTGCGGCCTGATTGCAGGAACCAGGGACGGCGAGGACTGCACTGTGGAGCGGGTCTACTGCCTGACCAACACCGACCACAGCGACGAACATTTCTCCATCGACCCCAGAGAGCAGTTGACCGCCATCCGGGAAATGCGCGCCCAGGGCCTGGTTCCCCTGGGAAATTGGCATTCCCACCCGGAAAGTCCCTCCCGGCCTTCCGCTGAGGACAGACGGCTGGCCCGTGACCCAGAGGCGCGGTATCTCATTTTGTCCCTAATGGACGCCCAGCGGCCCGTGCTGCACACCTTCCGGGTGCGCAGCGGGGTCAGTTTCCAGGAGAAGATAAAAATTCGGGGGGAAGCAGCCGTCGGTATCGTTGCGGAGTGAATTGAGTGTGGATTCACGGAGGATGTTGCCATGTATGATGTCATCATTGTGGGCGGCGGCCCGGCAGGGCTGACTGCGGCCATATACGCCCGGCGTTCCGCCCTGTCTGCGCTGGTGCTGGAGCGTGAGGACTGGGGCGGAGCCATCGTCAACGCGGCGCAGGTGGACAATTACCCCGGCGCGTTTCGGAAAAGCGGGTTTGACCTGGCGGAATCTTTTCGCGCCCAGGCGGAAGCCTTGGGCGCGGAGATGCGGGAGGGCAGTGCCGTTCAGTTAAGCAAAATAAACGGAGGGTTTCTTCTTACGCTGGAGGACGGCTCCGCCGTACAGGGAAAAACTGTCGTTTTGGCGATGGGAACACAGCGGACCACGCTTGACGTGCCAGGAGAGAATTTGCCCGGCGTGTCTTACTGCGCCACCTGCGACGGCACGTTTTTTCGTGGCCGGACGGTCTGCGTGGTAGGCGGCGGCGATGGAGCGGTGGACGCCGCCCGCCTTTTGGCGAGGCTTGCCGCAAAAGTCTACCTGATTCATCGGCGAGAAACCTTTCGGGCGGCCCAGAGCAGTCTGCGGCAGCTGGAGGACTGTCCAAACGTGGAGATCATCCCCAACGCCGCAGTCCGGGAAATCGTGGGGTCTGACCGGGTCAGCACTGTGATTCTGGAGGATGTTCACAGCCGCGCCCACCGGGAACTGCCGGTGGAAGGAGTGTTTGTCTCCATCGGCTCCCGGCCCAAGACAAGCTGGCTGCCGGAATCCATTCAGCGGGATGCTGCCGGGTATCTGGTGGCGTCAGAGGATGGTGCGACCAGCTTGCCTGGTGTCTTTGCGGCTGGAGACCTCCGGACAAAGGCGCTTCGGCAGGTGGTCACCGCTGCTGCGGACGGAGCCGCCTGTATCCGGTCAGTGGAGGCATATTTGGGGCGGTCGTAGGATTGCCCTCTTTTCACTGTGGCCTGACAGCTTCTCCCTGTCAGGCCATTCTTTTATCAAAAATCGGGGTGATAAACTCATGTGCGCAAAAAGGTCGATTCTCGTGGCGATTGACGAGATGCCGGAACCGGTTTGGGGGACGTTTTCAGAGCAGTTTGCCATTACCTTTCTCCGGGATGGCAGAGACGTGAAGCCATTGCTCCAGCAGAGGAGCTTCGACATACTCTTTCTGGATTTCTTTCTATCCGGTGAAGATGGATTGCAGTTGCTGCGGGACATCCATACGGACGGTGTCCTCCCAGCGGTCATCCTAACCAGTGCAGCTCCTAACTTTTCCTTTGCCAGGGAGGGACTGCTGTATGGGGCTTGCGACTATCTCCTGCACCCTTTTGAGCAACAAACCCTGACTGAATGTCTGGAACGTGTCTGCCGCCGACAGGACAGCCAGTCTCAGACAAGGGCGTCCCCTCTGGGGATTCCCTTCGGTCACAGCCCGGAAGTGCCGCTTAACGACAGAGATCGTGTTCTGACGGAGCTGATGCTGACGCTTACTCCCTGCCTGGGAACAGACAGTTTTCCCTATCGGTTGGAGCAGTGTATGGAGCAGATTTTGGCCTACACACCCAACCCTATTCAGGCAGATCACCAGTGCCGGGTCTTCTTTCGGATGTTGGTGAAAGAGACTTTTGAACGATATAACTGGCTGTCCAACTTCCTGACGTGGTCGGAGTGTGAGGGAATTGAAGCAATCCGTGACAATGACAGCCATTTAGTACAGTCCACCTGTATGCACAAGGGGAATTGGTTAAACAGCACGATTTCTATCCTTTACCCGGCAACGAAAGACCAGACCATCAACGAGGTTTTGGTCTATATGTTGAACCATGTGGATGCGCCGGGCTTTCAGCGCGAGGTGGCCCAGACCTTTTACATCAGCCCTTCAGCGCTCAGTGAGCGCTTCGCAAAGACCGTGGGGATTTCTTATCACACCTGGTTACAGCGTATCCGTCTCCATCGGGCAGCGTTTCTGCTTCGCAACACCGATTTGAAGCTCTATGAGGTCTGCGCGCAGCTTGGGTTCCGGGACGCCAGCTATTTTTCCCGTCAGTTCCGCCAACAGATGGGGGTCTCTGTTTCAGACTACCGAAAAGATCCAGGGCAGGATTTTCAAATCTGATACGAACGGCAGCGTGGGGTTCTGCACTGCCGTTTTTTAGAAAATTCTTCCTTGCAAGGGTGGAATAGATTCGGAACTGGGTGGAATCGTTTCACAAGGCCGGGTCAGGGGTTGCATTTTTTTCGTTGTTGGGTAAAATAGCTATCGTAACATAAACCTGTTAATCCTGTAGGAATATAGGGAGATGAAACTGATGCGATTTCTTCAATTCCAGGATCTCCTCCAGCTGCGAATGCGATGTCGCATTTCGAACGCAGCAAACGAAGGACATCCACTTATCACGAAATGAGGTACATAAAAATGAAAAAGCTCAAACGAATTACCCTGCTGTTGCTGTCGCTGTCTCTAGTTCTGGGGGCGCTGACCGCCTGCTCCAGTTCCAGCAGCTCTGACACCGGTGACGCCGACGCCTCCGCTGTTTCCACCGATTCCGACACTTCTGCGGCCACGGAAAGCGAAGCCACAGAGAATGCAGAATCCACGTCCACGGAAGCAGTAGAGATCACCAACGTCTCCTACGACCCTACCCGTGAGTTGTACGCAGCCTACAATGAACTGTTTGCCGCCTACTGGCTGGAGGAAACCGGCCAGGAGGTCACCATCGTTCAGTCCCACGGTGGCTCCGGCAAGCAGGCCCTTGAGGTAGCCAACGGGCTGGAGGCCGATGTGGTCACCCTGGCCCTGGAGGGCGACGTGGACTCCATCGTGGATGCCGGACTGATTGAGGACGGCTACACCTCCGAGTTTGACAACGACAGCGCTCCTTACACCTCCTCCATCGTGTTCCTGGTACGCTCCGGCAACCCTCTGGAGATTTACGACTGGGACGACTTGCTCCGGGACGATGTTGGAATCATCACACCTAACCCCAAGACCTCCGGCGGCGCCCGTTGGAACTATCTGGCCGCTTGGTACTACTTTGAACAGCAGGGCCAAAGTGAGGACGAAATCATCGCGTCTATGACCACCCTCTACGCGAACGTGGTCGTGCTGGACTCCGGTGCGCGGGGCGCCACCACCTCCTTTGTGGAGAACGGTCAGGGCGATGTACTGCTGGCCTGGGAGAACGAAGCGTTCCTGACGCTGGAGGAATACCCTGGTGAATATGAAATCGTCTATCCCTCCGTCTCCATCCTGTGCCAGCCCACGGTGGCCATCGTCGATGAGGTAGTTGACAACCGAGGAACCAGGGATGTCGCTACCGCCTACTTGGAGTATCTCTACTCTGACGAGGCCCAGGAGTTGGAGGCCCAGAACTTCTACCGCCCCACCAATGAGGAGGTTCTGGCGGCTTATACTTTGGAGACTGACAGCAAGACCATAACAGAGATCCCCGAAGACGGCAAATGGATCATCACCGACGGCTTTGAGCTGACCGACATCAATTACTTCGGCGGCTGGGATGAGGCCACGGAAAAGCACTTTGTGGACGGCGGCATTTTCGACAGCTTCTACGAAGAAGCGGGATAATAAATCGCCTCTGCTCTGAAACAGGGGAATGGACTTCGGCCCATTCCCCTTTCCTTATGAAAGGGTGAAAGCACTTTGAAACGCAAACAGAAGAAAAAAACACGGGTCATTCCTGGCTTCGGCCTGTCGTTGGGCATTACTGTCACCATTTTGAGCCTGGTGGTCGTTATCCCCCTCTGTTCTCTGGTGGTATTCACCAGCCAGATGAGCTTTTCGGATTTTATCTCCACCGTGACATCTTCACGGGTTATGTCCAGCTACTGGGTCAGCTTTTCAACGGCGCTGGTGGCCTCCCTGATCAACGCCGGAATGGGCCTCATGATTGCCTGGGTGCTGGTACGGTATGACTTCCCAGGCAAGCGAATCATGGACGGCATGATTGAGATTCCCTTCGCTCTCCCCACCGCCGTGGCCGGTATCTCTCTGACCCATCTGACCACCACGAACGGCTGGGTGGGCAGTCTGTTCGACAAAATCGGCATCCAAATCGCTTACACCAGAATCGGCATCACAGTGGCTCTGGTCTTTATTGGCATCCCCTTCGTGGTGCGCTCTGTCCAGCCGGTTTTGGAAAAAATCGACCCCCAGTACGAAGAGGCGGCGGGCATGATGGGAGCTACCCGATGCTATACGTTCTTCCGGGTGATCCTCCCGGAGATCCTCCCCGCGCTGATTGCCGGTTTTACGATGGCCTTTGCCCGCTGCCTGGGGGAATACGGCAGCGTGGTATTTATCGCGGGAAACACCCCTTACAAAACGGAAATTACGCCATTGCTGATTATGGCTCAGCTTCAGGAATATGATTATGCCAGCGCCACCTCCATTGCCCTGGTCATGCTCATTGCGGCGTTCCTGATTCTGTTTATCAACGCCGTTCTGCAAAGCCGCACGTCCAAAATCGTCAGCGGCATCGAATAGGAGGCCCACAATGAAACAAAAACAGTCCGGCCCATTGAAGTGGGTCCTCATCGGCGGCAGCGCATTTTTTCTGTTTGTCATGCTGATCCTGCCTCTGATTTACGTTCTCTCCACCGCTTTCCGAGAGGGGATACAGGTGTACATCGAAGCCGTGACAGATGAATACGCAGTCAAAGCCATCCTTTTGACCATCAGGGCCACGGTATCCGCTGTGGTTATCAACACCCTGTTTGGGGTGTTCGCCGCCTGGTGCATCACCCGGTTTCAGTTCCGGGGGAAGAAAATCATTTCTACCCTTATTGACCTGCCGCTGACAGTCTCGCCCATTATCGCAGGCTTGATTTATGTCCTCACCTTTGGGCGGCAGAGTGCTCTCTACCCCTACCTCCAGAAACTGGGCATTTCTATCATCTACGCAGTCCCAGGCATTGTTCTGGCGACGATTTTTGTCACCTTCCCCTTCATCTCCCGTGAAATCATCCCGGTGCTTACCGCCGCCGGGACAGACGAGGAGGAGGCCGCCGCTCTGATGGGTGCCAACGGCTGGACCATCTTCTGGCGGGTGACGTTCCCCCACATCAAGTGGGCACTGCTCTACGGTGTGGTGCTGTGTACCGCCCGTGCTATGGGAGAGTTCGGCGCGGTTTCCGTTCTCTCCGGGCACCTGCGGGGCAAGACGAACACCATGCCCTTGTACATCGAGCTGTTGTATCAGGGCTACGACTACACAGGAGCCTTTGCCATCTCCTCCATTCTGGTGGTCATGGCCATCATCATTTTGATTTTGCGCAGTGTGCTGGAATATCTCGGCAAGAAAGACAGGGAGGCTTAAACGATGGAACAGCAATTTTATGTGGAAATGCGGGACATCAACAAACAGTTCGGCGATTTTCAGGCGCTGGAGCAAATCAACTTCGGCATTGAGAAGGGCAAATTGATCGGTCTGCTGGGTCCCAGCGGCAGCGGAAAGACCACCATCCTCCGCATCCTGGCGGGATTGGAGACCGCCGAGGCCGGCGATATTATCATCAACGGCCAGGTGGTCAACGATATTCCCGCCAGCCAGCGGGGGATTGGATTTGTGTTCCAAAACTACGCCCTGTTTCGCTACATGACCGTGTTTGAAAATGTGGCCTTCGGCCTGCGGGTACAAAAATGGCCCAAGTCCAGGGTCAAAGAACGTGTGAACGAAATGCTCCGATTGGTGGGGCTGGAGGGATTGGAAAAGCGTTATCCCAGCCAGCTCTCCGGCGGGCAGCGGCAGCGGGTCGCTTTCGCCAGGGCGCTGGCCCCGGAGCCACAGCTTTTGCTGCTGGATGAACCCTTTGCCGCCATCGACGCCAAAGTGCGCCAGGAACTGCGGAGATGGCTGAAGGGGATGATTTCCACCGTTGGCATTACCAGCATCTTTGTTACCCATGACCAAGAAGAGGCCATTGAGGTGGCCGACGAAATCATCATCACCAATCAGGGCCGCATTGAGCAGATCGGCAAGCCTGTGGACATCTACCAGAACCCCACCACTCCATTTGTGGCTCGCTTCATCGGAGATTCCGCCGAGCTGGAAAACGTCCACCTGTTCCCCGGCTTCGAGTATGCAGCGGATCAAATCAAGCACGCCATCATTCGTCCGGAATACCTGACCGTTTACAAAAAGGGGGAGCCGGTGGAGTATCCCAACAGCGTGGAACCGGGGGTGGTGGTGCAGTCCGCCTTCCGGGGAACTGTGACGGAGTATCAGATCCGGCTCTCCGACGGCACGATCATCACCGCCAACCGTCTGGTGGACACCGCGCCTTTGGCTGAGGGCGAACAGGTGCAGATCTTCGCCCGGCGATTGCTGGCCTTTGATGAGGAACGTGCCTTCCCGGTGGAAAACATCTGCCTTGCCGGGGTACGGCCATATGTCATTTGACGAATCGAAAATAAGCGAATAGCGAATGAGAAAGAGGGAGAAATCATTGCCATTCCATATTGTAGAAAAGACCGCAGATATCCTCATCATCGGCGGCGGGACGGCGGGGTGCTATGCCGCGCTGACATTAGCTGCCCATGAGGGGCTGTCGGTGCTGATTGCAGAAAAAGCCAACATCCGGCGCAGCGGCTGCCTTGCGGCAGGCGTGAACGCCATCAACGCCTATATCCCAGCGGAGAAGACGCCGGAGGACTATCTGGAATACGTCCGCTGGGATGCGGCGGGCATTATCCGGGACGATTTGGTACTGTCTATGGCCAAGCGGTTCAACAGCGTTGTTGGTCGGCTGGAAGATCTGGGCCTGGTTATTTTGAAGGATGAGACCGGGGCCTATGCCCTCCGAGGACAGTGGAACATCAAAATCAACGGGGAAAACATCAAACCGCTCCTGTCTCAGGCTGTATACCGGGCGAAAAATGTTGAGGTACTCAACCATGTGAACATCACCGACTACCTGACTCTAAACAGCCGGGTGGTCGGGGCGGCAGGGTTTTCCGTCCGGGAGGAAACCGCCTATTTCCTCCGTGCAAGAGCGGTGATTTGCACTGCCGGGGGCGCGGCGGGTCTGTACCGGCCCAACAACCCCGGCTTTTCCCAGCATAAAATGTGGTACCCCCCTTTTAACACCGGAACGGGGTATGCGCTTGGCATCCGTGCAGGAGCGGAAATGACCACCTTCGAGATGCGATTTGTGGCCCAGCGGTGCAAGGATACCATTGCCCCTACCGGCACCATTGCCCTGGGGGTGGGAGCGAAGCAAGTCAACGCGCAGGGCGAGGAATACACCAGCCGATATGGACTTTCCACCTCCGGTCGGGCCTACGGCACTACCAACGAAACGCATCAGGGGCGAGGGCCGTGCTACCTGAATACCATCGGTATCACCTCCAGACAGGATGAAGATCTGCTGAAAGCCTACTTAAACATGGCTCCCAGCCAAACCCTCAAGTGGCTGGAAAGCGGGAAGCGGCCCTCCCAGCAAAACGTGGAGTTGGAAGGAACAGAGCCGTATGTAGTGGGCGGACACACCGCCAGCGGTTACTGGGTGGATACCGGACGGCGCACCACCCTGCGAGGACTGTATGCCGCCGGGGATGTAGCTGGCGGCGCACCGAAAAAATTTGTCACCGGAGCGCTGGCAGAGGGAGAAATCGCGGCTAACACAGCCCTGGCCGATTTGCCAGGGTTGCCCTTGCCAGAGGATGAAGCCCTGCAAGCGCAGGAGCAGGCCATTCTCCAGACCTACGAGCAGCACCTGCCCCCAGCAGATACCTCTACCGTCAAGCGGTACTCCCGGCACTTCGTGCCTCCCTGCCGCTACACCAGCCAGCAGTTGGAGGAGGCCATGCAGAAAGTGATGGACGACTACGCCGGAGGAATCCACAGCAGCTACCGCTACAGCGAGGCTCAACTGGACATTGCAGATGAGCGGCTGGAGGGTTTGACGGCGCTGGCACAGGATCTTAAGGGGACAGACACCGACGATCTGCTTCACATCTATGAACTAAAGGACCGGCTTTTGGTATGCCAAAGCCTGATCGCCCATCTGCGGGCCAGAAGGGAAACTCGTTGGGCAGGGTTTGGCTTCAACACGGATTACCCCGGTGTGGACGACAGTTGGCAGCTTTACGTCAACTCGCGTCTGGAGAATGGAACACTAAAAATACACTACCGAAATCTGGTGAAGGAGGCGATCACCTTTGAGTATCCTGATTCGAACGGATAAGTGCCGAAACTGCGGACGCTGTATAGAAGCGTGCCCCGGAAATCTGATTCAGGTGAATCCCCAGGGAAAAGTCTGGCTTCGCCACCCGGAGGAGTGCTGGGGATGCACTTCCTGCCTGAAAGAGTGCCAGTTCGAGGCCATCTATTTTTATCTGGGCGCGGACATTGGCGGGCGGGGGAGCTTGATGCACACCCGTCGTGAGGGCGATTTGTGCCACTGGATCGTAGAGCCGCCTAATGGCAGACCGGTAGTTATCACAGTAGACCGGCGCAGCGCAAACAAATATTAGGAGGGAGACCATGAGCGACCTATCCCATCTGGAGAAACTGGAGGCGGAGGCCATCTACATTATGCGGGAGGTTGCAGCGGAGTGCGAAAAGCCAGTGATGCTCTATTCGATTGGCAAAGACAGCTCCGTTTTGCTTCACCTGGCGCTCAAAGCCTTTTACCCGGAAAAGCCCCCCTTCCCCTTTCTCCATGTGAACACCACCTGGAAATTCCACGAAATGATCACGTTCCGGGACAAAACAGCGGAGAAATACGGCATCGAAATGCTGGAGTATATCAATCAGGAGGGCGTGGCCCAGGGAATCAATCCCTTTGACAGCGGTTCCTCTTACACAGACATCATGAAAACCCAGGCGTTGAAACAGGCTCTGACCAAATATGGTTTTACTGCGGCCTTCGGTGGGGGCCGCCGGGATGAGGAAAAGAGCCGGGCCAAGGAACGTATTTTCTCCTTCCGCAACGCAGCCCAGGCCTGGGACCCGAAAAACCAGCGGCCAGAGATGTGGAAGCTGTACAACACAGAGATTTATCAGGGGGAGAGCATCCGGGTATTTCCCATTTCCAACTGGACAGAAAAAGACATCTGGCAATATATCAAGCAGGAAAACATTGATATCGTCCCTTTGTATTTTGCCAAAAAGCGCCCTGTGGTGGAGCGAAATGGCAACCTCATAATGGTGGATGATGACCGTATTTTGCAGCATTTGCGCCCTGGCGAGAAGGTTACAGAAAAAAAGGTGCGCTTCCGCACCCTGGGCTGTTATCCGCTCACCGGCGGAGTGGAATCCGAAGCGGATACGTTGGATGCCATTATTGAGGAGACGTTAGGCTCTGTGGAATCCGAGCGCACCAGCCGGGTTATTGACAGCGACGATGGCTTTGCCAGCATGGAAAAGCGCAAGCGGGAGGGATATTTCTGATGAATGACCTGTTGAAATTTATCACCTGTGGCAGCGTGGACGATGGAAAATCTACCCTCATTGGACATATATTGTACGATGCCAAGCTGCTCTATACCGATCAGGAAAAGGCATTGGAACTGGACAGCAAGGTTGGTTCCCGCAGCGGCAAAATCGACTACTCCCTGCTGCTGGACGGATTGATGGCCGAGCGGGAACAGGGAATCACCATTGATGTGGCCTACCGTTACTTCACCACTGAGCGCCGCAGCTTCATTGTGGCGGACACCCCCGGCCACGAGGAGTACACCCGTAACATGGCGGTGGGAGCCTCCTTTGCCGACCTGTCGGTGATATTGCTGGACGCCACAAAGGGCGTTCTGGTGCAAACCCGCCGCCATGCCCGCATTTGCAAGCTGATGGGGATTCAGCATTTCGTCTTTGCCGTAAACAAGATGGACTTGGCTGGTTACAGTCAGCTTTGTTTTTTCGATATTCAACGAGAAGTGGCAGCACTGACGGCTGAACTGGATTTGGAGGACGTGGTCATCATTCCAATCAGCGCCACAGAGGGAGATAATGTGACCGCTCGTTCTCCTCGAATGCCCTGGTACAGTGGACCGGCGCTGCTGGAATATCTGGAAACGGTAGATATTACGCAGAAAGAGATCAATGGTGCCTTTTGTATGCCCGTCCAGCGGGTCTGCCGTCCGAATCACCAATTTCGAGGATTTCAGGGACAAATCGAGTCCGGCAGCATTGCCGTTGGGGATCAAATCTGTGTCTACCCCAGCGGGGAACATGGACAGGTCCGTCAAGTTTTAGTAGGAAACCATTCGGTGCAGCGGGCGGAAACCGGTCAGCCGGTGACACTCCAGCTGACCCGGGAGATAGATGTCTCCCGCGGCTGTATCCTGTCTGGGAAAGATCAATGGAAGCCAGCGCACAAGGCAGAGGTGACCCTCCTTTGGATGGATGATGTCCCCCTGTCTGTCGGGAAGGAATACCTGATGAAGCTGGGTACCAAACGGGTTTGGGCCACGGTGGAAACCATCGACTACCTGTTAGATGTCAACACTGGAGGCAAGCTGCCTGCTCAAAGTGTGGAGAAAAACGGCATTGTCCGTTGCAGACTGTCTTTCGCGGAACCAGTTATGGCAGAGATATTTGCCCAAAACAAGGCGCTGGGGGCGCTGATCCTCATTGACCGGGTCTCTCATATGACTGCCGCCTGCGGGGTAGTGGAGGCCTTGGACGAAGAGGAGACCCAGCCCACTTTTACAGATGGTGTACATTCTCTCAAGGGCAGCCTGTTTGACACCTGGACCTATCGACTGGACAGCGATACCCTGGGGCGTCAGCCCTGGACGGGAACACTGCGATTGGGAGATTCGGTTCCACTGATCGGTGAGAGCTTTCATTACCCAGAGGAGTTCGATGTAGTTTCCCCGGAACAGGGTACGGCTGTTCTTATCCGACATGGCACGGTGCAGAAGCTGTTGCTGCTGAAGGAGTATGTTTACACAGGTGTGCCGGTGCTGGATCAGCGGGGATTCCGACTGAATGTCCGTTCGCAGGAGGATTGGAACGCCTTCCTGCATCAATGGCAGGAGAGCGGGGCGCTTGCTGCCTATCAGAATTGGTCGGTATGGGCCGTGACTGGCCTTTATACCATTGAAAAATCTCCCAAAATTTCTTCAAAACCATAATTGGGAAGAACTTTTGCCCGGTTATAGCGTCAGGCTATACCCGGGTATTTTCTTTCGGTATTGGACGGGTTCGACGGCTGGTGTTACCATTTTATTCACCAAACAATTCACTGTGTCAGGAAAAAGGAAGGAGCGTCACAGATGAAACGGGGCATTGAGACAAAATGTATTTACGGGGACGGCGCGAAAATTGAGGGGGAACAAACCGGCTCCATCAGCTTCCCCATTTACCAGACCGCCACCTTCGCCCACCCTGCGGTGGGACAAAGCACCGGCTACGATTACAGCCGCCTGCAAAACCCCACCCGGCAAGCTCCGTCAAGATTGGAATCAGAGATCGAACGGAGTTAGTAATTTCATACTCTACCCGAATCGGAACCTCCATATACTCTGTCCGTTTGACCAGCCCATCCTCCTCCAGTTCCTTTAAGGATTTCGCCAGCATTGTGTTGGAGATGCTGCCCATTTTTCGCTTAATGTCATTATATCTGGCGGGGCCGTCATTCGACAGCGAACATAAAATAGACATTTTCCACCTCCCGCCTATCGCACTCATTGCTTTCTGCAAAGGGCATCCTACAGTGCAGGGACAAATATGCTCGTTCGCCATTTCATTTCCTCCATTAGACCTCCATTAGAAAAGTTTTTTAGTACCTACTCCATAAAAACTGCGTAGTTGACATGAGTATATCCCGTGTCTATAATCATATTATGGCAGGTAGCGTTTTAAGAGTAAAGCCTTTTTACGGAGCGCATTAAGAAAGGTGTCCTTTAACTGTATTCTTTTGTGCTTTACCTTTTTTCTATGGAAAAGTTGATTCATTTTTAGCGAAAAAGGTCCAACAGGTACTATTCCCGTAGTGGCAACACAAAAAAGCTGGCAGATGAGATTGCGAAAACGGTCGGCTGCAAGGCAGAACAGATCCCTGCGCCTGTCAGTGGTAAGGTGGACATTCTGTTTTTGGGAGCTTCTGTTTACTGGGCGGCATCAGCTCCGAAGTGAAGAACTACATCCAGACGTTAGACAAGGCTAATGTTGGCAAGGTCGTAGTTTTCTCTACCTCCGCATTGGTGGAGAGGGCTTTTCCGCAGATGCAGAAGAAATTGCAGAGCTGCGGTATTCCAGTTGAAAGCAGAAACTTTTATTGCCGGGGAGAGTTTACTGCGCTTCATAAAGGGCGTCCCAATCAGGAGGATTTGAACGCCGCAAGGAAGTTTGCGGCAGAAATGATTGCAGAACTTCACTGAGCAAAGTGCACGCTCATGGATCGTCTATCTATCTTCTTGTAAAGTTCTCCGTTTCCTATCTCGATTTGCCCCCATTCTCTCAAAACTTGGTTTCGTGGACTATAGGGGTATTGGGGATTTGGAGAAGGAACCAAAGCTCCACATCCTGCTGGTGGGCTACAACGGAGCCAGAAATACCGGCGCAGACGTGCGGGTAGCGGAAATCGTAAAACAGCTTCAGCAACGCCTCGGCAAAGAGAAAGTGCAAGCTCTGGCTGGACAGCGGGACCACGCTGGAGCAGGCCATGGAGCAGCTGAAACGAGCTGTTCGAGGTGCGCAAGGAGGGATTCTCATGTTACAAATTGATTCACCGGAACTGGAAAAGCTGCTGCT
>JAJBVG010000078.1 GCA_020859945.1 Clostridiales bacterium | reverse complement strand
TAATATTTTTTTCGACAAGCTCATTTTGGGCTTGACTTTTTGTTTGCAGGCTTTCAATACAAAAAGTATACCAGAAACATTTTTTGTTGTCAACGAATTTTTTCAGAATAAATTGTTGACAACAAAATTATGTTGTGCTATAATTCGCATATACGGAAAAGGAGGCGATGAAAATGACGACGGTAGAGAAACTCATCATGGACACGCTGTTGAAGACACTGCCCAAGCTGACCGACCAGGAAAAGTCCAACCTGCTGGCCTTTGCCGAAGGCATGGCGTTTAAGGCGTCTCAGGTTGGCAATAGGGACAGCACCAACCAGTGACGGAGGACACACCCATGAACGAGTTCATCATCCACCCGGTCAAGCTGACCCCGGAGCAGGCCGTCCGGGGGACGCTGGGGGTTCCCCTCCGGGAGTTTATCGAGGCCGTAGTAAAAAATGAGGGCGGGAAATATGACGCCCTCTACAAGCAGAAGGAGGAAACATCATGACAGACAACATCACACCCCAGGGACCCCAAGCAAAGGCACCAATGACCACAGATGAGATCATCAACCGGTTGGGACAGGTAATGTTCACCTCTTCCCAGCTGACCGCCGACACCTTTTCCTCGAAAGAGGTTGCCCGCGACAAACAGGCCATGGCCCTTGCTGCCCAGGCGGTGGAACTGCTGGAGGAAATCAAGAAGGAGCTGCACGATGAGTGCTGCGCTTGCGCACACCACGATTGTCCCGCCTGCAAGAACCCGTGCCTG
Organism: Clostridiales bacterium; assembly: GCA_020859945.1. Taxonomy (GTDB): domain Bacteria; phylum Bacillota; class Clostridia; order Oscillospirales; family Oscillospiraceae; genus Onthomonas. Next base: position 21,104 of record JAJBVG010000078.1, on the reverse strand, counting down.
GACTGCATCGACGACGATGGCGACCACCGGGAGTTCCGCTGGCCGCTGGGAGAGGAGGCCGACCATGAAAACAAGTGACATCATTTATCAGTTGCAGTCCATCCGTGAGGACAGCGCAGAACGCGCATCCTACGAAGACGAACCCGACAACGTCTGGGCCAATGATGTGGCGGCCCTTGACGCGGCCATCGACAGGCTGCAAGGCCAGCCGAAGCGCACAGAATCTGCACTGACCATCTTCGGGCTGACCGCCATCCTGGGCTTTATCGCCGCCTTTGCGGGCATCGTTCTGGCCGTGGTTGGACATACAACCGCCGGAATTATCCTGCTCCTGGCCGCCACTGGTTGGTGGATGGAAGCGCTGATTGCGGGGAGGGATTGCAAGTGATCCCCTACCTTCCCCGCACCGTTGCCATCGGGGACAAGCTGCGGTTAGTCCCCTACGCCCTGGACAAGCAGGACAATGGCTCCGGCAGCGCACCCCACGCCCTGACCGGGCAGGTAATTTACATCCACCCTCAGCGGCGGTTCGCCACGGTGCGCTTCCCACTGGAAGGCTACGACGGCACAGGCTACCAGGTAGACAAGTCATTCCGGGAGTGCTGGCCCATCATGCCGAATGAGCGGCGGCTGGCACACGCGGAACCAAAGCGTGAGGGGAACCACGGAAAGCCTGGGCCAACCATCAGACAGCATCTCCAAGCGCACGACTGGAGCGACATGACATCAGACCAAATCGCCACTGCACTGGGCACCAACACCCATACAGTGACCAACGCCATCTATGTGCTTGCTAAGCGGGGCATCGACATCCCGTACAAAAAGCGCTGGAAAGCAAAGAAAGCCGCCGCCGGAAGTAGCAGTCCCGACAGCGGCAAGGAAAAATAACCTATGGCTATTATAGCCGGAAAAGGACATGAAATCAATGAAAAAATCCGAAAAATACCACATGGCTATTGTGGCCGTGCTGGACGCTTACCGGAACGACGCCAACCACGACGCGGACAAGACCGTCGAGACACTGGTGGAGCTGTGTGACGCCTATTCCACCGCGCTGTGGTGCGAGGAGAACGAGGAGGCGGCACAATGACCGAGAACCCCACGAAAACCGCCTTTTTGAAGGTGGGTAAACCGGCGCGCCTGTGTACGCCCTGCGCCCACGCGGTATGGGACACCGTGCAGGGCCGCTACACCCTGAGAATGACCCCGGCCCGGAGCCAGAAGGCGAAATGCGCCTGGTGCGGGCGGATGCGCTACACCTTGGAATACACCCCGGAGAAGGAGGCCCAGTCATGAAAACCATCACCATCGACACCCTGGAGCTGCGCAACTTCAAGGGCTGCCCCTCCCTCCGGCTGGAGCTGGGCGGGCGGAATTGCAGCATCTACGGCGAGAACGCCGCCGGAAAGACCACCATCTACGACGCGCTGACCTGGCTGCTGTTCGGCAAGGACAGCAAGGGACAGACCAAATTCCACATCAAGCCCCTGGACGGAGCCGGTGAGGTGCTGGACCACGGGGCGGAGACCTCTGTGGAGGCCGTGCTGCTGGTGGACGGAACACCGCTGACCCTGCGGCGCACCTACTTCGAGCTGTGGACCCAGAAGCGGGGCCGGGCAGAGAAGTCCTTCGACGGCAACTCCAGCGAGTTCTTCGTGGACGGGGTGCCGCTGAAGAAGAACGAGTATGACCGGCGCATCGGGGAGCTGGTGGAGGAATCCACCTTCCGGGCGCTGACGGACGTGACCTGGTTCTGCGCCGGAATGGACGAGAACAGCCGCCGGGCGGCCCTGTTTGACCTGATCGGCGGGGCTGACGAGGGGGACATCCTGAACAGTGACCCCCAGTTTGCGCCGCTGGAGGCGGCCATGGCGGGCCGCACCGTGGAGGAGACCCGGAAGGCGTTGCAGGCTCAGCGCCGGTCCCTGAACACCAAACGCAACACCATTCCCGCCCGGCTGGACGAGTGCAAACGGACGGTGACGGAATACTGTGACCTGGACTTCGCCAGCCTCCGGCAGCAGCGGGAGGAACTGGCCGGGGAGCGGGACCGCCGCCAGCGGGAGCTGGACAACCTGCGCTCCAGCGACAGCGCCAAATTGCAGGAGAGCCAGCTGACCGCAGTAAAGGCCCAGTTGGACAAGCTGGAGGCGGAAAACGAGGCGCACCGGGCCGGACAGCAAGACCCCGGCGCGTGGAACCGCGCCAAGAGCGAGCTTGACCGGCTGGAGCGCAACACCGCCCGCCTGAAGCAGGAGCAGGGCTATCTGGAATCCGACATCACGCGGATACAGGAACAGGTGGAACAGTGCCGGAACGCCTGGAAAGCGGCGGCAGCGGAGCAGTTCACACCGGGCCGCTGCCCCACCTGTGGGCAGGCGTTTCCAAGGGAACGGGTAGAGGAAGCCCGACAGCAGTTCCAGGCAGAGCAGACCCAGCGGAAAGCCCTGGCAATCAGTCAGGCCAACGAACACAAACAACGGCTGGAGGAGACCAACCGGCGGCTGGACAGCCTGCGGGAAGAACTGCGGCAGGCCGCCGCGCAGAGAACTGACCTGATGGCCCAGTTGACCGCCCTGGAGGGGCAGGAGGTGACGAACCTCCCCGGATACGCCGCCCAGAAGGACAAGCTGACCCAACAGGTGGCAGAATTACAAGAACAGATCCGGCAGGTCCGGCAGGACAGCGCCGGAGCCATTGCCGCCGCAAGAGACCGGTTCATTCAGGCGTCTCAGGCCCTCCGGGACATGGACGGTGTGCTGGCCGGGGAGCAGGTGTTGCAAAACGCCCGGAGCCGCCAGCAGGAGCTGACTGAGGCCGCACGAAAGGCGGCGGCGGAACTGGAGGACGTAGACGCGCTGCTGACCCTGTGCGACCAATTCACCACGGCCAAGGCCGCCTACATCGACCAGCGAGTAAACAGCCTGTTCCGCCGGGTGCGGTGGAAGTTGTTCGACACCCAAATCAACGGGGCGTTGGTGGACTGCTGCCGTGCCACGGTGGGCGGCGTCCCCTACAGCGACCTGAACAGCGGCGAAAAGGTCAACGCCGGACTGGATGTCATTGGCGTGCTCAGCCGGGCCAGCGGCGTCCGGGTGCCGCTGTTCGTGGACAACGCCGAGAGTGTGACCAGCCTGTTGGACGTGGATACGCAGGTCATTCGGCTGGTGGCCAGCAAGAGCGACAAGACGCTGAGGGAGGTACTGGAATGATAATCGGGATGAGAGTAAAGCCGAAGGCCCCGCCGGTGGAGCCGGGTACATACCTGGCGGTGTGTGTGGGTGTCTACGACCTGGGGGAGCAGCAGACGGAGTACAAGAAGAAAACCCACTATGTCAACCAGGCCATGTTCGCCTTTGAAATCCCCGCCAAAACGATAGAGGTCGATGGAGAGATGAAGCCCCGGCAGCTGAGCCGCACCTTTGCTGTCAGCACAAGCAAAAAGGGCAATCTGCGAAAATTCATCAGTAGCTGGACGGGGATTAGCTTCACCGACGATGCCTTTAGAGACTTCGACACGGATACTCTGCTGGGCAGCGCCGCCATGATTCAGGTGGTGCTCAACGACACCGGAGAGTATTCCAACATTGACAGCATTATGAAACTCCCGGAAGGGATGCCAGCGCCGACCACAAAGACCAGGCTGATGGCCTTCGACATCGACGAATGGGATGACGATGTATTTGACGCGCTGCCGGAGTGGGTACAGGAGAAAATCAAGAAATCCACCCAGTACCAGAAGCGCCACGCCCCGGAGACCGAGGTGGACTTCCCGGCGGAACCAAAACCGGCGGTTGCCGCGCCGCCCGTGCAGGCCGTTCCTCCCACGCCCGTGTATCAGGCAGAGGAGGCATGTCCTATATGAAATTTCTCCCGCTGGGCAGCTCCAGCCACGGCAACGCCTATCTGGTGGACGATGGGGAGAGCGTGCTGCTGATTGAGTGCGGGGTCAGCTTCCGGCGGCTGGGCCAGCTGGTTCGGGGGGCGGGTTATTCCGTCTCCCGGCTGGCCGGGTGCCTGGTCAGCCACGAACACAAGGACCACTCCCGCTGCTGGGATAAGCTGCTGGAGGCGGGTGTGCCGGTGTACATGTCCCACGGGACCATGCAGGCCCTGGGCGCTGAGGGTGCCGTCCCTCTGGCCCCGGAGGTGGGGCAGGACGTAGGCGCGCCAGTGGAGATTGGAAGCTGGAAGGTGCTGCCCTTTCGGACTTTCCACGACGCCAGAGAGCCGGTCGGCTTCCTGCTGCTGGGGGCCGACGGAGACAAGCTGGCCTTTGCCACCGACACCGCCAACCTGCGCTACCGCTTCCCTGGCCTGAACCTGCTGGCCATCGAAGCCAACTACTGGGACGTGATTCTGTCCCGCCAAACCCGGATGCCGGAGCAGGTGGTGCGCCGTATCCGCAACAGCCACATGGAGATCGGGACCCTGTGCGGCTATCTGTCCTCCTTGCCGCTGGAGGACTGCCGGGAAATCTTTCTGCTGCACCTGTCGGACGCCTGTTCCGACGAAGCCTGGTTTGTGGAAGCCGTCCGCCGCTGTGTGCCGCCACAGGTGCGGGTAACGGTCTGTCAGAAGGGCGGGTGAGCAGATGGGGAAGGATGGCGCGAAGCAGAGCTTCGTCATTTATTGTGACTGGGAAGAGGACATCGAGGACTTCACCGACGAACAGGCGGGGGCGCTGCTGCGCGCCATGTTCGCCTATCAGAACCGCGGGGAAGTCTACGCCGGTGACGATTCCGCCGTCAGAGCCGTGTTCCGGTTTATCCGCCGGACGTTCGACCGGGACCGGGAAAAGTACAAAGAGAAATGCCGTCAGAATCAGGAGAACGGGAAAAAGGGCGGGAGACCGCCCGAAAACAAGAAACCGAACGGTTTTTCGGAAAACCCAGAGAAACCGAATGGTTTTTTTGAAAACCGAACAAAAGCGAAAAAACCCGATAATGATAATGAGCCTGAGCATGATAATGAGCCTGAGCATGATAATGATACTGAGCCTGAGCCTGACCGTGATGCCGATTCCGGCGGGCTGGCGGCTGCCGCTGCTGCCGAAAAAAGGGCTTTGGATGGTTTTACCGCTCTGCTGCGGGCGGAAACCGCCATTGAGCCAAATGCAAAGGCAAGAGAAACCCTGCTGGGCTGGTATCGAAGCTACGGCAGCGAGACCGTAGAGCGGCTGATCCGCGAGGCCGGAGCCAACAACGCACGGAAATTCGGCTACCTGGAGGCCATCATGCGGCGCTGGGAGCAAGACGGGCTGACTGATGCGGCCAGCCCACGGCGGGTGCCGTCCCGCCGCAAAAAGGCCACCGGGCCGGAGCCGTGCGCAGCTCCCCGCCGGGCGACAGACGCAGAACTGGAAGAAAACCGGCGGCAGTTGGAGCAGCTGCTGGCGGACACGGAATGGATGGAGGAAACGGTATGAACCGTATATTTTGGGGTGCCGCCCTGGCCGGTCTGTTTGCCCTGCTGTGGTGGAAAATCGACTGGCTGTTGGGCTTGTCGGAGCCATGGCTGTCCTTCGCGCAAGTGTGGATGATTTTGCTGCCGTGCATCTGCGCGGCAGGTATCATCCTGCCGGAGCGCTGGGCGACCGGGTTTCAGGCACTGTTTGCCTTTGCGGGGCTGCTGTTCATGGCCAGTTACATCCCGGCGTATCTGTAAAAAAAGGAGGAAACGCTATGGAGAAGCAAGAAATCATAGTCCGAATCGGCGGACTGTTCCTGACCGCTGTCGGGGCCATCGGCATTGCCACCGGCGTTTGTGACGGTCCGCGGCTGCTGATTTTGCCGGGTGCGCTTTTCCTGGCCATCGGTGTGCTGGCCATGGCAACCGGCAACATGTGATGGGCTGGCGGGAGATCGCCCCCCTGTGCAGCTTCGGTGCGCTGCTGCTGGCGGGGTACAGGGGGGCGGGACCGCTGTGGTGTTTGAATCTTTCAGCCGCCACGGTGCTGACGGTCATTGGGTGTAACCCGCTGGCGGTGCTGTCCAGGCTACTGCCGCCAAAGACGCGAGGCTGCGTCATTATCGCCACGCTGCTGGCCCTGTGCGCACTGGAATTGCCGGACGTAAGTTTATACCTCCGGTGCTGTTTGACGCTGCTGGCGGCAATGGTGGCGGCTGTGGGGCTGATTCTGCGGCGGCGGTGGCTGGTCGAATGGAGCGTGTTGCAATCCCCCAAAGTCGATCAGACGCTGGCCCACCTGTCAGGCGGCGGCGACTGGGAGGCTGGGAAAGCGTGGGCCGACCATGGATGCCGGGAAACCCGCGCCCTGCTCCATCAGGCCATCGGCATGGAATGCAGCGAGGACGAGCTGAGCCGTGGCTATCACGCCGTCTATCTGCTGGCCTACTCAGAGGGAGAGAAGGACGCAGCGGAACGGGTGGCGAAGGTCGAGGCCCAGCTAGACGCAAAACAGAAGGTAGTCAATCGGCAGGGACAAGAGTTGCAAGGATACCGGGAGCTTGACCAGAAGTACCAGGACACCATGCAAGAGGTCCTGGAGCTGCGGGAACGGTGTAAGCGGCTGGAGGCCAATATGTGGTATTACCGTGATCTGGCGAACCAGTACAAACCGGCGGACGAGCCGGAGAGCCGGGACGATGCAATCAGAGCTTATGTGCAGGCCGGGAACAGCTACCAGAAAGCGGCGGATAAGTTCGGCCTGAGCAAGGCTCAGGTGGGCCGAATTGTCAAGGCGGAGACCGTCTCATAGCCGTCTCAAAATCGTCTCATGGCCGTCTCATTTGCGTCTCACGCCGTCTCATAATCGTCTCCTCGCGAGAGGAAATGGGACGGAATGAGACGCTTACAGGCCCGTACACAGCCCCACAGGGGCAAAAATAAGACGCCCCACCGGTTGGCGGTGGGGGAGGGGAGGAGGAAAGCATGGTTGACACATTCTGGCATGTTGAAAAAGGCGGGAAATGGGTCAATGATAGTGGAATTGACACATTCTTCTCTGCGGATGTAACCTGCGTTTTAGCGGAGGAGAAACACATTTGTTTTTGGTTTGATGTTTGCGGATTTATTGAAGGGATTTTGTACAATCCGGTTATCGTGCTGAAAGATGGGCGTAAGATTTACCCTTGCTACTACTACGGCGGAGTGACCAAGGAAGATGCAGGAAAAGATGTGAAGTGGTGGAGCAAAATGATTGAAGGGACACGGTAGCATGAAATTTGAAATCAAGCTGAACGGCAAGACCATGATGCAGACCGAGGACGAAAGCTGCATCTACGACGCCGCCACCATCGCAGAGATGGCGAAAGCAGGATACAAGGCATATCTCAACGGGCGGGTGTACCGGCCCAGGAAGGCGAAGGCATGAGCAAGCAGAAAACGCCACAACAGCAAGTTGAGGCCCTGTGCGAGGACATTGTGAGAGAAATCGCTACATGGAATCATTACAACGAGCATGGTGGTCAAGACCCGTTTTGGCCTGATGGATGCAACATGAATCTGACCCGGAACCACATCATCTACGACAAGCGTGAACTTGCTGAAATCTGCGCTAAAAACGGCTTTGAATTGCCAGAAACCTATTACCTGAATACGCCACCGGAGGTGCCGAATAATTACATGGCAAACCTGAAGCAAAAGAAACGGGTTGCCAACCTGACCTTTGACGGAACGCCGCTGACCCTGCGGCGCACAGAATACGACCAAGACCAGATGTCGCTACTTTAGGGTGGGAATCATGAAGCAGAAAAAGAAAACCCACCACAGCAAACCCCACGGCGGCGGTGAGACTTACGCCGCAAGGCAGCGGGCGACCCGCCAGACGTACATTCAGGCCACCTGCGACATCTACACGCAGTTTGTCTTTGACATGGCGTGTCTGGTGCTGCATGACAAGTACGGGTTTGGGCGGAAAAGGCTGTTGGAGTTCCACCAGGTACTGGACGAGGCACAAGTCCAATTCCATCCCATGCTGGATTGCGGGGATGAGAGCGGCTATCTCCGGGACAAGCTGGACGGGATGCTTCGGGAGATTTGGGGGCGACGACCTGAGGCCGTTCGAGGAGCGGTACGACTGGGTCAAAAATATCATTTAGGGGGGTAAACGTTGAATCTTAATGCACTGCTTTCCACCTTGGTAATGCTGCTGAAAGTGTTGGCCGTTGCCTGCGTGGACGTTGTTGTGGCTGGTGTGCTGGCCTGTCTGATTTACGCTGTGGCACAAATTGTTGCCAGCTGGAGGGAGTGACCGAATGAGCAAACCACGCAAGCTGTGGTGGGGCTACGTCAAGGCCGTGGTCCGGGCCTACCCGGAATTGCAGGCACAGTTGAACGAGCTGCGTCAGCCCTCTACGGGCGGCAGATCAGACAGCCAGCCGGGAGCAAAAGGGGCCAGCCGCACCACCGAGAACATTGCGACCCGGACGCTGCCGCCCATGGACATGAAGCACCTGGAGGCGGTGGAGAAGGCTGTGAAGTGGACAGAGAAGCTGCCCACCGGACCGGAGCGGCTGAAAATCATTGAGCTGGTGTACTGGAAGCAGTCTCACACGCTTTCCGGGGCAGCGCAGGCGGTGGGGTACAGTTATCAGCACACGCTTTTTCTGAATAGGCAGTTTTTCTACATGGTGGCGGAAAATTTGGGACTTGAGGAAAAATCCGCTTCAAGAGCCAAATAACTGTGGTAAGCTGATAGCGTGGTAAGATGAAAGATGGGAACAAGGATTGTTTGCTTTCTTCATTGATGTCACCTCCTGCGAAATTATATATGCCCCGGGCGTAAAAACGGGGCAGCGCTGCACCCACAGCGTCCCCAGTGCGATTCTGGTTGTCATATGTCCGCATTATGGGTGCCGGGCATCCAGTGGGGTGCAGCGGGGTTTGAATCCCCAAGCCAACAGGTTCGACTCCTGCTGGCGCACGACGCAAAACTCCACACTCTCTGACGGGCCGCTCCAATCGGGGCGGCTTTGTCATACAAAGGGGAAGCCCCCAGAGGTTATTTCTCCGAGGGCTTGGGATAGTTCTTTGCGGTTTACTGATACTGCTGCTGGTACAGCGAAGTCAAAGTCTCAGTGAGAAGCTGAGAGAAATTGACACGCTGTTTTTCCGCGAAGGTGTTCAGCCATGCGGGGATGGTCAGGTTCTTGCGGACTGCTTTTGCGCCATACTTTTCGGCATAAGTGTCCATATCCAGAACCAGCAGACTGATAAATTGGGTTTCCTCTGTGTGCAAAACGGACAGGTCGCTGGCGCGGGGAGCGGGTTTCCCGTCCTCCAGTTCGTCCAGTACCCAGCCGGAGGCGGCGTCCTGTGCCATCAGAATGGCGTCCGCCAGACTGTCCCCCTCCGTAACGCAACCGGGCAGATCGGGAACCGTCACTACATAACCGGGACGATCGCCAAGTGGCTCAAATACAGCTGGATAAGTCAGTTTCATTGCGTGTCTACTCCTTTTCTTGAATTTTATTGCGTATATCAATGTCACCCCTTGGGAGGGGGCGGGGCCTATTTCAGCCCCGCCTGTTTGAGGATGCTGGAAACCGTTTTGGGGTGCAGGTCGCTCTTCTTTTTGCTCATTGGAATCGTGACCTTCCCCGGTTTTGTCGGATGGATGTAGTGATAATGGTCGCCTTTGATATTCTTCAAGCGCCATCCATCCGCCAGGATGATTTTTTCAACATCTTTGGGTGACATCGGCATCACCTCCTGTCAATATTATCATACGCATTATGCGCATAAATGTCAAGCACTATTTGAGAAAACATCTACTTTCTCATACCCTGAAAGGCGGTGAGGCCCGTTGTGGCGAAGGGTAAATATCAAAAGTGGCTGGAGCCGGACGGACTTTTGCTGCTGGAAGGCTGGGCCAGAGACGGCCTGACCGATGAACAAATAGCAAAAAATATCGGGTGCAGCGTCCGTACACTGTACGGATGGAAGGAGCGGTATCCGCAGATTTCGCAGTCCCTAAAAAAGGGCAAGGAAGTCGCGGACTACCAGGTGGAAAATGCGCTGTTCAAGCGCGCCACCGGCTATGAAGCAACAGAAACACGGGTGGAGGAATACGAGGGCGAAATAAAAACGGTAACGACCACCAAGCCGGTGCCGCCAGACGTGACCGCCCAAATCTTTTGGCTGAAAAACCGCCGCCCGGACAAGTGGCGGGACAAACCGGAACCGGCCAGCAGTCCAGACCAGGAAAAAGCCGCTTCCAAGCTCTTTGACGCCCTGGAAAAGGAAGAACCTGAATGACCCTCTCTGAACTCTCCCCCAAACAGAAAACCGTGTTGAAATGGGCCTTCATGCCGTCCACACGGGACAAATACAAGGCTATCATCTGCGATGGCGCAGTCAGAAGCGGCAAAACCGTCTGTATGCTGACCGCCTTCATCCTGTGGGCCATGCGGAACTTCAACGGCCAGAATTTCGGCATTTGCGGCAAGACGGTGGCCAGTGCGGAGCGGAACATCGTCCGGCCCGCCCAGGAACAGGCGGACTTGCAGGCGTATTTCTCCCTGACTTATCGCCGGGCGGATCACGTGCTGATGGTCCGTGGGCTGGGCCGGGAAAATCGCTTCTACATCTTCGGGGGCAAGGATGAATCCTCCTACGCCCTGATTCAGGGCATTACCCTGGCCGGGGTGCTGTTCGACGAGGTGGCGCTTATGCCCCGTTCCTTCGTGGACCAGGCCATCGCCCGAACCCTCAGCGAGCCACAGGCAAAATTGTGGTTCAACTGCAACCCGGAAGGGCCGGGACACTGGTTTTATCAGGAATGGGTGCGGGAAGGACAGCCAGAGAAGCACGACGCACTTCACATTCATTTCCTGATGGGGGACAACCCGACCATGACCCCAGAGCAGCTTGCAAAGGCCGAAACCATGTATCAGGGCGTATTCCGTGACCGGTACATCCTGGGCCTGTGGGTGGCGGCTGAGGGCCGCATTTACGATATGTTCTCCGAAACCCGCAACGTGGTGGACACCCTCCCCGACCTGGCCGGGGATTGCTACGTCTCTTGCGACTACGGCACACAGAACCCCACGGTGTTCCTGCTGTGGCGGCGTGTGCGCGGCGCTGAGCGGTGGGTGTGCGTCCGGGAGTATTATTACTCCGGCAGAGATAAACGCCGTCAAAAGACCGACAGCGAGTTTGCCGACGATTTGAAACGCTGGCTGGGGGAGGACAAGCCCCGCGCCATCGTGGTGGACCCGTCAGCAGCTTCGTTCATCGCCGAGCTGCAACAGCGTGGCTGGGCGGTGCAGGGAGCTGATAATGACGTGCTGGACGGCATTCGAGTGACGGCGCACCGAATCGGAGCCGGAGAGCTGCTGTTTTCCCGCGACTGCACCCACACGCTGGAGGAGTTCCAGGCGTATGTCTGGGACGAAAAGGCCGGCCAACAGGGGCTGGACAAACCGGTAAAAGCCAATGATCACTGCATGGACGCCATGCGGTACTTTTCAAGGACAATATTGGGCCGCCAGGTGGTGGCCGCGAGAAGGAGGCCGAAGGGCTTATGATTTTATACATGGACCGGGAAGAAGTTCCCGACGTTGAAGCCATCCGCCCGGAGGTGCTGCGCTATGTGGTGGAGCAGGCGGAACGGGCAAACGGGCGGTTTGACCGCCTCCACCGGTATTATCGGGGCGACCATGATAATTTGCGCCGTGGCCAGCCGGAACAGGACGAGGCACGGGTAGCGGTCAACTACGCCAAATACGTGGTGGACATCACCCAGGGCTATTACCTGGGCGACCCGGTGAAGTATGACTGCAACGACACCCACGACATGGAGGGCGGCCCGGAAATCGACCTGAAACCCCTGATGAACTGCTACGACAACCAGCAGATTAGCGAGGTGGACAGTCGGGTCGGAAAAGGCATGGGCGTGTTCGGGGAGTGCCTGGAACTGTGCTACGCCTCCAGCGACGCCGATCCGGAGCCTCGCAGCGCCTACATCGACCCCCGCTGTGGGGTGCTAGTGGTGGATTCCACGGTGGAGCACAGCAAGCTGTTCGCTCTGGTGTGGGAGCGGCGGGAAAAGGTGACGCGGGAAAAGTATTATTTCCTCACCGTCTACACCGACCACACCGAGAAGGACTACACCTCCACCGACCTGAAAACGGCGGTGTTCCATCAGGTGAACGAGACGCGGGAGCATTTCTTTGGCGAGGTGCCGGTCATTGCCTACGAAAACAACGACGAGCGGCAGGGCGACTTCGAGCAAATCATTTCCCTGATTGACGCCTACGACGATTTGATGAGCAACCGCTTCACGGACAAGAAAAAGTTCGTGGACGCGCTGCTGGTGTTCTTCGGTATGTCCCTCCGGGAGGGCGATGAAGAACAGATGATGAAAAACAAATTCATCGACGGCGCGCCCCTGGACGCCAAGGTGGAGTACATCCAAAAGACCTTTGATGAATCATCCGTCCAGGTGCTGGCAGACGCGGCGGTGCGGGAAATGCACAAAATGACCCTGACCGTGGATATGTCCGATGAGAGCTTTGCGGGCAACAGCTCCGGGCAGGCACTGAAGCTGAAGCTGCTGACTATGAACCTGTTGGTGAAAAACAAGATGCGCCGCATGGAGCGGGGGCTGAAAGAGCGGCTGACGCTCTACAACCGATGGCTGACCACCATGGGAACCATGCGGGAAGTCTCCCCCTCCGATGTGGATGTGGTGTTTGCCCTGTCCACGCCCATCAACGAGACGGAAATCGTCCAGCTGGTGACAAGTCTACAGGGCATTGTGGACGATGAAACGCTGCTGTCGCAACTGTGGTTCATCCGGGACCCGGCGGAGGCGGTGGAGAACGTCCGCAAACAGCAGCAGGAGAAACAGGCTGCCTACCAGCAGACCTTTGGCGTTCCCCAGCAGACCGAGGACGAGGACGCGGAACAGGTGTCCCAACGGGAAGGGGAGCGAAGGAAGCCCGTGGGGTTCGCACTGCCCCAAAATGACGAATGACCTATTGGGAGAAACGCGGGGCACAGCTGGAGCAGCTGGCCGATAAACGCACCCGCGCCACCGCCCAGAAGGTGGCACACCTGTACGATGAGGCGCTGGAGCGAATTGAGGCGAAGATTCAGAAAATCTACACCACCTTCACGGGCAACAGCCACATTTCGGAGACAGAGGCCACACGGCTGATGAGCGTCCAGCAGACCAAAGAGGCCCGTCGTGAGCTGGAGGAGCTGTTGGAGCGCACCACCGAGCAGACGCTCCGGCAGGAGATTATAACGCAGCTCAACGCCCCGGCCTATGGTTACCGCATTGCCGCGCTGGAAGCCCTGCGTGACCAGGTCTATTTTGAGGCGAAAGCCATTGGAAATGACAGCGTAGCCTACACCGAAAGCCGCCTGAAAGACCTGTACGACCTGGGGTATTATCGGACAGCCTTTGATTTGTCCCAGTACGAGGGCGCAAACGTCCCCTTCTCCCAGCTCTCCGGGGGCCGGGTGGAGGCGGCCATCAACGCCTACTGGACGCCGGACGTGGACACGCTGGCGGGCAACTACTCCACCCGCATTTGGGCGGACACAACCCAACTTGCGGAAAACGTCCGGGACATCGTCACCCGTGGGCTGATGACCGGCGGCAACTACGCGGACATGGCGGCGGAGCTGGCGGCCCAGATGGGGGATGTGCAATTCCGCAAGAAGGTGGACGCTGACGGCAGCACCCGCACCGTGGCAATGGGCAGCGGGGCCAAATACCGAGCCACCCGGCTGATACGCACCGAGGGGAATTACATCACCGGGCAGGCAAAATTGCAGTCGATGAAGGACGCGGGCTATGAAAAGTATGAGTTCATCTGCCTGCTGGAGACCCGCACCTGCTCCGTCTGCGGCGGGCTGGACGGCAAGCAGTTCCCGGTAGAGGAAGCCCAGCCGGGGGTGAACATGAACCCCATGCACCCCAACTGTCGCTGCTTCGTGTCGCCGGTGTTGTCCAAGCGGCTGATGGAGGCCGGGACGCGGGGCGCGCAGGTGGACGCGACGGGCAGGAAAGAGACTGTTCCCGCGTCTATGACATATCAGGAATGGTACAAAAAATATGTGGAGGAAAGCAAATGAAGCCAGAATTGAACATCCCCGTCAACGTAAAAATAGACGTTGATACAGCCACAGCAAATATCTGTCTCGGGCTGGTAGAAAATTACCTGAACGAACATGCTGGTAAAACTATCAGAATCGTCAATAAGGAAGACGGCTCCGTGAAGCTTCTTTTTTGGAACGCGCAGGAGCAAAGCGCGCAAAACGCCGGAGAACCGGCTACAGACCCATCGGCGGGTTACGCAGCGTCCTGTTGCTGACCACCGCAATTTCACATGATGACAGAAGCACTGGCAACAGTGCTTTTTTCATACCCAAAACGTGACACTCCGGGGATGAAAACGACCCGGAGGACACCGAAAGGAGCTTATTTATGTACAAACACCATCACATCGGCATCCAGTTTTTCGCGGAGCCGGGCGCAGAGAATCCGCCCACAGAGGGCCAGCAGGAGACCGGCGGGAGCAGCGAGCAGACCGGCGGGAACGAGCCTTTGACCTTCGACCAGTGGCTGGACAGCAACCCGGCGTTCCGCTCTGAGTTTGACCGGCGGAACACCAAAGCGGTGCAAACGGCCCGGACAAAGTGGGAGCAGGAGCAGGCGGAGAACCTGGACGAGGCCACCAAGCTGGCCAACATGACCGCCGCCCAGCGGGAGAAATACCAGTTGGGCAAAGACCGGGATAAGCTGGACGCAGAGCGGGCCGCCTTCCAGCGCCAGCAGCTGGAGGTGCAGACCGGCGCGCAGCTCCAGGGCATGGGCTACGACGCAGCCTTTGCCAAGTACCTGACCGGCGCGGACGCTGAGGCCACCGCCGCAAATCTGGTGGACTTCGACACCCGTATGCAGGCGTACAAGGCTGGGGCCATCAAGAGCCAGATGCGGGGCCAGGGCGCGCCGAAGGACCCGCACCACGGCAGCGGCCTGACCCGCGAGAGCTTGCGGGGGATGACCCCGCAGGAAATCTCCAAAGCCTTCGACGAGGGTAAGCTGGACAGCCTGTTGAAAAGCAAGTAACAACCACACGAAAAAAACGAAAGGAATGATAAACCATGGCATACGACCTTTTTATCCCCGAAATTTGGTCTGCGAGACTGCTGGAGCACTTGGACAAAACCCATGTCTACGCCAGCCTGATGAACCGGGACTATGAGGGCGAAATCAAAGCCTACGGCGACACCGTCCACATCAACCAGATCGGCGATGTGACCATCTTCGACTATGACGGCAGCGACATCCCCGACCCCGAAGAGCTGGACGGCGAGCAGCAGAACCTGGTCATTGACCAGGCCCACGGCTTCAACTTCCAGATCAAAGACATCGACAACGCCCAGACCACCCCCAAGCTGATGGACGATGCCATGCAGCGGGCCAGCTACGGCATGAACGACTACATCGACCAGTATCTGGCCTCCCTGCTGGCCGCGGGTGTGGACACCGGCAACGTTCTGGCCGACGACGCCTCCCCCCTGACCCCCACCAGCGTGGACGAGGCTTATGACTGCCTGGTTGACCTGGGCACTGTCCTGTCCGAGGCCAATGTTCCCCGGCTGGGCCGCTGGGTGGTGGTGCCGCCCTGGTTCCACGGCCTGCTGCTGAAAGATAAGCGCTTCGTGGGCTACGGCACCGACTTCAACAAGGGCATCCTCCAGGGCGGTCTGGTGGGTGCCGCCGCCGGGTTCAACATTTATCTGAGCAACAACGTCCCCAACACTGACGGCGCCCTGTACAAGGTTATGGCAGGCACCAACGCCGCCGGGTCCTTCGCGGAGCAGCTGGTGAACCTGGAGGCGTACCGCCCCGAGAAGAACTTCTCTGACGCGTTGAAGGGCCTCCACGTCTACGGCGCGAAGGTAATCCAGCCCAAGGCTATCGCGCTGGCGAGCTGCAACAGATCTTAAATGAAACGGAGGAATAAATCATGATCTATATCGCTGAAAAGAACGGGAAGAAGTTTCGAGTGAACGACAAGCAGGCGGACGTGTATCGCAAGGCGGGTTACGTCGTGACGGAGGAAGTCACTGGGGAGACCGCCACGGTGAAAAAGGCCGCCAAGAGCGAGGCCGAAGCCACCGAGACCACCGACTAAGGAAGGGAGGGCGGCCCTATGACCGAGACCATCAAAGAGGCCCTACTGTCCGACCTGACCGAGCGGCTGAGCCTGGAAGAGGACGACGCCGCTCTTGTCGCCGCCTTGGAGGACGCTGGGGCAGACGTGCAGCTCTATTTGGGCTACACGGACGACGAGTGGAACGTTGACACCCTCCCCGCCGCCATCCAGCGGAAAGTGGGGCAGCTGGCCGCCCTCTACTACCAGCGGGAAACCGCTGAAATCGCCGCGGCGGGCCTGTCCTCCGTCTCATACAAAGAGGGAGATGTGCAGCAGTCGGAAAGCTACCTCTCCCCGGCGGACTACCAGGACAAGGCCGACCGGCTGTTGGCTACCCTCGCCCGCTACAGGCGGTGTAGCGCGCTATGAAGGACGTTACCAAGTGGGTGACGCCCCCGTTCTGGCGCAAGGCGTGGACACTGCACAGGGCCGTCAGCGGCGTGGACAGCTACGGCGACCCCACCCGCACCTGGGACATGGATACACCCGACTACACCGGCGAGGACGGCCAGTCCAGCGGGGTTTGCTGGCAAATCCTCAGCCGGGAGGCGGCGGTGAAGGAGTTCGGTGAGAACGTCACAGGTGCGGCGCAGTTCAACATCTTCGACGCTACTGTGGAAATCTCCGAGTTTGATTGGTGCGTGTTCGATGGGCGCACCTGGGAGGTGCGGGGCATTGCAGACCGGAGCTGGTTCCGGCATATCACTTTAACGGAGGTGGTATTCCAGTGAACATGAAAATGGACATCACCGGGTTAGGCCAGCTGACCGCGCGGCTGGAAAAGCTGCAAGGCGGCATCCCTGACCGGGTGGTGCGGGCCTGTTCCGACAGCGCCAACAAGATGGAAGGAGAAGCGAAAAGCCACGCTTATGATGGCATCAAACAGATAGACGATACCATCACAGACAGCATCCACGCCCTTTGTGAAAACAAAGGGGATTCTGTGGAGTTTGGCATTTTTACAGATTCAGAAGTCGCCATCTATCAGGAAATGGGGACTGGACCCAGAGGCGAAGCGGCAGGGTACCCGGGTGAGCCATATCTTGACGCGCCCATCGGCTACACGGTGGAGGGCTGGGATAACAAGGCCCACCACCCCGGCCCGAACAAGGGCGTCAAGCCCCAAGCGTTTATGTACAACGCCGTAAACCGGCTGAAAGATGCGGCGGGGGAAGAAATCCTCGACGCCGTGATGGAGGTGCTGGCCGATGACTGACGAAAGCCTGATTTTGGTCGACGCCACCCCTGATATTCGGGAGGCACTGGAGGGGCTGGACACCGACCTGACCTACACCGTCAGCGCTCAGTGGCCCCGGACAGCGCCGACCAGCAGCCTTATCACCATCACCGAGCTGGACAACAGCCAGAGAACGGGCCTGCTGGTGGTGGATCGCCTCTCCTATCAAATCGACCTGTGGGGGCCGGACGCGGACGCGCTTCGGACGCTGGCCCCGCTGGTCAACACCGCTGTTCTCTCCGTTGGGTTCCTGCGCACCTACTCCGGGCCGCTGGAGCTGGAGGGCAGCAGCTACTACCGCAAAACTATGCGCTTCGGGCGCAGCGTGGACAAGCGCAGTATGCGTTTGATTGATTAGTTTCCATTTTGGAAACAGTTCAAAAAGAAAGGAATGATAACTAATGCCGAAACAGGGTATTTCTACCATCGGCGCAACCGTGACGATTGGCGAAAACAAGCTGAATTACGTCACCGAGTTTGCCGATATTGGCGGTTCTCCCTCCGAACTGGACGCCACCTGCATGAATGACAAGATGAAGCACTACGTACCCGGCGTACAGGACACTAAAAGCTATGAAGTCACGTACCTGTTCGACAACAGCGACACCAGTTCCGACTATCGTGTATTGGAGGCGCTCCAGACGGCGGGCAGCATAGTTCCCATCATTGTCGAATTTTCTGACGGCACCAAGAAGTCTGCTACCGGCTATGTCAGCACCTACATCGTGGGGGCCAAGGTGGACGAACTGATTACCGCCAAGGCCGTACTGATGCTCCAGACCGACTGGACGACCACCAATCCGGCCTGACAATGACAACGGGCGGCTCTTGATGGGCCGCTCAACCGAGAAAGGACATAAATCATGAATGTGTATCCCGTAACCGTGAATTTCAACGACGAAGATCGGAAATTCCTTTTGAAACTGGACGTGGCCCATATCCGGGAGCTGTGCGACGGCGACAAGGTAGAAATCCTCGACCTGCTGTCCGACGCGCCCCGCAAGCCCGCCCTGATGGGAGAGCTGCTGGAGGCTGCTCTGCGCTACAAGGGCAACAACAACGACCCCCGCGTCACCGGCGATGACCTCTTCGACATGATGGTGGAGGGCGGTTTCCGTGGCATTGGTGACTGGACCGAAGTTGCCAATCAGATCGCGGCGGTGTCCGGTGTCCTCAGCGACGAACAGGCCGTTGCCCTGACCGCCCAGACCAAAAAGATGATGGACAAGTCCCTGGGCGTGCTGACCGGCGAAAACGACGAGGCGGACGGCGGCGAAGAGCGCCCTACCAAGACGGGGGGCAGGAAGAACCCGGCCCCCCGAACCACTGGCTGACCGAGCTTGAAAAATGCGCGTGGCGGTATGGGCTGCTGCCCGTAGAGACGGGCGGGTGGTCGCCCCAGGAGCTGGGAGACTACATCGACGCCGCCCACAAGCGGGAGCAGCGCAACGCACAGATGCTTTACACCCACGCGCAGCTTTGCGCCCTGGCCATGGCCGGAAAGTCGCCGCCCTTCTGGGAGGCGTTCAACCTGTGGAACGATGAAGAAATCACCGGTTTCAAAGAAGCGCGGCTGAGGCGAATGTTGGAAGGAAAGGGGGCAGGACGATGACGGAAACCTTCCGCGCAGTGCTGGAGCTGAACGCCAGCAGCTTTATCTCCAGTGCGAAAAGCGCAACAGAAAACACCAAAAAGCTGGGAACAGCCGTGGGGCAGGTGGACGACAACAGCGGCCTCCCAGCCTTGACTTCGCAGGCGAAAACGGCAGCCACAGCCATAAAAACGGTAGTCACCTCCATTGCTGCCATTACCGGCATTACAATGGGCGTTCAGGCGGTGCTTAATTTCGCCTCGTCCTGCGCCACGTTGGGCGGCGAGGCTCAGGCCATGAACGCCCAGTTTAGTCAGGTGTTTGGCAGCCTGGCCGATGAAGCCGCCGCAGACCTGGAAGCTATCGCGGATTCTGCCGGTATGACCGTCTACGCGCTGAAAAGTGACTACACCTCCATTGCGTCCTTCGCAAAAGCCGCAGGAATGTCAACGGCGGATTCCCTTTCCTTATCAAACCGGGCCATCGAAGCCGCCGCAGATGTGGCTGCCTTCTATGATCGCAGCCTGGAGGATGTGACAGAAAATCTTCGTAGTTTCTTAAAGGGCAACTACGAGAACGACGCCGCCCTAGGCGTCAGCTGCACCGAAACGACCCGAAACACGGCGGCAAACAAGCTCTATGGCAAGTCTTTTGCCGAACTGTCGGAGGAGCAAAAGCAGTTGACCCTTCTCCAGATGGTGGAGGACGCCAACGAGCTGTCCGGCGCGATGGGGCAGGCGGCGCGAGAGGCCGACAGTTGGGCCAACCAAACCCAGCTGCTGAACGAGCAGTGGTCCGAGTTCAAATCTATCATCGGGACGGGGCTTGTCACCGTACTGAAACCGGTGGTCAGCTTCATGAATACCCTGTTGGCCGGTATGATTCGGCTGGCAAATACCGTCGGGACTGTTCTCTCTAACCTATTTGGTATTGAATGGGAGGACATGACAGCTTCGGATTCTATTTCGGATACAACCGACAGCGCGACAGATTCCACCGACGACCTGACAGATTCCACCTCTGACGCGGCAGATGCAACGGACGATTTGGCCGACGCAACCGATGACCTGACGGACGCCACAGAGGACGCAGCAGCGGCGCAAAAATCGCTGATGGGGTTCGACGAGATCACCAAATTGACGGCGGCTACATCTTCCTCCAGCTCCAGCGGCAGCGGCTCTGGCAGCAGCGGCTCCAGCTCTGGAAGCTCTGGCGGTGATTCCACCGACAGCGGCAGCGACCTGGGCGACACATCTTCCCTGGTTGACCAGGCGTCTGAAAGTTTGCTTGACAAATCAGAAAGCGCACTTTCTGACTGGGCGGACCGTATCGGGGAGATTTTGACCGGTCTGGGCGATTGGATCAGCGACATGCTGGATTCTATTTTTCCTGATGATTTTTCCATCGACATTAACTTGGGCACCAAAAACGCCGAAAAGCAAATTGAAAATCTCAAACAGACCATCGATGACAGCCTTTCCAACCTGACTTATGATTACAGCCTGAACATCGACACCGTCAACTTGCAAACGCTTATCAGTCAGACCCTGAACGACATCGACGTGACTAACATCGTGGTCAACGTGTCACTGGAACAGGACGGCTGGGATACAGTCAGCGATTATATCGCCGACCATGGCGGCGGCGGCTTCGGCGGCGGAGGCACTTCCAGCTCCAGTGGCTTCGGTGGAGGCGGTGGACACTCTTTTTCCGATGGGTGGACATTGCCAATTTGGATTCAACTGATGCGGAACAACTGGGAATCCCTCGAAGAATGGGTGACCGGTGGAAACGCCATTACTGCCTTCGTTCGGCTGGCAAAGGACGATTGGGACGATTTGTCCACATGGGCAGGCGACGCAGTTTTAAACGCAAAGGTGAAACTGTCAAATTCCGCCAGCGATGTATGGAGCAGCTTTAAATCCAGCTGGAACAACCTGAACAGCACGGCAGTCACCATCTCCAACAGCCTGAAAAGCAGTGCCAGCAGTTTGTGGAACACGTTTAAAAGCAACTGGGGCAGCCGGGCGGTTTCCATCGCCAACAGCCTGAAAACCTCTGCAAGCAGTTTGTGGAGTGCGTTCAAATCAAAATGGGGGACCCGGTCAGTGAGCATCACCAACAGCCTGAAAAA
>JAJBVG010000080.1 GCA_020859945.1 Clostridiales bacterium | reverse complement strand
TTTTCGACCAAAATCCGTGATTTTGGTCGAGAGCCTGTCGTTTTTCGACAGGCTCTGCCCTCCCGGAGCTTTTTCACTCCGGGAGGGCGTTTTCATGGTAATTTGTGTTTTAAATGGTTTTTTTTGGTAGCCTATTGACATAGTCAAACTAGTATGGTATACTTGTCACAGAACTATCGGAGAGGATGTGGCGTGAAATGGTAAAGAAAGCGGCATTGCTTCTATTGGCGGCGCTGTTTGTCCTGACTGCGGCGGCCTGCGGCTCCGGGGTCTCTGCCAATGTCACCACCCAGGAGGGGCTGGAGGTCCCGGAGGGTGCGGCGGACTTTTTGACCGCCATTTACACCACGGACCAGGACGGGCGGTACACCGCCTGGCTGGAGGCCACAGAGGACGCTGACGGCCCGGACAGCGAAGCCGCAGCCATGGCCAACTACTACGGCAGTCTCTCCTTTTCCGATTTGGTCACGGAGGACCTGCTGGAGCAGCTCATCGCCAACCGCATCCCCTACAAATATGACCAGCTGTACGCCGACACCCCCGCCACGGTGGAGGCGGTGGCCTTTGAAGCGCCGGAGGACGGTGAGGAAGGCTGCGACTTCGTGGTGACGCTGACCATCGGCAGCGAGACGGAGACCCGCACCGGGGCCATTCGCTGGGAGGAAGATACCGCGCTCATCAGCTCCTTCTGGGAGGGTTAAACCGATTTATCGCTTTGTCAAAAGGGTTATGGAGGGATAGATATGAAATTTCTCAAAACGTTCGCGCTTACCCTGGTACTGTGTTATTTATTCGTCTTTTTCGGCGGATGGATCCTCTTTGACTTTGGCAGCCATTTCTATTTGGCGACAGGGGCCATTGCCTTTGTCATCGCCGTGGTCGCAGTCATTTTCGTGGGGCTGGACGAGCGAATCCGGGCGCTGGAAAAGCAGCTCAAAGAGCAGGAGGAAAAGGAATAGGGCGCAAAACAACAAACACCCGGCATGAATCAAAATGGATGTATTTTTGACGAAGCGGTAAAGTGACAGCGGCAGGTTTCCCGATGGGACCTGCCGCTGCTTTTTGTGATGCAAAGAGGCCGCCGACGGAACCCCGCCAGCGGCCTTGATTACGCTTTGGTTGTTCGATTTTGCTCAATTCTACGAGTTTGCTCAATTCTACGAGCCTGTTTCGCTGTCAGCTTTTATTTACAGCTGTTCACGATTGGTTCGCAGTGTCTGACTACAGGGAGAAGCGCAGCTTCGGAAGTGCCGCTTGACGGCAACAGCTAATAGCTAAGCGCTAAGAGCTTATCAATAGCACACGCCCTGGGCCAGCATAGCATCCGCGACCTTCAGGAAGCCGGCGATGTTGGCGCCCGCCTGGATGTCGCCGGGCATACCGTACTTCTCAGCAGCGGCGGCGCAGGAATCGTAGATGGACTCCATGATGCCCTGAAGCTTGGAATCGACCTCTTCGAAGGTCCAGCTCAGGCGCTCGGAGTTCTGGCTCATCTCCAGACCGGAAGTGGCCACGCCGCCGGCGTTGGAAGCCTTGCCGGGGCTGTAGAGCAGGCCGTTGCCCTTGATGACGGCGATGGCCTCGGGGGTGCAGGGCATGTTGGAGCCTTCAAACACGCCGATGACGCCGTTCTTGACCAGAGCCTGAGCGGAAGCCTCGTCGATCTCGTTCTGGGTGGCGCAGGGCAGAGCGATGTCAGCCTTGACGGTCCAGATGCCAGAGCAGCCCTGGACATACTTGGCGGTGGGGACATAGTTCAGGTAGGTGCTGATGCGGTCCCGCTTCTGCTCCTTGATGACCTGGATGACCTTGTAATCGATGCCGTTCTCGTCCACGATATAGCCGTTGGAGTCGGACATGGCGATGACCTTGCCGCCCAGCTGGGTGGCCTTCTGGTTGGCGTAGATAGCCACGTTGCCGGAGCCGGAGATGATGACCTTCTTGCCCTGGAAGCTCTTGCCGTTGGCCTTCATCTGAGCGTTGGCGAAGTAGCACAGGCCGAAGCCGGTAGCCTCGGTACGGGCCAGGGAACCGCCGTAGGTCAGGCCCTTGCCGGTGAGGACGCCGGTCCAGGTGTTGGTCAGGCGCTTGTACTGGCCGAACATATAGCCGATCTCGCGGCCGCCCACGCCGATGTCACCGGCGGGCACGTCGGTGTCGGGACCGATGTGCTTGACCAGCTCGGTCATGAAGCTCTGGCAGAAACGCATAACTTCGGCGTCGCTCTTGCCCTTGGGGTCGAAGTCGGAGCCGCCCTTGCCGCCGCCCATGGGCAGGGTGGTCAGGGCGTTCTTGAAGATCTGCTCAAAGCCCAGGAACTTGATGATGGACAGGTTCACGTTGTCGCGGAACCGCAGGCCGCCCTTGTAGGGGCCGATGGCGGAGTTGAACTGGACGCGGTAGCCACGGTTCACCTGCACCTTGCCGTTATCGTCCACCCAGGGCACGCGGAACATGACGATGCGCTCCGGCTCCACCATGCGGCCCACGATGTTCTGCTCCTCATAGCGGGGGTCGGCCTCCACCACGGGCACCAGGGTTTCCAGCACCTCATGGACGGCCTCCAGGAACTCGGACTGCTCCGCATAGCGGCCAGCCAGATCCTCATACACGCTGTTCAGATAGTCATTCTTGATTGCCATAATACAAAATCCTTTCCTGGCGAAGGAGCCTGCCCTCCGCGTGATAGAATCGCACCGGATGTACCAGCGCAGGACGGGGCCGTACCCCCCATCTTGCGTATCCAGTCCGTCAGGCAGAGCAGCGCCTTCCCAAAAAAGGATGCGGCTATGCGGGTGTGCGGCGCGCTCCCCTTCTCCAAGAGAACGCCGCACAAGGGCACAGCACAAAATGGTATTTTGGTGACCCCATTGTCGTCCTGTCCCACTATACACTACTTTCCAGGATTTTGCAAGTAAAAAATGGAAAAAATCATGCCGTCCCCCGAAAAAAGGACACTGCGGCGGGCTTTCCGCCGCTTTCGTCAACCTTCCTATGCCTGTCATGCAGGAATACAAGTCAATTTTGCAAGAAAAGACGGAAAACCTGCAAGATGCCGTGGAAACCTTTCTTTGCCGCCGCGCCGCCCTGCATCAGCGGGCTGCGCCTGTGCCAGCGCTCGCCCTCACATCGGCGGGACGCCTCCCCCGCCGCCACACCCAACATCGACATAATTCGATAATTGTTTATTGAATTACGATATGCTTCAGCCTGGGAGCGGGTGCTGCCATCCGCTCAGGACGCAATCTGTCTTTGAGCGAAGGCAGCAGCGCAGCCGTACAGTCAGAGTTCAGCGACCAAAGGGCAACAAAATTGCCGCCCGTCCCGCTTTCAGCAGGGCGGAACGGCAATCGTCCCCCAGCCGCCATCGGCGGCAGCTTTGGTGCGTGTCAAGTTACATCGTCGCCCAAATAGACCACCTGCTGACCAGACAGCGCGAAGCCCAGGATAACAGGAGAGGGATTCTTAAGGGGGAGCGAGGCCCCGAGTTTCCTCTTAAGCCGCCTTCCTTCCCCTATTTCTTGGCGGAACAATTTACGGCGTCCAAAAATGTGCCAGTGGCAC
>JAJBVG010000079.1 GCA_020859945.1 Clostridiales bacterium | reverse complement strand
TGTCCCATGCCTATGGCTGGCTGCCATAACCAAGGGGCAAATATTATAGTAACAGAGAAGCGCTGAATGTTGGTGAACATGGCCTCCCGCAGGTTCCGGGCCAGGCCAGCGGACGCCAGAGCGCCGTTTCTTGCGCCCATCAAGCCTGCGAACAGTCCAATCAGGGCGCAGAGAATCATCCAGCCACCCATTTGGTATACGTGGGTGATGTTACCCGCCTCGATGCCGTCATCGACGATGGAGGCCATCAAAAGGGGAATGACGGTCTCCATGAGCACCTCCAGGAGCATGAAAAGCGGCGTCAGAATCGATGGCCGTTTATACTCTCCCAGATGTGCGCCAAGGGTTTTGAGCATAGTGGATCTACCTCCTCAGTTTTCGTTTGTTGCTTCTGTAAAGAACATTATAAAGAATCGTTCGGTCTCTGTCAATCAGATGAAACGTTATTTTTGCTTTTATCGGATATTTTCATAGACCATTTGCAGCAGGCGTTTCAGCTCCCGCTGTTCCTCCACGGTCATGCCGACCAGCATCTGCCGCTCCGTCTCCTGCACCTTCTCCCGGCTCAGCCGATTTTGGTTCCGGCCCAGTTCCGTCAGGCGAACGACCTTGACCCGCCGGTCCGACTCATCGGACAAAGCCTCCACATATCCCTTTTTCTCCAGGCGGGAGACCGTCCCGGCGATGGTGGGCTGGGCCACGCAAAAAAAGCGCTCCAGCTCTTTCAGAGTGCAGGTCCCGTCCTCCTGTCGATCCAGTACCCGCAAAACATGGCTCTGGGCGACAGTCAGATCCAACTCTCTCAAGTTCTCATCCGCCCGTTTTTTCAGGGATTCCTCAATTTTTTTCAGCAGAAATCCGTTGTCTGGCAATACCTCTGCGTTTTCAGTTGCAGGAACCATATACGTCACCTCGTTTCCCCAGGAAAGCTCCCTTTCGTTGCTGCGCAAAACCGTATGGCGGCTCATTCAGCAGACATTATTATAGAATGGCGGCCAGCAAAAGTCAATAGCGCGCTATTGAAACGAGTTGTAAACTTTTCATGTCACCGAAAATGCGCCAGAAGCCTACTTATAAATCCTCTATTTGCTTTGTTGCCGCCAGGAACTCCTCATAGGTCAACAGTGTGTTCAGCACCGGAACCAGGGCGTTGGCAGTCAGGTGTTCCGGCAGATCCAGCGCCCGCAGCAACGCTTTGCGCCGCCCGGCGCTGCCTGCTCCACCGGATAGCCCTGCCTGATACAAATCTAACTTGGTGATTTCCCGCCCGGCGGACTGGTCAGAATCGTCGTCGCAAGCTCCATATCCCTCGCTTCCGGCTGAAGCCGAAAGCTCGTCCATTTCACTGCTCCCATTCTCCCCCAGAATCGTGGCCCCACACCGGCGCAGAGCTTCCTCCAGCACGGCGGGGGACATCCCCTCTACCCCCAGTTTGCCCTCCTTACCGGGGACTTTTTTGCGTTTTTCCTTGCCGTACACATCGGGGATATAGCACTGCTTCACCTGCTCAGGGGGAAGGATGCCTTTCAGGTGGTTCCGAATGACAAACCCCGCTCCGTCGCTGTCGGTCAGAATAATCAGTCCCCGGCGGGTAGCCACCCGCCGCAGGAGGTCTGCCTGGTCTTTCCGGCGAAAGATTTGGAACCCGTCTGTGGTCAAAATCAGGGTGTCCACCAACTGGGCGAGCGTGTTTTTGTCGTAACGCCCCTCCACTACAATGGCCTCTTTCAGCTTTAACATCTTAACCCCCGTTCGCCAGCCGGAGCAGCAGTTCAGTCAGCAGCTCCTCGTTGTCCAGACCGCTGGACTTCATGGCCAGGTCGGTTTCCGCGCAGAGAATCACCGCCCTGCGGCACCAGCCCAAGTTGAACTGCCGGGCGGCGTTCATCAGCTTTCGCGCCTGCCAGTCGCTGCGAATGTCCCACAGCGCCGCTAAGTCTCCCTGCCCCTTTCGATTCTCCAGCGTTAGCCGCGCCGACCACAGCTGCCGCATCTGGCGACCCAGAACGGAGAGGATCATAATGGGCTCCGTGTGCATCAGGTACAGGTCGGAAAGAATCTCCGCCGCACGGCGAAAGTTTCTGGCGCTAATGGCGTCGGTCATCTGGAACACCCGCGCATCCAGCACCGGGTCGGCCACCGCGTCGATGTCCGCCTTTTGGATGTTGTTCCCGGCGGCATAGTTGGCGATTTTGTCAATTTCGCTCTGCAAGCCGGTCATCAGGCCCCCGCAGAGGAAGGTCAGATACTCCGCCGTACCCATGTCGATTTCTTTGCCGTAGGCTTTGAACCGGCGGCGCACCCAGGCGTTCAGGTCGCTTTGGCTCTGGGGTTGGAACTGAACTGCTGTGGCCGTCTTTTTGACCAGCTTACCCAATCGGGTGTTGCCACCCGATTTATATTCCAGTTGATCAAACACAAAAATCAGGCAGACATACTCCGGCAGGTCGGAGAGCAGCTCTTCCAGCGCGTTCCGGCGGCTCTCGTTTTTGTAGAGGTCAAAGTCGTAGACAAGAATCAGCGTCCGCTGGCTCATCATGGGGAAAGCGTCCACCGCATCAGCCAGCTCCCGCAGGTCCAGGTCCTTCCCCTGGAAGATATGGAGGTTAAAGCTCTCCATTCCCAGGGGGATAAGCTGCTTTTGTACCTTTTTGAGGTAGGAATCCCGCAGATAGTCCTCTTCCCCGTAGAAAAGGTAACAGGTCCCCAGTTTTTCAGCGGAAAGCTCTTTTTTTAGCTGTGCCAGCCCGACGTCCGGGCCGGTTTTCTTTGCCGCCATGTTACTCCTCCTTCCCGCTGATTTTGGATGCGGATACGGTCACGTTTCCCTGTAAGTCGGTGCGGTAAACGGTACATCCCGCCGCGGCCAGCCGGTCCAACGTCTCTTGGGTGGGGTGACCGTAGGAATTGTTTGCCCCCACAGAGATGATGGCCGTCTCCGGCTGCACGACGGCCAGAAATGCCTCGCTTGTGGAATACTTGGAGCCATGGTGTCCCACCACCAGCACGTCCACGGCGGAGAGGTTCTGTTCCTCCGCCAGCAGCAGCTCCGTCTCGCTGTCCATGTCGCCGGTGATGAGTACCTCGAAGTTATCCTCCCAAGCCAGGGCGGAGAGGCCGCCGTTGTTGTCATCATCTTGCGTCACCGGGGCGAAAATTTCGATTTCGGCGGAGCCAAAGGAAACGGTCGTGTCCTCTGTCACCTTCCATATCTCTACCTGGTATTCCTCCGCCAGCGCTTCGATTTCCGCCCAGTGGCCGCTCTCGTCCTCGATGTCGGGGACTGCGATGACTTCCACCGTTACCCGTTCCAGCAGCTGTTCAACGCCGTCTATGTGGTCGCTGTCAAAGTGCGTCAGCATCAGCAGTTCCAAGCTGCTTTCGCCTACATCGCCCAGAGCGTCCGCCAGCACATTGCCTGCGTCGTTGCCGCCGCAGTCCACCGCCACGGCCTCCTGTTGGGAAAAGAACAGCACACTCTGCCCCTGGCCCACATCCAACACTTGAACGGTCAGCCCGCTGGACGTCAGGATGAACCGGTTGAATCCAATCAGCACCGCCAGCAGCGCTATGAGGCCAACGCAGCACACTACTGCCCGCTTCCGCCACTGGGGACGAAGCAACAACAACAGCACCACGGCGTACACCGCCGCCAGCCAAAGGCAATAACTGGCAGTGTGACTGGTCAGGGAACTGTATGGCAGCCGGGAGAGAAAATCTACCACGCCGAAGAAATAGGCAAACAGGGCCTTCACCGGCAGCGCCACCAGCCGAGCCATGGGCAGGCTCAGGAACGACAGCCCCAAGGTCAGCAGACCGCCGCCAAACAGCAGCGTCACCGACCACAGCACCAGCAGGTTTGCCAGCGGTGCAATCAGGGAAATGGTCTCGAAGTAGTACATACTGATGGGCAGGGTCAACACGGTAGCCCCCGCCGTGACGGAGACACAGCCGCAGACCCATCTCTTGATGCCTTTCCCCAGTTTGCCGGTTGGTTTGGGGCTGCGCTCCAGCATCCAGCGGTTCAACCGCTGGGTCACGAGAAAAATCCCTACTACAGCGGTAAAGGACAGCTGCAACCCCACGCTGTTAATGGAAAACGGATTACAAATCATCAGCAGGAGCAGCGCCACCCCCAGCGACCAAGGGCCGTCGCTGTCCCGGCGGAAAAAGGGGCCAAGCAGCGCCAAAAGGCCCATCACCGTGGCCCGCACCACAGACGGCCCCGCCCCGGTCAGCAGGCAGAAAAACAACAGCACAGGAACCGCCAGCAGCGATTTGACCCGCCGGTCCCCTGGCAGCAGCAGGAACCCGCCGATGAGCAACGAGACGTGAAGGCCGGACACGGCCACCAGATGGCGCAGCCCGGTGCGGCTGAGCTGGTTGCCAATGGCATCGGAAAGCTCCTCCTGCTCCCCGGTCAGGAGGGCCATCAAAATACCGCCTCCCTCGCCGGGATACAGCTCCTTTACCCGCTCCTGCATGGCCTTTGCCGCCACTCTGGGCAGGAAGCGGAGAGGTATTTTGTCGTTGGGTGTGACCGTCAGATCTGTCACCTTGCTGCTGACAGCAAAAATGCCTCTGGACGTGTAGTAGGTGGGCGCGTCCGCATAGGCTTTCCGCGGGGAAATAATTGCAGCCGTGACCTCCAACGTATCACCGGGTTTCACTTCGCCGCAGTCCAGACTGGTATAAATACGGGTGCGCACCTTCGCGCCGGAGGGCGTTTGCAGCGCCACATCCAACTGACTGCCCCAGCTGGTCTCGCCGGGGTAGTCCAAGACCACAGCGGTATAGGTTCCCGTCTGATTCCATAAGCGCTGGGCCGGACGGACACGGGAGATCCCATAAAGGCCAAACCACAGCAGCATGACCGCTACGCCCAGGGCGAACCAGTTGTAGAGTTTTACCGTCCATGCCCGTCGCTCGATGTAGAAGTAGAACAGCCCCACCAGTCCCAGGGGGAGGCACAGCCACCAGGCGTAAGTCTGGCTGGCCAGCAGACAGGCAATCACTGCCCCGGCCAGGAACACCCACCGCCGCTTCACCGGCTGAGCGGCGTCCCGGGCCGCAAATTCTCTCTCGTTTTCTCCATTTCCGCTCTGCACCATCGTTATGTGTCAACAGCATTGCCGCAGCGAACGCTGCGGCAATCACTGCGCTGTTTTCGGTTGGTACTCAGCCCGGAGGCCAGGTCATGTCCCGTCCGGCTAGCACATGGAAGTGCAGGTGGTGGACGCTCTGCCCCGCCTGGTCGCCACAGTTGGACACCACGCGGAAGTCGGTGATGCCCATCTGAGCGGTGATTTTGGCGATGACCTCAAAGCAGTGGGCCACCACAGCGGAGTTCTCCTCTGTGACCGCCCCGGCGGAGGGGATGTGCTCCTTGGGGATCACCAGGAAGTGGACCGGTGCCTGGGGGTCGATGTCATAAAAGGCATAGACCTGGTCGTCCTCGTAGACCTTCTTGGAGGGAACGTCCCCGCTGACGATAGAACAAAACAGACAATCCATAGTTGTTATCCTCCTTTTTAATGAATTATTGCAACTATTAGTCGTTTACTTTAATTTACTGGCAACGAAATCGTCCACAGTGGCCAAAGCGTCGTCCAGTTTGAGCACGTCCTTGCCGCCGCCCATGGCGGAGTCGGGCTTGCCGCCGCCAGAGCCGCCGCACACTTTTGTGACGCTCTTGATAACGTCTCCGGCCTTGACGCCGGCCTTGACCGCCTCCTTGCCGCAGACAGCCAGGAAGGAGAGCTTCTCCCCGTTGACCGCCGACAGGACAGCCACCACGTTGGGCTGCTTGTCCCGGAGGAAGTCACCCATCTTCCGCAGCTCCGGCACAGCCACAGCGCCCAAATTGGCGGTGACCACCTTCAAACTGCCCACGTCATGGGCCGCTGCCAGGAAGGAACGTGCCTCGCCCAGGGCCTCTTTGCTCTTGTACTGCTCGATGGACTTCTTCATGTCCCGAATCTCATCCATCTGACCGTGGATACGCTGGGCCAGGTCGTCGGGTTTGACCTTGAGCAGCGCCGCCGCCTCGAAGAAGTGCTGCTGCATCTCCAGCTGGCCCTCCACGTTGCGCTTTCCGGTGACGGCCTCAATGCGGCGGACGCCGGAGGCCACGGAGCCTTCGCTGAGGATGTGGAAGGAGCCGACCTTGGCGGTGTTGTCCAGGTGGGTGCCGCCGCAAAGCTCCACGGAGTAGCCGCTCATGTTGACCACCCGGACCACGTCGCCGTACTTCTCGGAGAACAGCGCCATAGCGCCCATCTCTTTGGCCTCGTCAATGGGCATTTCCTTCGTTTCGATGTCCAGGCCCTCCAGGATGGAGTCGTTGACCAGCTCTTCGATTTTCACCAGCTCCTCGTGGGTAATGGCGGCGAAGTGAGTGAAGTCGAACCGCAGGTAATCCGGCTCCACCAGAGAACCGGCCTGCTGGACGTGGTCGCCCAGAACGGTTTGCAGGGCCTTCTGCATCAAGTGGGTGGCGGAATGAGCGCGGGCGATGGCCTTACGGCGCTCCATGTCCAGCGTGGCAGTCACCACATCGTCCACGGAGAAGGAGCCGTTTGTCACCTCGCCGTAGTGGAGGTACTTCCCGGCCTTGGTCTTTTGGGTGTCCGTCACCACAAAGGCGGATTCACCGCAGGAGATGACGCCGTGGTCCCCTACCTGACCGCCCATTTCCGCGTAGAAGGGGGTCTGATCCAGTACAAGGATGCCCTTCTTCCCGGCAGAGATTGTACCGCAGGGTTCCTCGTCCTCCACGATGGCGATGATCTTACCCTGGGCCGCCTGGTCGGTGTAACCCAGGAAGGTGGTGGGAGTTTTGTCCACGTCACCCAGGTCGATGCGCTCCCAGCCCAGGTCGCCCAGGGCCTTCCGCGCTTCTCTGGCGCGGACCTTCTGGGCTTCCATCTCGGCGGCGAAGCCTTCTTGGTCCACGGTCATGCCCTCGTCCTGACACATCTCGATGGTCAGGTCAATGGGGAAGCCGTAGGTGTCGTAGAGCTTGAAGGCGTCCGCGCCGGAGAAGGTCTTTTCGCCCTTGGCCTTGTAGTCCGCCAGCCGGTCAGCGAAGATCTTCATGCCGCCGTCGATGGTGCGGCCAAAGTTCTCCTCCTCCAGCTTGATGATGCGGACGATATAGTCCCGCCGGGCCACCAGGTCGGGGTAAGCGCCCTGGTTCTCGTGGATGACGGTGTCGCAAACCTCATAGAGGAAGGGGTGCGTCACTCCCAGCAGGCGGCCATGCCGGGCGGCACGGCGCAGCAGGCGGCGCAGCACATAGCCCCGGCCCTCGTTGCTGGGCAGCACGCCGTCAGCGATCATCATGGTGGCGGAGCGGATGTGGTCGGTGATGATGCGCAGGGACACGTCCTTTTCGTAGCTCTCGCCGTAGTGCGCGCCGGTGATCTCGCTGACCTTGTTGGTGATATTCATCACCGTGTCCACGTCGAACAGGGAATCCACGTCCTGGCAGACCACCGCCAGCCGCTCCAGGCCCATGCCGGTGTCGATGTTCTTCTGTTTCAGCTCACTGTAGTGGTTGTGGCCGTCGTTGTCGAACTGGGAAAAGACGTTGTTCCACACCTCCATATACCGGTCACAGTCGCAGCCCACGGTACAGCCGGGCTTGCCGCAGCCGTACTTGGGGCCGCGGTCGTAGTAAATCTCGGAGCAGGGGCCACAGGGACCGGAGCCGTGTTCCCAGAAATTGTCCTCCTTGCCAAAGCGGAAAATGCGCTCGGCGGGGATGCCGATGTCCTTGTTCCAAATCTCGAACGCTTCATCGTCCTCCAGGTAGACAGAGGGATAGAGCCGGTCCGGGTCGAGGCCCACCCAGTCCGGGCTGGTCAGGAACTCCCAGGACCAGGCGATTGCCTCCTTCTTGAAGTAGTCGCCAAAGGAGAAGTTGCCCAACATCTCAAAATAGGTGCCGTGGCGGGCGGTCTTGCCGATGTTCTCAATGTCGCCGGTGCGGATGCACTTCTGACAGGTGGTGACGCGGGTGCGGGGCGGCGTCTGGTCCCCGGTGAACCAGGGCTTCATGGGTGCCATGCCGGAGTTGATGAGCAGCAGAGAAGCGTCGTTTTGGGGAATCAGGGAAAAGCTGGGCAGCCGGAGATGGCCCTTCGTCTCAAAGAAGGACAAAAACATCTCCCGCAGCTCGTTTACACCAAAGGGTTTCATAGAAATACCTCCATGTTTTCTCAAGTCAGGGTTCATGACCGAAAAAACCGCCCCTGATTGCTCAGGGGCGGAATGAATCCACGGTACCACCCTGATGACCCGGCCCGAAGTGCCGAATCGCTCAGTTCATCCGCTAACGGGGATGGGGCGTCCCGGTCCTCCCGGGCGGCTCAAAAGTGGCTACTGAACGGTCCTGCCACAGGGCTTACACCTTTCCCCCGCTCTCTTTGGGCGTTTCCGCACAGCTCGTTTTCTCATAGCCGATTTCACGGTACTATTTTATCACGGGAATCTGACTTGTCAAGGGTCCTTCAAACCTTTTTTGCCTGCGGACGAAGCCATTTAAAGCATATCCTCCAGCCGACCGTGCTTTTCGTAGGTGGTGAGCCGGACAGGATGGTTTTCCTCGTCTACAAAGAGGACCTTAGGATGATGGTGGGCGGCCTCCTCCGGCGTCATGGTGGCGTAGGCCATAAGGATGATCTTATCACCGGGGCTGACGCACCGGGCCGCCGCACCGTTGAGGCAGATCATGCCGCTGCCCCGTTCTCCGGCAATGGTGTAGGTCTCAAAACGGCTGCCGTTGTTGATGTCCACGATTTGGACCTTTTCGTACTCCAGGATACCCACCTGATCCAGCAAATCCTCGTCCACAGTGATGGAGCCGACGTAATCCAGCTCCGCCTGACGCACTGTAGCCCGATGAATTTTGCCCTTGAGCAGTGTGATTTCCATGTCCGATTCGCCTCGCTTTACAGTTTGACGCTGAAGTTGTCGATGAGACGGGTTTTGCCGATATAGACCGCCATCGCCACCAGCACGTCCTGATAGATGTCGTCGGTGGGTTCCATCGTCACGCCGTCTACCGCCTGGACGTAGTCGATTTTCGCCAGCGGCTCCTGCATGATGAGGTTAGTCATGGCATTGACCACGCAGCGGGCGTCCCGCTCTCCGTCCAACACCATCCGCTTGCCCAGTCCCACGGCCCGGGACAGGCACAGGGCGGCCTTCCGCTCCTCGGCGTTCAGGTAGGTGTTGCGGCTGGACTTGGCCAGTCCGTCCGGCTCCCGGACGATGGGACAGCCCACAATCTCGATACCGTAGGACATATCCCGCACCATCTTGCGGATGACGGCCAGCTGCTGAGCGTCCTTCTCTCCGAAGAAAGCCCGGTCCGGCTGGACGATGTTAAACAGCTTGGCCACTACGGTGCAGACTCCCCGGAAGTGGATGGGGCGGGTCTTGCCGCAGAGCTGCTTGGGCATATCGGACAGAATTTCCACATAGGTGGCGGCGTCCTCGGCGTACATCTCGGAGACCTCCGGGTGGAACACCAGGTCTGCGTTCAGAGATTCACACAGGGCGCTGTCCCGGTCAAAGTCTCTGGGATAGCTCTCCAGGTCCTCGTTGGGGCCGAACTGGGTGGGGTTCACAAAGACGGAGACCACGGTCCGGTCACAACGGGCCACAGAGGTCTTGATGAGGCTGGCGTGACCCTCGTGGAGGTAACCCATGGTGGGGACCAGGCCCACGGTGAGTCCGGCCTTTTTCCAGGCGCGGACCTGCTCCCGGACCTGCTGAATGGTGGTTGCAACGTTCATCTTTTTCATCTGCTCCTTTTTCCGCCAGAGGCGGGGATTGGTGGAGGATGCGGCCCCTAGCGGGGCCGCTTATGTGTGGTTTTGCTGCTTCTTAATACTCCGCGTCCAGCTTAGCCAGGAACTCGTCCGAGCAGTCGCTCTTGACGTAGGAGTGGGCCGCGTCGGGGAAGGTCCCGGCCTTGACCTCAGCGTCGTAGGCCCGGAACGCCTCGCTCATGGCGTCGCCGATGTGGGCGAAGGGCTTGACGAACTTGGGCACGAAGTCGCCGGACATCCCCAGCATATCCTGATACACCAGCACCTGCCCGTCGCAACCTGCGCCCGCGCCGATGCCGATGGTGATCATCTTGACCTTTTTGGTGATAAGAGCGGCCAGCTTAGGGGGCACGCACTCCAGCACCACCATGAAGGCGCCCGCCTCCTGGACGGCCAGCGCATCCTCCAGCACCCGGCGGGCGTTGTCCTCGCCCTTGCCCTGCACCTTGAAGCCGCCAAAGGCGTTGACCGATTGGGGGGTCATGCCGATGTGGGCGCAGACGGGGATGCCGCAGGCGGTGATGGCCTTGATCTGCTTCACCACGGTGGCCCCGCCTTCCAGCTTGACGGCGTTGGCCTGGCACTCCTTCATCAAACGGCCCGCATTCGTCACAGCCTGCTCCACGGAGACCTGATAGCTCATGAAGGGCATATCCAGGATGACAAAGGCGTTTTTGCAGGCACGGCCCACGCTGCGGCCATAGACCACCATCTCGTCCATGGTGACGGGCAGGGTGTCCTCATAGCCCTGCATGGTCATGCCCAGGCTGTCACCCACCAGGATGGTGTTGATCCCGGCGGCGTCCACCAGACGGGCGGTGGAAAAGTCGTAGCTGGTCAGCTGGGTGATCTTCTCGCCCCGCTCCTTCATAGCCATCAGCGTGGCAACGGTGTTTTTCTTCGGCATGGTTATACTGCTCCTTTCAGCACTTGTTTCATTGGTTCATAACTGCGGTCCGGGTGCTTTTCCTCGGCCACCTGCACCAGCTTTTGGGAGAGGAGAGCGTACATTTCCCGCTCTGCCGCTGTGGGCATGGCGTCCAGATGCTTCTGCACCGTGGCGGTGTCGCACCGCTCCACCGGTCCGGTCAGGCTCTCCACCGGTCCGGCCTGGGCCAGATGCGCCATGTTGCCCACCAGAATGGGCCGCAGAGCTTGCAGCGCCCCCTCGCGGGTGAAGCCGCAGGTCTCCAGCAGGTCCAGGCTCTCGGCCACCAGCGCCACCACATGGTTGCTGGCGACGGCGGCGGCGGCGTGATAGCGCACCTTATCCTCCGGGCGGATAATCTGCACAGGGTTGCCGCAGCCCTCCAGCAGCGCCTTGACGCTGTCCAGATGGGCGGAACTGCCCTCAACGCAGAAAAAAACATCCGCCAGCTCTTGGTACGAGCGATAGGGATCGCTCACCGCGAACAACGGATGGACCGAATACCCGAAGCCACCGGCCTCTTCCACCCCAGGAAACGCCTGGGTGGAGGGCAGCGCCCCGCTGCAATGACAAATCAGCTTGCCTTTGATGGCGTCTCGCGGCAGGTCCTGGTAGACCTGTCCGATGGCCCCGTCGGGAACAGTGAGGAACAGAGCGTCGCTGGCTTGGGCTGCGGCTGCCGGGGAATCAAAAGCGGTCGTGCCGGTAAAGTCTGCTGCTTGCTGCGCATGGCGGGCGGTGCGGCTATAGTAGCCGGTGACCGGGACTCCGTGGGTGGTGAAATACTTGCCCAGGGAAAAGCCCACCTTGCCTGCTCCAATGAATCCAATTTTCATGCTGTCACCTCTTTCTGATGTGAAAAAGGCGGCGCTCAGTCCAGTTCCCAAAGTGTTGAGATACCAGCCGATCAAAAGGATGTGAGATTGCGTGGTTTGTCATGGTTACCGTTTCGGCTTCTCCGAATACAGTCCATCAACGGATAGAATAGCACCCCCGCGCGCAAAAGTAAAGAGGCACACGGGGGTAAAAACAAATTTTTTGTTAAATTTTTGTCAAGCGTTCCTCTTCCGGTGGGAGAATTGGTGAAAATTACAACCCCTCCGCCTGGTGGCGCAGGATGCTGAGCGGCGGTGCCTGCACAGGTAGGCGCATCCGAAACAACATTTGCGGTTTCTTCGGCTCCTCCAGCGGAAAACCGTCCAGATCCTCCATCATGGGGGCCTCAAACGCCACCGGAGCCAGGTCCGGCCCCACCAGCTCCAAAGCGTCCCCCGCCCGGAACTTGTTGCGTAGGCTGACGACGGCATTGCCGTCGCTGTCGCAGGACTGAACGATGCCGGTGATCTGCCACTGGCGGATATACCGGGCGTCCTCGTAATATTGACCGGGGTCGCCGAAGTAGAACCCGGTGGAGTAAGGCCGGTGGCTGACCTTTTCCACCTCGTCCCGCCAGACCTGGGGCAGGGGCTGCCCCGCCTTCGCCGCGTCGATGGCGTGGCGGTAGGCCCCGGTGACCAGGGCGGCGTAGTAAGCGCTTTTGGCCCGGCCCTCAATTTTGAGGGAATCCAGACCCGCTTCCAGCAGCTCCGACACATGGTCGATCATGCACATATCCCGGGAGGAGAGGATGTAGCTGCCCTTTTCGTCCTCGTAGACGGGGAAATACTCGCCGGGGCGTTTTTCCTCCATCAGGGTATACTGGTAGCGGCAGGGCTGGGCACAGGCCCCCCGGCTGGAGTCCCGCTCGCTCCTGCCCGTCATGTAGTTGCTCAGCAGGCACCGGCCCGAATAGGACACGCACATGGCCCCGTGGCCGAAGGCTTCCAGCTCCAGCTCCTTTGGTGTTTTGGCCCGTATTTCCCGAATTTCATCCAGGGAACACTCCCGGGCCAAAATGACCCGGCTGGCCCCCAGCTCGTACCAGGCGGCAGCGGTGACGGCGTTGGACACGCTGGCTTGGGTGGAGATGTGCTTCTGCACATGGGGCGCATACTTCTGAGCCAGGCGGAAGGCCCCCAGGTCGGCCACGATGACCGCCGTTACCCCGGCGTCGTCCAGCGTCTCCAGCCAGGCGGGAAGCCGGGCGACCTCGTCGCCCCGGGGCATGGTGTTGATGGTGACGTGGGTCTTGACCCCGTGGGCCTTGCAGAGCCGCACCGCTTGATACAGCTCGTCCCGGGAGAAGTTTCCTGTGTAGGCCCGCATCCCGAAGTCGGTCCCCGCCAGATAAACGGCGTCCGCGCCGTAAGCCACGGCCATTTTCAGCCGCTCCATATCCCCTGCGGGGGCCAGCAGTTCCAGCTTATTCCCCATCGTCGGTGTCATCCTCCGTTTCGCCGGTCTGGGCGGCTTTGAAGGTGTTGAAGCTGTAGCTTTCAGTGAAGAAGTGGTTCTCCCCGTCGTCGCCCAGCATGAAATAATAATAGTCCGTGTCGCTGGGGTTCAGCGCCGCCTCAATGGAGTCCATGCCGGGGTTACAGATGGGACCTTCTGGCAGACCCGCATACAGGTAGGTGTTATAGGGGCTGTCGATTTCCAGGTCGGCCTGGGTCAAATCCTCCTTGCGCTCCTCCAACAGATACTGCACGGTGGAGTCCATCTGGAGGTAGCCGCCGATCCCGTCGTAATCCGGGTTTTCCAGTCGGTTGTAGATGACCGAGGCAATGCTGCTGCGGTCGTCGCTGCTGCCGGTGGTCTCCTTCTCGATGATGGAGGCAATGACAATAATGTCGTCCAGGTCATAGGAGAGGGTCTCCTCGCTGAGAACTTCGCTCATCTGATCGGCAAAGTTGGACAGCAGCCGATTGATGACGCTCTCCGCGTCCGCGTCCTTATAGAACTCATAGGTGTCTGGGAACAGGTAGCCCTCCAGCAACGCCGTGCCGGTTCGGTCCGCATCCTCCAGGAAGGAATAGTCGAAGGTGTCGCTCCCCGCAGAGGCGGTCAGGTCCTCCACCGAGCAGACGCCGCTGTCCTCCAGCAGCTGGAACGCCTCTGCCACCGTGTAGCCCTCCGGGATGGTAACGGTGACTGTCTCCCGATAGACGGAGGTGGAGCTAATGTTGTTCAGCAGCGCGGAATAGTCCATTTCCGTGTTCAGCTCGTAGGTGCCGGTAGTGATTTTATCGGCCTTGTTGGTGACAGCGGCAAAGAACTGGAAGAGGAATTTGTACTCGATCAGTCCCTCGTCCTTCAGATTGTCCGCTACGTCGGCAATGGTGTCCCCCTCCGAAACGGTGAAGGAGACCGTGTTTTCCGTCTTGTCCAGAGCCAACAGGTCGTTGGCCCACCGCCAGCCCACAGTAGCCAACACGAAGGAGATGGCCAGCACCCCCACCACATAAATCAAGGCGGCCAGGATGGATTCCGGCAGCGTTTTGGGCTGGCGCTTTTCAGCGGCAGACTGAGGCGGTTCAGGTGGCAAAGGAGGCTCTGCGGTAAAATCTCCCTGAGAGAGACTTGGTTCTTCCTCCTGCTGCTGTACCGGTTCCCAGGAGCAAAAGCCCTCTGTCCAATCAAAGGTGTCCCAGATGTCGGAGTTCCCCTGCTCTGGCTCCCCTTCTGGCTGGTTTTCCGCTGTGTTGGGGGTTTGTTCCTCTTCGTCCCAGTTCTTTTCCTCGTTGGACATAAGCGCCTCCTTCCCGCTGCGTGGGCAGTCGGTGTTGTATTGTCATTTAGCCGTGGTAGTGGATACCGTTTTTGACCTGCTCCATGACCTCCGTGCCTTTCAGAGCCTCCACCAGCCGCAGGCCGAAGTCAATGCAGCTGCCGGCGGCCTCGCCGGTGATAAACCGGCCATCGCTGACCACCCGTTCCCCTTTCAACACCACGGCGGAGAACATCTGGTCCTCTAAGCCGGGGTAGACAACGGCGTTCCGCCGGTCCAGCAGACCCAACTGGGCCAGAATGGTGGGAGCGGCGCAAATGGCGCAGACCCATTTTCCCTTCTCCGCGGCTTTCTGGATAAGCACCATTGCGGGCATGGAGTTCAAAATGGCCTCCACACCGCCCAGACCGCCGGGCAGCATCAACATCTCCATTTTGTCGGTGTCTACCTGGTCCAGCGTGGTGTCCGCCAAGACCTTGACGCCCTGCCCGGAGACCACCTCCAGGCTGTCCGTCAGCGACACCATCGCCACCTCGATGCCCGCACGACGCATGACATCACAGGGGGCCAGCGCCTCGATCGTTTCAAAACCGTTGCCAAGCAGAATGTAAACCATCCTTCATTTCTCCTTTCGGTTGTGCAGCGCCGCGCAGAGGCGCGGAACCCAGTTGTCCTTTTCTCTCTAAAACAGGGTTTGTTGTCGGACGCGGAGTGTTCCCTCCGCACTCCAGGCGGGACGTCTTCCGCAAAGGCAAGAACATCCATTTTTATCTTACCGCGTCATTATATCATATCCTGTCGGGAAAGTCTACAACCTGTACCTGTAAAAAAGCGATAGTTTCTCCCGAAAACGCCCTGCTTTTTTCGGAAAATTCATCCTATGTGGTTCTTTTCATCCCCTATAAGGCGTTCAAAATCAACTCCACCAGGGCTGGAACAGTCGCCTCCCGCGCAACGCGGGTGCGGATGCCGTGGCGGGCGCACTCCGCCGCCGTCTGTGGGCCGATGCACAGCCCAAGTACCCGGCTCAAATCGGTTCCTTTCGGAAGGGAATTTACAAATCCCCGCACCGTGGAGGCCGAGGTGAACGTGACCCACGTCTCCCCCGCCGCCAGCAGCGGCAGCAGGTTCTCGGCGTGCTCGCCGGGGAAAACGGTGTCGTAGACCGGTACATCGGTGAACGCCACTCCCTGTTCCTCCAACACACGGGGCAGGATGGGGCTGCCCACAGCCGCCCGTGGCAGCAGCACCGGGCCCTTTGTCCGCTGTGCAAGGCCCAGGGCCAGGTGTTCCGTGTCGTAGACCGATGGCACAAAATCCGCCCGCAAATGCCGCACTTCCAGCGCCTGAGCGGTGGAGGGGCCAACTGCCGCCAGTTTTATGTCGCCCAGGGCGCGGCCATCCATCTCCAGCCGCCAGAGGGTGTCGAAAAACACCTCCACCCCGGCGGAGCTGGTGAACGCTACCCAGTCGAAGCGGCTGATTTGGGCGAGGCACTGTTCCAGCGCCCGGTTCTCCTGCCGGGGGACTGTCTCAATGCAGGGATAGTCCACCACGTCGGCGCCCAGTTCCCGCAGGCGGCCACGCAGCGCTCCCGCCCGGCGTTTTGGCCGGGTGACGACGATGGTCCGCCCTTTCAGGGGCAGCGCGTCGAACCAGTCGAACCGTTCTGACAGAGCCGCGACCTCGCCCACCACAATGACGGCAGGACTGTGCAGCTCCGCCCGGCGGGCCTCCTCCGCCAGCCGCTCCAGCGTAGAAACGACTTTCCGCTGCCCCGGCAGCGTCCCCCACTCCACCACGGCGGCCGGGGTTTCTTTTTCCATGCCTGCGCCCAGCAGACCATTGCAGATTCGCTCCAGGGCGGAAACCCCCATCAGGAACACGCAAGTCCCCCCTGCCTCCACTAGGGCACGGAAGTTAATTTGCAGCGGGGAACCGGCCTTTGCGTGGCCGGTGACGATGTGCAGCGAGGAGGCGTAGTCCCGGTGGGTCACGGGGATGCCAGCGTAAGCGGGCGCCGCCAGAGCGGAGGTCACGCCGGGCACCACTTCAAAGGGGATGTGGTTCTGGGCCAGCAGGTCCAGCTCCTCCCCGCCCCGGCCAAAGAGAAAAGGGTCGCCGCCCTTGAACCGCACTACATTTTTGCCCTCCTGGGCCTTTTCTAACAAAATCTCGTTGATACGCCATTGAGGGACTGGGTGGTGGTCCGCCTCCTTGCCCACGTCGATGCGCTCCGCTGTGGGGGGCAACAGCTCCAGCAGCTCCGGCGCGATGAGCCGGTCGTAAACCACCACCTCCGCCGCGCGCAGCGCCGCTTCCCCTTTCCGGGTCAGCAGGCCGGGGTCCCCCGGTCCCGCTCCCACCAGTGTCACTTTGCCGGTCACGGGGTCTGCTCCTTGAGGCGGTTAGCTAGGTTCTCCCCCAGCTGCGCCGCCCGGACAGACCGCCCGGCGATGGTCCCCCGGCGGGCCTCCCCTGTAGGCGTGACGTACAGTCCCACCAAGCTTAACACCCCGTTGCGGAGGGTGGCATGGGCGGCGGTGGGGTCAGTACAACCGCCGCCCAACGTGCGGACAAAGGCCCGCTCCGCCACGGCACAAGCGCAGGCGTCTGGGTCGTTGAGCCGGGTGATCCAGGGCAAATCCGCGTCCGCCCGGCATTGGATGCCCAAAATACCCTGTCCGGCGGCGGGAATCAGCTGGTCGGTGGCAAAGTACCGGGAAATGCGGTTTTCCAGCCCCAGCCGCTTTAGCCCTGCGGCGGCCAGCAGCAGGCCGTCAAACTCCCCGCTGTCCAGCTTGTCGAGCCGGGTCTGAATGTTACCCCGGACGGGCCGCACCTCTGCCGTGGGGTAAAAGTCTTTGATTTGCAGCGTCCGCCGCTGGGAGGCGCAGCCGATCACGCCCCCCTGGAGGGGGAATTTCTCCAGGCCGGGCCGCAGCACCATCACGTCTCTGGGGTCCTCCCGTTTGGAGAACGCCGCCAGCGGCAACATCGGGTCCTGCTCCATGGGCATATCCTTCAGGGAGTGGACGGCGATGTCAATCTCCCGGTCCAGCAGCGCCCGCTCCAATTCCTTGACAAAAAGGCCCTTGCCCCCCACCTGGTCCAGGGTGCGGTCCAGAATTTTGTCGCCGGTGGTGGTCATGGTCACCAGCTCCAATTTTGCGTCCGGGGCCACTTCCTGAATCTGCTCCATCACCAGCCGACTTTGCGCAATAGCCAGCGCGCTGGCCCGACTTCCTACTTTCACTTTCACAGCTGTTCCTCCTCCAATAGGCTGCGAATCCGCTTCGCCGCCGCTGCCGTGGCCCGGTGATCCTCCCCGCGGGAAACCACCCCGGCCAACACTGTTTCTCCCTGGCAAATGGCGGGGAAAAAGAAAGTACACTCCTCCCTCCGGTCCGCCACGCTGACCGGGATGCCCAATTGCCGGGCCTCCTGGCCCACCTGTCGATTCACCTCCCGGCTGCCGGAGGCCGCCACAACCAGAACCGCGTCCTTCAAGTCGCCGGGGCGGTAGGGCCGCCGATGCCACTCCAGCCCCCGGCTGTCCCCTTCCAGTTCCGGCGCGATGACCACCAGCTCCGGTCCGAAGGGGCGCAGGGTGTCGATGCGCCGCCGGGCCACCGCGCCGCCGCCTACGATGACCACTTTTTTGCCCCGCAGGTCGGTGAACACGGGAAAGCGGAAGGGGGGCTCTTTTCCCGCATTTCTCCGGTGGGGCCGGGTGAAGGCATCGATTTTGGCGGCGCACTCCCGCAAGTCCTCCGGGCGAACGCGGCCTTTCAGACCGCCCAGCAATAAATCTACCGTTTTATCCACGATAGGCTGGCAATTCTCCGCGCCCTCTGCCGCGAAGCGGCGGCCCAGTGCGGCTTTCAGCTCCGCCATGACGGGGAGGCACTCCCGGTAGTCCCACCACTGGTAAAACTCCCGCAAATGCCGCTGGACGATTTGCTTCGCCTGGGCCAGACCTTCCGCGTCTGAGGTTTGCGGAGCGCCGGGGAAGTCGTCCACATTGTAGAGCGTCACGCCCTCCAGCGTCCCAACCGCTGGTTCCACGTCCCTGGGAACCGCCAAATCTACCACCCAGCCAGGCCGGGCAGTCAGCCGCTCCAGTTCGTCCCGCGTGACGGTGTAATGGGGGCTGGTGGTGGCGGAAAAGAGAATGTCCGCCCCGTCGATGGCCGAATAACGCCGGTCATAGGCCACCGTCTCACAGCCGAAGGGGACCACGGTCTCTCCATGGCGGTAGGTGCGCAGCGTCACCGTCACCCGGCAGCCAGCCGCCCGCAGCAGCCGCGCCGCCCGGCGGCCCATCTCGCCGTTGCCGATGACCACCGCCCGGCGGTCCTCCAGACCGCCCAGCCGCTGCCGGAGCAGCGCCACCGCCTCCTCTGCGGCGGAGGACGGCACCGCAGTCAGCCGGACGTGGGTTTTCACGTCCTTACCCGCCGCAACCGCCGTGCGGAACAGGGTGGAGAGGACCGCGTTGGCGGATTCCACCTCCTGGGCCAGCTCGATGGCCCGCCCCACCTGGGTGATGATCTGATCTTCACCCCAAATCTGGCTGCGCAGGCCGGAGGCCACCTCCAACAGGTGTCGGCCCACGTTCTCCCCTTCCCTTGTGACGAAGCAGGGGGCAAAAACCGACCAATCCTCTCTCGCCGCCCGGCACAGCAGCTGCCCCGGCGGGGCGATATCGTCCTCTGTGGTGAGATACAACTCCGTCCGGTTGCAGG
Source organism: Clostridiales bacterium (assembly GCA_020859945.1). Taxonomy (GTDB): domain Bacteria; phylum Bacillota; class Clostridia; order Oscillospirales; family Oscillospiraceae; genus Onthomonas. The sequence continues at coordinate 77,095 of JAJBVG010000079.1, read as the reverse complement.
TGGACAGCAGCACCGCCCCGGTCACACCTTCCATTCCGGCAATGGCCCGGTCCAGCGTCCGTACCCGCTCCGGTGGGAAGGACAGCCGCTCCCGCAGCGCCATCTCCGTCCGCTCATAGTCCAGGCCGGACATCCACAGCTTCACTCCGCCTCACCCACTTTCCTGTTATCCGTCTGCGCCCCTTGCCGGAGCAGCACCAGGGAGAAATACCCGGCCTCTCCCTCCGCTTGGGCAAAGGAGGACCACACCTGTTCCCCCGGCAGGCCGCAGTTGACCACGAGAGAGGCGTTTTCCAGCTCACCCCGCTGCCGGAGGGTCTCTTTCAGCGGCTCCATCTGCCGTCCGGCTTTCATCAGCACCTTGTTGGCGTTCACGTCCAGGCTGTCGGTCAGGTCCCCGTGGGAGGCAGGAACCACCAGCAGCCGCTGATTGCCCTCGCAGAGGGGCACCCCCAGCTTTGCCGCCGCCGCGCAGAAGGACGGCACCCCCGGCACGATTTCCGCCCGGCAGCCCTGCGCCAGCACCCGTCGGTGCAGATAGAAATAGGTAGAGTACACGGTGGGGTCTCCCAGCGTAACGAACACCACCTGTTTTCCCTGTTCCAGCAGGGCACAGATTTGCGCCGCATTATCCTCCCAGGCCCGGTCCAGGGTCTCCCGGTCCCGGGTCATGGGGGTGGGGCACAGCAGTACCGGCTTGCCCTCGACATAGTCCCGGACGATGTTCAGCGCCGTTCGGCTCTCGCCGCCGCTGTCCGGCGCGGCGATGACATCGGCGGTTTGCAACAGCTGCACCGCCTTGACGGTCAGCAGCTCCGGGTCTCCCGGCCCTACGCCGACGCCGTAGAGGATGCCTTTTCCGCCGCTCATCCCTGCTTTCCCTCCAACGCGGCCTGGGCATGGCGAACAAAGATGCGGCGGACGGCAGGGTACTCCCCCAGCCCCCGCAAAATGGGCATGGGCTGGTAGTTGTGGGCCAGCAACTGGTTGGTCCAGGAGGTGGGCTGGCTGCCGGTCATGTCGTTGTAAGCGTGGTCTCCCGCCACGATCATCAGCGGGGCCACGTAGACCCGGCGGGCGTTCAAACACTCATCCAGCCGGTGAATGACCTCCCCGATGGGGGGATAGCCCTCCACCGTCCCCACAAAAACGTTGGTGTAACCTCTGGCGTGAAACACATACTCCAGAGCGGGATAGGCGGGGTTTGCGAAGTGGGCGGTGCCGTGGCCCATCAGCACCAGCGCCTCATCGTAGGCCAGAGGGGGCATTTCCGCCATGACAGCCTCCACCAGCAGGTCGTAGTCCTCCTGCCGGGTGAGCAGCGGCGCGCCGATGGAAAACCGGGGGAACTGATGGGAGTAGAGGGCGGCCTCCGCCAGCAGCCGCTGAGTCTCCGCGCCGTTGATCATATGGGTGGGCTGAAGCAGCACGTCCTCGTAGCCCTCCAGCCGCAGGGCCTCCAGCGCCTCCACCACGCCGTCGATACGGGTCTTGTCCCGCCGGTACAGCTTGCGCCGGATGACGCCGCTGGTGAACGCCCGGTAAAAGTCCCGGTCCGGGAAGGCCCGCGCCAGCTCGTTTTCCATGGCGCAGATGCTCCTGCGCAGGGTCTCCGGGTAACTGGTGCCAAAGGACACCACCAGCAATGCCTTTTTCATACTCTCGCTCCTCTTCTCGCTCTCAAGTCAGTCCCGCGCTCCGGCAGCCTGGTACAGGAGAGCGTTGCAGATGGCCGCGGCCACGTTGCTGCCGCCCTTGCGCCCTCTGGCTACAATGGAGGGGACCTCCATCTGCAACAGCAGCTCCTTGGCCTCCACCACGTTGACGAACCCCACCGGCACCCCGATGACCAGCGCCGGGGGCGTCATCTCCCCTGCCTGCACCAGCTCGCACAGGCGAATGAGAGCGGTGGGGGCGTTGCCGATGGCGTAAATCAGCGGTTCCCCCAGCGCCGCCGCCCGCTCCATGGAAACCGCAGAGCGGGTGACGCCCCGGGTTTTGGCTTCGGCGGCCACCTGGGGGTCCGCGATGAAGTTCAACGTTCGGCCTCCCAGTCGGGCCAGCGTCCGCTTGTTGATGCCGGCCTGGGCCATGGTGGTGTCGGTAACGATGGAGCAGCCGTCCCGCAGCGCGTCGATACCCTTCGCCACCGCGCCGGGTGTAAAGACCAGATTGTCCACATAATCAAAGTCTGCCGTGGTATGAATGACCCGCTTGATGACCGCCTCATTCTCCGGGTTCAGAGGGTGGGGCAGCTCTGCGGCAATGAGTTCCATGCTCTGGGCCTCGATGTCCATCGGCTTTTCATATTCCAAATGGGTTTTCATGGCTTTTCCCGTCCAATCAAGTGATAAATCGTGTCCATATCCAGGGCCGCGCGGACCGCGTCGGCCAGCCTGTCCAGCTGCGCCTCCTGATAGGCGCTCCAGTCGCCGCTGCGGGCAGTGGGTTCCAGCCCCTTGGCGGCCAACAGGCAGTTCACTAGCTTCGCGGCGAAGTCCCCACGGTCAAAAATGCTGTGGACGTAGCTGCCCCAGACGTTGCCACGGGACGCGCCGTCCGCGGTCCCGCTGTCCAGTTTGGCAAAGGGGGGCTCCCGGCCTTCTGTCCGTCCCATGTGAATCTCGTACCCCTGGAAGGGTTCTCCCTCCAGGGCTGCGAAAATACCAGAGGCATTTGTCACCCGGCCTGTGACGCGTGTGCGGGCCTTTTCGCCCCAAAACACCGTCTCCTGGTCCAACAAGCCCAGCCCTTTCTCCGCGCCGCCGGATTCGGCGCACGTTGGGTCAGAGACCATTTTGCACAGCATTTGATAGCCGCCGCAGATGCCGATGACCGACCCGCCCGCTTCGGCGTAGCGGCAAATCGCCCCGGCAAGGCCATTTTGTTTCAGCCAGCGCAGGTCGGAGATGGTACTTTTTGTACCGGGCAGAATGATGAGATCCGGCGCGCCCAGCTCCGCCGCAGAGCGGACGTACCGCAGAGAGACTTCTTCCATCCGGGCCAGCGGGTTGAAGTCGGTGAAGTTGGACAGCCGTGGCAGGCGGATGACGGCGATATCCACCGGGCCGCCCTCGCCGCTCTGTTGGAACCGCTGAGCAAGGGAGTCCTCGTCGTCCAAATCCAGGTCCATGTAGGGGACCACCCCCACCACCGGAACACCGGTCAAATCTTCGATTTGCCGCAGCCCCGGCTCCAGAATGGACACGTCTCCCCGGAATTTGTTGATAATAAGCCCTTTAATTCTGGCCCGCTCCTCTGTCTCCAGCAGGGCCACAGTGCCGTAGAGGGAGGCAAACACCCCGCCGGGGTCGATGTCCGCCACCAGCAGCACCGGCGCATCCACCAGCGCGGCAAGGCCCATGTTGACGATGTCGTTCTGTTTCAGGTTGATCTCCGCCGGACTGCCCGCCCCTTCAAGAACGATAACATCATTTTCCGACGAGAGAGACTGATAGGCCGCCAAAATGTCGGGGATCAGCGACTGCTTCATGCGGAAATACTCTTTCGCGGGGTAATTTCCCCGGCTGACCCCGTTGACGATGACCTGAGAGCCAACGTCGGTGGTGGGCTTGAGCAGGATGGGGTTCATCCGCACAGATGGTTTCACCCCGGCGGCCTGGGCCTGGGTCACCTGGGCGCGGCCCATCTCCAGTCCCTCGTCGGTGATGTAGGAGTTCAGCGCCATGTTCTGGCTCTTGAACGGGGCCACCCGCAGACCGTCCTGGTGGAAAATGCGGCACAGCGCCGCGCACAGGACGCTTTTTCCCGCATTGGACGTGGTGCCCTGCACCATGATGGGTTTTGCCATGGTCAACCTCTCCCCTCTTGACATACTTCCTCCAGCGCCTGGAGCAGGCGGGTGTCCTCTGCCTCCGTCCGCACCGCGATGCGGTAATATCCCGGCCCCAGGCCGGGGAAATCGGAGCAGTCCCGAATGAGGATGTCCCGCTGCAACAGCCGTTCCCGTAGGTCCGTCCACTGGGAGGAATGAAACAGCAGGTAGTTGGCATGGCTGTCCCACACCCGGAAGCCCATGTTTCGCAGTTCTTCTGTCAGCCGCCGCCGCTGAGGGGCAACCGCCTCCCGGCCCAGCCGGGGCCAATCGGGGCGGTTATTTAATGCGGCGATGCCCGCGTATTGGGCGGGGACGGAGACCCCCCAGGGCTGCCCCGCCTGGGCCACCCGCTCCAGCAGCGCAGGGTCTCCGCACAGCAGATACCCCAACCGCAGACCGGGCATGGCGTAGCTTTTGGTCAGGGACCGGAGCAGCACCAGCCGAGGGCACTCTGCCAGCAAGGGCCGCAGGTCGGTCTGGCAATCTGTATCCGTCAGAGAGAGAAAGCTCTCGTCCACCACCAGCACCGTATTTTGTACCTGACAGCGGCGGCAAATCTCCGCCAGCAGCGGGGCCGGAATCGTCCGCCCAGTGGGGTTGTTGGGGTTGCAGAGAACGAGCAGGTCCAGTCCGGGACGCAGCACCCGCAAAAAATTCTCCGTCACATCAAAATCCCGCTCCAGCTTGACGTAATGGAAAATCACTTTACACCCGTTTGCCAGAAGCGCACGCTCATATTCCCCAAAGGTGGGGGCCAGAATCATAGCCCGGCGGGGCCGCAGCGCCAGCGCCAGCCGGTCCAGCAGTTCCGCCGCCCCGTTGCCGCAGAAGATTTGCGCTGGGGATACGCCTTCCGCTTCCGCAATGGCCTGGCGCAGGGCGCGGCACTGGGGGTCGGGGTAGCGGCCAGAGGCCGCAACGCCTTCCATAGCGGCGTGTGCCACCTCTGACGGCATCCCCAGGGGATTCAGGCTGGCGGAGAAGTCCAAAATTTCCCGCTCTCCCCAGGCGTAAATATCTCCTCCGTGGGTGATTTCTTTCAAGCCAAAAGCACCTCGCATAGCAAAAGTCCCAGCCCGGCCAGCGCCGCTGTCAGGCAGGCCGTGACCGCCATCAGCCGGTTGGCCCGGCGGATGTCCTCTGGTTCAATGGGGCGCAAATCGTCCCCGATGATGGGTTTTTCTACGATTTTACCAAAATAAGAGCTGTTTCCCCCCAACTGGAGGTGCAGCGCACCGGCGCAAGCCGCCTCGGTGTGAGCGGAGTTGGGGGACTTATGGTTCAGCCGATCCCGGCGGAACACCCGCCAGGCACTCCGCCCGTCCAGCCCGCAGAGGGACGCGGCGGCGCACATCAGCGCCCCTGCCAGCCGTGCCGGGAAGAAGTTCACCAAATCGTCCAGCTTTGCCGCCGTACGGCCCCAGTTTTCGTACTTCTCATTGTGGTAGCCTACCATGGAGTCCATGGTGTTGATTGCTTTATAGGCCACGCCCCACACCGGGCCGCCAATGACCATATAAACCAGCGGGGCCACGACCCCGTCGGAGGTGTTCTCCGCCACCGTCTCCACGGCGGCGCGGGCCACCCCCGCCCGGTCCAGCTGGGCGGTGTCTCGCCCCACGATGCGGGAGACCGCCTGCCGCGCCTCCTCCAGTGTGCCGGTTTGCAGGGCGCGGTACACTTTGCCGCTCTCCCCTGCCAGGGAACGGGCCGCCAGCATATAGTAGCAAATCACGGCGGAAACAGTCCACCACAGCCAAAAGGAGAGCTGCTTGCAGACGTAAAGCAAAAATACTGTACATCCAATCGTGACCGTCAGCACCAGCAAAACCATCACCGTTCCCCCGGCCCGCTCACCCTGCGCCGTCTTGGGGAATCGGGGACGAAGGACTTTTTCCAGCCAAACGATGAGCCGCCCCATCCACCGGATGGGGTGGGGCAGCCGGTAAGGGTCACCCAGCAGCGCGTCCAACAGGCACCCGGCCAGCAGGATGGAGAGCCTCACCATATGTTGTTCTCGCCCAGCTGGGCGCGGAGAGTCAGGGTCAGTGTCTCCGGGTCAAAGTCCGTATCGAAGCCGCCGCAGTTGGTACTCTGCCAGTCGAAGTAGTTGCTTCGGGCGGGGACACCGTGCTGGCTCATCAGCGCCATCAGCACCCCGCCGTGGGCCACCACTGCGCCGGTGGAGATTCCCTCCACCGTCACCTGCTCCGCCACGATTTGCAGGGCGTCGGTGGTGCGCTGGACGAAATCCCCCAGGGTCTCCCCGCCGGGAAATCCGGCCTGGGGGTCCTCCACAAACCAGCCGTCGTAGATGCTGGGGTCGTTGATCTCCTCCCAGGTCTTGCCCTCGCAGTCACCAAAGCCCATCTCCCGCAGGCCCTCCAGGTACACCCTGGGCGTATCTGGGTAGAACAGCTCCGCCGTGTGCCTGGCCCGGCGCATGGGGCTGCCCCAGATTTTTTCCACCGGGGGCAGGGTCTTTGCCCGTTCCTTCGCCTGCTCCACCCCCTGGGGGGCCAGCGGCTCATCGGTGGAACCGATGTATTGCTTTTTCAAGTTGCCAGGGGTGGCCCCGTGGCGCAGCAGCAACAGTCGCATATCTTTTCCTCATTTCAAACGCATGGGGAGGCCGCAGAACACCCGCTCCACGCTCTCTGCCTGTTCCGCCAAGTCACAGCAGAGACGGCCCACTGTCTCCCGCCAGACCCGTTCCTCCCGCTGCACCGGAATGACCCCGCAGCCCACCTCGTCACAGAGGATGATAACGTCCGGGTTCGCTTCCAGCAGTTTCTCCGTCAGACGTTGGGGGTCCTCTCCCGCCTCCAGCGCGGCGCGGACTGCGGCGTGGAAGCGGTCAAAAATCCGCTCGGTGCAGGCGGCGGAGAAGGTCTCCGCCACATTTTCCGGGGTGTAGTGATAAGTGCGCAGGGCATAGGACAGCTTACCCTGTCCCGCGCCGCCGATAATCAAGCGCATAATTGTCTCCTTATCCGACCACGGCTACCGCCAGCACCATCCCCAGCTCCAGCAACTGGAGCTGGCACCCCGCCAGGTCTCCGGTGAGACCGCCGAACTCCCGCTTGGTCATATGGTAAAAAACCAGCGCCACCAGCGCAGAGCAAGCCGCCGCCCAGCGTCCCGCAGCGCTCCAGCACAGCAGGAACACCAGACACGCCCCTAGCCACAGGCCGCACAGCAGCCGGTTCCAGCCGGTGGCGGCAGCATCGGTGAAGGTGGCCAGCAGACCGGAGCCACGGGCGTTCTTCCGGGTGACGGCAGACAGCGCCGTCCAGCTCCGGGAGACAACCGGGATGACCGCCAGCAGCACCAGATTGTCAGCCGTCAAATTCACTTCCAGCCAAGCGGCGAAGAACAGCAGCAGGTATAGCGCACAGCCAATGACGCCGAAGGCCCCGATGTGGGAATCTTTCATGATTTCCAGCTTGCGCTCCCGGCTCTGGTGGGAGCCAAGGGCATCACAGGTGTCACACAGCCCGTCCAAATGGATGCCGCCGGAGAGGGCGATGGGCAGCAGCAGCGCCACCGCGCCGGTCAGCGCCTGTCCCAGCTCCAGCCACAGGGTCAGCCGCAGCCACAGCCACAGCACCCCGCCGATGACCCCGCCCACCACCGGCAGGCAGGGAAATACCCACTGCATATTTTCCTCTTCCCACCGGACGTTGGGCATGGGGATGGCGGAATAGAGGGAAAAGGTCAGCGTCAGCGAACGAAACAGGTTCACAAGTTTTCCCCCTTCCAGAAAATTGGAATCCCGGCGGCGACCTCCACTACTCGGTTGGCCTGTGCCGCCAGTCGGCGGTTCAGCTGGGCCAATACGTCCAGATAACGGGCTGTCTCTGGGGGATAGGTCACGCCATCGGAAAAAATCTCATTGGTCACAACCACCAGTTCCCCGGCCTGGGCGCGGAGGGAATCAACGCCCGTCAAAATGCGCTCTTCCGCCCCGGTAAACCCGACGCCGCCAAAGCACTCGTTTGCCGTCAGATTGGACAGATCCTCCAGCAGCACCGCGCACCCTTGGGGAAGCTCCACTTCTGTCAAATTGAGAGGCTGTTCCACCGTCAAAAAACCCTTTCCGGCCCGGAGGCGGCGGTGACGCTCCACCCGCTGTCGGCCTTCTTCCCCCCACGCCTGCATGGTAGCCAGGTAAACGCGGGGCGCGGCGGCAGATTGGACAATCAGCGCCTCCGCATAGGCGGATTTTCCGCTGCCCGCCCCGCCGGAAACCAATGTCATCATACCTGCTCCGTGTACGCCTCCATGTGCATCTCCCCAAAGGAGGGGGTGTCCCGGTAGACCGCCAGGGCCATGTCCAGCAGGGGCATCAGCGCCACCGCGCCGGTGCCCTCCCCCAAACACATCTCCGCCCGTAGAACGGGGGAAAGGCCCAACTCGTCCATCAGCAGCTGTACCGCCGGTTCGCTGGACTGGTGGCTGGGGATGAGGTAATCCCGGACGGCGGGGCAGAGCCGCACCGCCGCCAGCGCCGCAGCCCCGGCGATGAAGCCGTCCATCACCACGGGGACGTGGTAGACCGCGCCGCCCAGGTACAATCCAACCATCCCTGCCAAGTCCAGCCCCCCCACCTTCGCCAGCACGTCAATGCTGTCGTTTGGGTCCGGCTGATGCAAGGCAATGGCGCGGGAGATCACCGCCCGTTTCCGCTCCAGCCCGGCGGTGGAGAGGCCCGCTCCCCGGCCCGTCACCTGCTCCACGGGCGCGCCCAGCAGCACCGCCGTAACTGCGGAGGAGGTGGTGGTGTTGCCAATGCCCATCTCGCCGGTGGCAAGGAGCCGATAGCCCTTGTCCTTGCACTCTTTGACTAAAGCAATGCCCGTCTCAATGGCCTGTACCGCCTCGGCCCGGCTCATGGCCGGTTCATTAGCGAGGTTCGCAGTTCCACGGCGCACCGCCCATCGCAGTACCCCTGGCTCATTCACCGCTCGGCAAAGGCCGATGTCCACAGGCAAAATGTCCGCCCCCGCCACCTGCGCCATGCGACAGACCGGGGTGGTCCCTTTGGCGAAGCTCTCCGCCACCAGCGCCGTCACCTCCTGGCCGCACTGGGTCACGCCCTCGGCCACCACGCCGTTGTCGGCGCAGAGTGCCACCACCGCCTTGCGGCTCAGGTCGATCTGCGCGCTGCCGGTGATGCCCGCGATTTGGACGAGCAAATCCTCCAGTTTTCCCAGGGAATGGAGGGGCTTTGCCACGCCGTCCCAGTTCCGCCGGGCCTGTTCCATGGCTGCGGCATCGAGGGGTTCGATTTTTTGACACGTTTCCTTTAGGTTCATTTTCCTTTCCTCCGGTACGCCGCGGCTTTGGACAGGAACCGCGCCGCCGCGCTGGGGTTCGCGTAAAAGGCCAGGTGGGGGAATCCAGCGTAAAGGGTCTCCGTGGCAACGGCGCAGTCCCAACCCCGTTCCGACCGGGGCTTTTGGGCGTGGAAAGCGTCACCGGGCGCGTCGCTGTCCCAGTAGTGGAACTCGTGGGCGCGGAGGGACTCCCCCGCCCCGCAGAGCAGATTGTCCCAACCAGCGGTCAGCGTCACATAGCCGAACCGCTGGAGCCGAGGGGTGCGATACCCCCGCCCCGGCAGCGCGCCGCACATAGGCCAGTAGTTTCCCTCGCCGTCCTCCATCTCCTGTTGCAGATAGAGGAACCCGCCGCACTCCGCCACGGTGGGCATCCCTCCCGCCACGGCCCGGCGGATCTCCGCCCGGAGACCAGTCTGTCTGCTGAGATAGGCGGCGTACAGCTCCGGGTAGCCCCCCGGCAGGTACAGCCCCTGACAGGGGGGCAGTTTTTCGTCTCGGAGGGGGGAGAAATACACCAGTTGTCCTCCCAGCTGCTCCAGCAGCTCCAAATTGTCCTGATAGACGAAGCAAAAGGCTTCGTCCTTTGCCACGGCAATAACCGGTTTTCCCGGCACAGGTTCCGGCAGAGACGGGGGCGGCGCCGGAACATCGGGCGCAGTCCCCGCCAGGGCCAGCAGGCCGTTTAGGTCCACGGTTTGCTCCACCTGAGCCGCCAGGAGGGTCATTTTCTCCCGCAGCCCCGCTACCTCATCGGCGGTGAGCAGTCCCAGATGGCGGCTCTCGATGGCGCACTGGGGCATGCTGGGCAAATAGCCATAGACCGGCACCCCGCACCGCGCCTCAATAACCTCTTTCAGCCGGGGGTACAGGCTGGGAGAGACCCGGTTCAGCAGAACGCCCTGAATTTGGCTCTCCGGCTGGAACTGCAAAAATCCCAAAATGGTGGCACACAGGGAGACCGCGCCACCCCGTCCGTCCACCACCAACACGGCGGGGGTCTTGGTCTCCCGGGCCAGCGCCCAGGCGGAGGCGTCACTGGTCAGGGCAATGCCGTCGTAATAGCCCATGGCCCCTTCCATCACCACCACGTCCCGGCCCGCCCCATGGCGGCGCAGGAGATAGCGGGTGGTGTCCGGCCCGTAAAAGAACAAATCTAAGTTCCGGCTCTCTGCTCCGATGATCCGGCTGTGGAACATAGGGTCGATGTAGTCCGGGCCGCTCTTACAGGCCATAGGCCGCAGGCCCCGGTTCACCAGCGCCTGCAAAATACCGCAGGTGAAGGTGGTCTTGCCGCAGCCGCTGCCCGTCCCAGCGATCAGCAGCCGCGGGATCATGTGGGACGCTCCATGGAAAGCAAATAGACCGGGTTTTCAGCCTTCATCATGTGGTAGCTGCCCACCGGGGCAGACCTGGAGACGGACACCTGCACCACTTCTGTCTCCTGAAAGCGGAACTGCTTCATCACGTCCAGGGCGGCGGTCAGCGTCTCAAGCGTGATGGCAGAGACGACGATACGCACGGCGGCGTTCTTCTCCAGCGCGGCGGCGACGATGCCGCGCAGCTGTCCGCCGCTGCCCCCCACAAAGACCCGGTCCGGGGCGGGCAAGTTCTCCAGACAGGCTGGGGCCTTCCCCTCCGTCAAATAGATGTTGGAGAGCTTGAATTTATCTCGGTTCTGACGAATCAAACTGACCGCCTCTGGCTTCCGTTCCACGGCGCAGACGCTCCCCTCCGGCACGCGCAAGGCGCACTCCACCGAGACGGAGCCGGTACCGGCTCCCACGTCCCAGACCACGTCCCGGCTCCGTAACCGGAGCTTGGACACTACCAGGGCGCGGACTTCTTCCTTGGTCATGGGAACTTTGCCCCGGAGAAAGACATCATCCGGCAGGCCGGGAGCCTGGAACTCCGGCTGTACCGGGTGGGGGTTCTCCACCAGCAGCACCGCCAGATTTTCAAAGCGCTGCTCCGCCAGTTCTGCCACGGTGCTACGCAGAATCCGCTCGTTGGGATAGGAGAGCCACTCCCCTGCCCAGGCGGGGAGTCTGCCCAGTCCCGCGTCCGCCAGCTGGCGGCAGAGCTGTTCCACGCGAAAGGCCCCGCCGGTGAGGGCGAAGGTTTTCCCGTGACTCTGGACGGCGGAAACGATGCCCCCGTCCCGTCCGTGGCAGGAGATGGAGTGCACGTCCTGCCAGGGGATATGGCATTTGGCGCAGAAGTAGGACAGGGACGAGACGCCGGGCAGACTGACCACCTCGTACCCGTCCAGCAGCGGATAGAGGCTCTTTGCCCCGCTGTAGAAGCCGATGTCACCGGACAGCAGGACCGACGCCTGTTCTCCGTCCCAATTCGCAAGGGCGGCGGCGATGTCTCCCGGCTTCACCAGCGGCTTTCGGGGGATGTCCAGCCCGGCGAATTCCGCCAGCAGCCGCTCCGCACCCAACAGCAGTCCGCTGCCCAGGATGGCCCGCTCCGCCTCCCGCGTCAGCAGGTCCGGGTTGCCCATGCCCACGCCGATCAGATACACCTTCATGGGGTCTCTCCTTGAAATTCTGTCAGCAATTCTTCCATCGTCAGGCCGGTCTCCCGGCTGGGCCGCTGGATCACCAGCAGCGCCGCCCCAGCCTCCTGAGCGGCCTCTGCCTTTTCCCAGAAGCCGCCCGCTTTGCCGGAGCGTTTCGTCACCAGCGTCTGGATTTGGAATTGCCGCAGCAGCGCCAGGTTCAGCTCCTTGGAAAAGGGGCCATGCATGGCGATGATGTGGTTCGGGAGATAGCCCAGGGAGATGGCGTTGCGCAGCGATTCCTCGCTGGCGAGGATGCGCACCCACAACCGCTGTTGATACCCTTCCACGGCGGTGAACGCCGCCAGATCCTTGCTGCCGGTGGTCAGCAGGACATTTCCCGGTAAATCATTTATGAACCTGGCGGCCTCCTGCGCGTTGGCAGCGGTGAGCCAGCCCGGTTCCTCCTGCCCCTCCGAACGAAGCAGCCGACGGTAAGGCACCCCCGCTTTTTCCGCTGCGGCGTGGATGTTCTCGGTGGCCTGGTCGGCATAGGGATGCGTGGCGTCGATGACCGCCAGAAAAGGGCGGGAACCCATCAGCTCCGCCATCTCCGCTGCGTCCAACCGCCCCACACGCACATTAGCGGCGCAGTCCACCAACATCAGCGCGCCGTAGTCCGTGGCAACACTGACCGTGACCTGATAGCCACACTGGGGCAGCAGCCGGGCCAGCTCCGCCCCCTCGCTGGTGCCGCCGAAAATCAGCAGTTCGCCCCTCATCGCTGGAGATACCCCCGGGGCGTCACCAGCTTGCCGCCGATGATTTTTGTCTGACTGCTGCCGATATAAACGGTGGTAAACATATCCACCTGAGCCTCCCGCAGCTGGGATAGGGGCAGCACCACCGCCCGTTCCCCCTCCCGGCCAATGTTCTGGACATAGCCGCAGGGGGTCTCCGGCGACCTGTGGCGTAAAACGATGTCGCAGGCCCGGCGCAGGTGGTCTCTCCTCCGGCGGCTGGCGGGATTGTACAGGCAGAGGACAAAGTCCCCACGTGCGGCGCAGTCCAGCCGTTTTTCGATGACTTCCATGGGGGTCATCAGGTCAGAGAGGGAAATCACGGCGAAGTCGTGGTTCAGCGGCGCGCCCAGTACCGCGCTGCCGCCGGTGGCCGCCGTCACGCCGGGAATCACTTCGATTTCGACAGGCGGGTACTCCTCCGCCAGTTCATAGCACAGGGAGGCCATACCGTACACGCCGGAATCGCCGGAGCAAACCATCGCCACGGTCTGCTCTGCCGCTGCCTGGAGCGCCATCCGACACCGCTCCTCCTCCCTGCGCATGGGAGTGGAGAGAGTGGGTTTCCCCGGGAAATCTGCCTTTACCAGGTCGATGTAAGTGGTGTAGCCCACGAACAGGTCGCTCTCCGCCAGCGCTTCCCTAGCCCGGAGGGTCAAATCCTTGCCCCCGCCGGGACCAAGGCCCACGATATAGAGCTTCATTCCTCCACCTCGAATCGCACAAAATAGCCACGCTGGGCCACCGCCACGGTGACGCCGTCCCGGGCCGTTTTTTCCACCAGGAGGGGGCCACCCTCCGCCGCGAGACACGCGGCCCGGTCACAGACGCTGTCCACCCCGATCACACTGCGGACAAAGTCAGAGCCGGAGAAGTTTCCCGCTGCCACCGCCAGTTCTTCCGCCGTGTAAAAACGACAGGGAACATCCAGTCGCTCCGCCAGGCGGCGGATGCCCGCGTCCTCCCGTTTCAGGTCGATGGATGCCAGGCAGAACACGCTCTCCAGCGCCAGTCCCTGGCGGCGGAGCAGGTCCGTCACGGTCTCCGTCACTCGCTCTGGCGGGAGGCTTTTCTTGCAGCCGATTCCCACCGCCAGCGCCCTGGGGTGCAGCACCAGCGTTCCGGCAGGGAACACATCGTCTGCCCGGCAGGTAACGGCGAAACCGGGGGTGAGCGTCCCCTCTGTCACGCCCTCCGGCAGCGAATCATGGGAAAACTCCGAGGTGAACCCCACCGGTTCCCCCGCCAGCAGCGCTGCGGAAATGGTCTTTGCAGCCGCCCGGTCGGAGATGGGGAGGCCTTGCGCCGCCGCCCACTCGTCCACGGCGAAGCGTCCGTTGACATCGGTGGCGGTAGAAATGACTGCCGTGGCACCAATGATTTGCGCCACCTGCCGGGCCAGCCGGTTGGCTCCGCCTACATGACCGGAGAGGACGGGGACAACGAATTGCCCCGCCTCGTCCACAACCAAAATTGCAGGGTCAATGAATTTATCCTGCAAATTAGGGGCGATGGCCCGGACAGCGATACCTACCGCTGAGACGAAAATGATGTCGTCCCCGGCGGCGAAATGAGCCGCCGTCCACTGGGAGAAGGACGTGTAGGTCTCCGTCCCTTCCCGCCGGAACTTGGGCAGGGTGCAGACCTGCCCGCCCAGCGCAGACGAAATACGGCAGGCCAGCGCTGTTCCCCGCTGGGTGAAGGCAGTCAAAACAAGGCTCACAGTTGCGCCTCCCGCCAGCCGTGGCTAAAAGAGGGGTCGTAGAGCCGGGAGCGGGCATAGTCTCCCTCCAAAAAGCGGCCCACCGTGACCAATGCCGTCCGGCTGATATCGTTTATCTCGGCGGTTTCTGCCAGGGAGCCAACTGTACAGTAAAACGCCTTTTCATCCGGCCAGGTGGCCTTGTAGACAATGGCGGCGGGGGTGTCCGGCGGGTAGCCTCCCGCCAGCAGCTCTTCCTGCACCTTTGTCAGCAGTCCGGCGGAGAGGAACAGCACCATGGTCGCCTGGTGGCGGGCCAAGTCCCGCAGTTTTTCTCCCTCTGGGACAGGGGTTCGCCCCTCAGCGCGGGTGATGATGACCGTTTGGGAAACTTCCGGCAGGGTGTATTCCGCCCGGAGCGCCGCCGCCGCCCCGGAAAAGGCAGAGACGCCGGGGGTCACGTCATAGGGGATGTTGAGGCGGTCCAGCGCGTCCATCTGCTCCCGGATGGCCCCGTAGAGGGAAGGGTCTCCAGTGTGAAGGCGAACCACTTCACAGTCATTCCCGGTCCGTTCCATGACCGCAAGAACCTCCTCCAGCGTCATGTGGGCGGTATTGTAGACCTGGCAAGTCGCTTTTTTCCCCTCCATAAGGGCCGGGTTCACCAGGGAACCGGCGTAGAGGATCACGTCCGCCTCCGCCAGCAGTTTCGCGCCCCGGAGGGTGATCAAATCGGGGGCGCCAGGCCCCGCGCCAACGAAATGAATCATCGTACCTGTTCCCCTTTCCTATGGAGGGCCAGCAGCTCCTCTGCGCCCTCCGTCTCGCCCAAAACACCGTGTTGGTTCGTGAACAGCACCGCCTCTACCCGCAGGGTCTCCCCTGCCCGGCAGCGGAGGTGGCGCGAAAGCGCGTCCACCACGCTGTCCATCGTCTCAGTCAGCAGACTGGCATCTCGCAGCACTGAAATTGCAGCTTCTGTTGTGACAGCTTGCAAAATGGCGCGTACTGTCTCCTGCCCTGCGCCCCGCAGGGCGGCATGGGCCGCCAGGGTCTCCATGCGGCAGTCCGCCACCCGGGAGTGGGTGTTCATCACCCCGGCGGCGCACTTCACCAGCTTGCCCAAGTGTCCCACCAGCAGGAGGGAGCGGAACCCCTTTGCGGCAGCGTAGTCCAACGTTTCGCCGATGTAGTTGGAGCACTGGACGCTCTGCGTCAAATCCAGTCTTAGAACCTCCCGGGCAAAATCTGCCCCGTAATTTCCCGGAGAAACCAGCAGGTCGAGGGTCCCCTCCGCCCGGCGAACATCCAACTCCGCATGGATGGAGGCCACCAACGCCGCCTCGCTCATGGGCCGCACGATGCCGGAGGTCCCCAGCACCGACAGCCCACCCTCGATACCCAGCCGGGGGTTGAAGGTCTTTTCCGCCAGCGCCCGCCCCTGGGGGATGGAGATGACCGCCCGTAGACCGCAATCAGCCGCCGCATTTCGGAGGGCTGTCTCTAATTGCTCCGTTATCATCCGCCGGGGAACGCTGTTGATGGCCGCCGCGCCGGGGGGCTGGTCCAACCCGGGCCGGGTCACCCGGCCAACGCCCTCTCCCCCGTCGATGGTCACGCCGGGGGCCTCGGTGCGCTCCACCGTCGCCCAGACCAAAACGCCGTCAGTGATGTCCGGGTCGTCCCCGGCGTCCTTGCGGACGGCGCAGCGGGCGCAGTCCTTCAACAGTTGGGCCTCCTCCACCTCCACCTCTATCGTGAAGCCGGAGGGGGTCTCCACCCGCAAGAGGTCGGGGGCCGCGCCGGTCAGCAGCAGCTCTGCCGCGCCACGGGCGGCGGCGGCGGCACAGGTGCCGGTGGTGTAGCCGCAGCGCAGGCGCTGCCCGGCTACCTGTATGTAGTGTTCCAATTTCTGCACAGCAACGCCCTCTTCCCGCATGGTGGTGATACAGCAGACATTATTATACCCAATTCTCCCCCTGCCCGCAAGAGGGTTTGCTAAAACAAACCGCCCCTCCCCGGCGGGTGGTCGCGGGAAGGGGCGGGAATGGCTGATTCCACTCAGCTCAGGAAATCTTTCAGCTTCTTGGAGCGGCTGGGGTGGCGCAGCTTGCGCAGGGCCTTGGCCTCGATTTGGCGGATGCGCTCACGGGTGACGTGGAACTGCTTGCCCACTTCCTCCAGGGTGCGGGTACGCCCGTCCTCAATGCCGAATCGCAGCTTGAGCACCATCTCCTCACGGGGCGTCAGGGTGGAGAGCACCTCCACCAACTGCTCTTTCAGCAGGGTGAAGGACGCGGCCTCGGAGGGTTCGCTGGCGTCCTCATCGGGGATGAAGTCGCCCAGATGGGAGTCCTCCTCTTCGCCGATGGGGGTCTCCAGCGACACCGGCTCCTGGGCGATTTTCAGAATCTCCCGGACCTTGTCCACCGGCATATTCATCTCTTCGGCGATCTCCTCCGGGGTGGGGTCGTGGCCCAGCTCCTGGAGCAACTGCCGGGAGACGCGGATGACCTTGTTGATGGTCTCCACCATATGGACTGGGATGCGGATGGTGCGGGCCTGGTCCGCAATGGCCCGGGTGATGGCCTGCCGAATCCACCAGGTGGCGTAGGTGGAGAACTTATAACCCTTGGTGTAGTCGAACTTTTCCACTGCTTTCAGCAGGCCCAGGTTGCCCTCCTGAATCAGGTCCAGGAACAGCATCCCCCGGCCCACGTAGCGCTTGGCGATGGAGACCACCAGGCGCAGGTTGGCCTCAGACAGGCTCTGCTTGCACTGCTCACCCTTTTTGATGGTCTTTTCCAGCTCCGCTACCACGTCGGGAGGCAGCTCCTCGCCGTTCTTTTCGGCCTCGTCCAGAATGGCCTGGGCCTCGAACCCGGCGCTCATGCCCTTGGCCAGCTCTGTCTCCTGTTCCGGGGTCAGCAGCGGCACCTTGCCGATCTCTTTCAGGTACATCCGCACCGGGTCGTCGATGCCGAAGTTGTCCACCAGCGTGTTGGGGTCCACCACTTCCTCCTCGGAGATGTCCTTGATTTCCTCCTCGGTGGGTTCGGCAGCATCCACATCCACGATGTCCTCATCGGCCACCAGGTCAATGCTGGAATTTTCGCAGATCTCATAGAATTTATCCAGCACCTCGCTGTCCAGGTCTACCCCGTCCAGCTCCATCATTTCCGCCGCCGTCAGTCGGCCCTTCTTTTTGCCCCGCTCGATCAGCTCGTTGAGCTTGTCCGCACCGGGGACGCCGTCGGGGATGCGGTTGTTCTTGTCCTCAGCCTTGGGAGGCGCAGTCTTTTTCTTTTCGCTCATTTTGGTTCCTCCATCGTTTTTCTTTGGATGACCGCCAATAGGTCGCTGTCATCGGCGACCTGGCGCTTGACACATTCGCTCTGAATGGTTTTGATGTAATCAGCCAGCGCCCGTTCGTTGTTGGCGCGGGTCTGGGGTTGCTGCATGATTTTGGTCAGGTGGCTGATTTCCTCCGGGGCCAGCAGCGCGGTCAGGTTGTCCAGCGTGCTGCTCTTGCCCTCCTGCCACCGCTCCCGCAGGATGCCGTAGACCCGGCCCAGCAGCTCCGATGAGAACTGTTCCGGGCTGAGGTCATCCGCCAGGGCCAGCAGGTCGCTGTCCATCAGCGTCAGGGCGATGACACCCTCCTCCGCCATGGCGGAGCGCATATTTTGATAGCGGAGCTTGCGCTCCTCCGGCTGGAGATTGGCAGTGGGGGTCATGGCCCGCCGCTCCTCCCGACGGCGCTGCTGCCAACTGGAGCGTTTGCGCTGCCGGGTCACCTCGTCGTCCATGGCCTTCCGGTCCACCCCGGCGGCGGCGGCGGCTCGCCCACCGTAAATCTCCCGCTCCACTGGGCTGGAAAGCTGGGCAATGAGCCGGGCGGCCTCCTGGAGGTATTCCACCTTCTGGCTGTCCTCGGTCAGGTCGTACTTCTTCTGGATTTGCAGCAGACGGTACTCCACCTGGCCCTCCGAGCCGTCCAACAGCTTCTGGAAGGCGGCCCGGCCATATTTTTTAATGAACTCGTCCGGGTCCTTGGCCCCGGTGACGTTCAGCACCCGGACCTCCAGTCCCACCCGGCTCAGGATGCCGATGGCCCGCTGTGCCGCCGCTACGCCTGCCGCGTCGCCGTCGTAGGCCAGCACCACCTCTTTGGTGTACTTGGCCATCAGTCGGGCGTGGTCCTCGGTCAGGGAGGTACCCAGAGAGGCCACCGCGCAGTCAAACCCGCCCTGGTGGAGGGAGATGGTGTCCATATACCCCTCGGTCAGAATCAGCCGTCCCGCCTTGGATTTTTTGGCAATGTTCATGGCGAAGAGGTTTTTACTCTTGTTGTAGACGGGAGTGTCCGGTGAGTTCAGGTACTTGGGCTTGGTGTCGTCCAGCACCCGACCCCCGAAACCGATAACATTACCCCGCAGGTCGATGATGGGGAAGATGACCCGGCCCCGGAACCGGTCGTAGATGTTGCCCTTTTGGTTGGCTACCACCAGTCCGGCGTCCAGCAGGTCTTTTTTGCTGTACCCCTTCTCGGCCATGGCCTTGATGAGGGCGTCCCACTGGTTGAAAGCGTACCCCATACCGAAGTTGGTGATGGTCCGCCGGGACAGTCCCCGGTCTGCCAGGTAGCGCCGGGCGTTTTCCGCCTGTGGACTGCTCAGGTTCTGGTTGAAGTAACGCGCCGCCTCCCGGTTCAGAGCGTAAAGCCGCTCCCGCTGCTTCTGGCGGCCCCGGTCCTCGTCGGCTTCGGGCATTTGCAGCCCCGCGCGCTGGGCAAGGATGGCCACTGCGTCCACGAAGCCTGCGCCTTCCTCCTCCATGACGAAGCTGATGGCCCCGCCTCCCTTGTGGCAGCCGAAGCAATAGTACATCTGCTTGTCTGGAGAGACGCAGAAGGAGGGGGTCTTTTCGCTGTGGAAGGGACAGCAGGCCCAGTACCGGCTGCCCTTCTTTTGCAGCTGGACGTAGCTGGAGACCAGGTCAACGATGTCGGTGCGGGCGTTGACCTCGTCCAAAAACGAGTCTGGAATTGCCATTGCTTCCCCCTCCTTCCCAAATTGCTCACCGCAAGGGGAAACGGACGGTGAAAAGCGCCGGATTTCCCCTTGACAAATGCGAAATCACTCTTCTAGTTTAATAATACGCAAACAAAGGCGAAAATTCCTCTTTCCTGCGGAAGAATTTTGTTAAATTTTTATGAACGGACAGAAAGAGGAAACGCCCGCCCGTCAAACGGCGCATTTCCTCTTTCTGCATATGATATTTTTCGGCGGTGGAGCTTAGAACCCCAGCGCGGCGCTGGCCAGCTGGAAGTAGATCAGCAGCGACACCGCGTCCACCAGGGTGGTAATAAAGGGAGACGCCATCACTGCCGGGTCAAAGCCCAGCCGGTCGGCCAGCATGGGCAGGATACAGCCAATGCATTTGGCGCAGATGATGGTCAGCATCAGCGTGGCGCAGACCACTGCGTCCACCATCAGGGTGATTCCCTCCCGGCCCATGAGCATTTTGTCCACCACAAGGATCTTGACAAAGTTGACGCAGGCCAGAGTAAAGCCGCACAGCACCGCCACACGAATTTCCTTCCAAATGACCCGGAACAGGTCGTCAAACTCGATTTCCTTCAGGGACAGACCACGGATGACCGACACCGACGCCTGGGAACCGGAGTTGCCGCCGGTGTCCATCAGCATGGGGATGAAGCCGGTCAGCACCGTGCAGACCGCCAGCGCGTCCTCGAAGCTGTCGATGATGGCCCCGGTGAAGGTGGCGGAGATCATCAGCAGCATCAGCCAGGGGATACGGGCTTTCCAGGTGTCGAACACGCTGGTTTTCAGGTAGGCCCGCTCTGAGGGCAGCATAGCCGCCATCTTCTCCATGTCCTCCGTGGCCTCTTGCTGCATTACGTCCACCGCGTCGTCCACGGTGATGAGGCCCACCAAGCGGTCCTCGGTGTCTACCACCGCCAGAGAGAGCAGGTCGTACTTTTTCATCAGGTTGGCGGCGTCTTCCTGGTCGTCGGTGGTGACGCAGCTGATGACGTTGACATCCATCAATTCTTCGATGGGGACTTCATAGCCGTGCATTAGCAGGTCCTTCACCGTGACCACGCCCTCCAGGTGCCGCTCCGCGTCGGTGACGTAGAGGACGTAGATGGTCTCCTTATCCTGCCCGTGGGCGCGGATGTAGTCGAAGGACTGGCTGACCGTCATCCCCCGTTTCAGGGAGATGTATTCCGCCGTCATAATGCTCCCGGCGGAGTTTTCCGGGTAGTTTAGAAACTGGTTGATGGTCTTGCGGGTCTCCGGGGTGGCGTTCTCCAGCACCCGGCGGACCACAGAAGCGGGGAGCTCTTCCAGCATGTCCACCACATCGTCCATGTAGAGGTCCTCTACAATGGTTTGCAGCTCCTTGTCGGTGATGGCCAGGATGATCTCCTTTTGGATTTCCACCGGCAGGAACGCGAACACATCCGACGCCGTGGACTTGGGGAGCATTCGGAACACCAAAACGGACTGCTGCATGGGCAGCTCCTCCAGGAACTCCGCCACGTCCGCCTCGTTCATCCGTTCCAGCAGGAATTTCAGCTTGCGAAACTCCTTGTCTTTGACAAGCTCTTTCAGCTCCTCCATGTTGATTTCGATATTCATTGGGAACTACCTCCTTCTTACTTTTAAGAAATAAGTCGGGAGGCAGAACTGCGCACTACACTCGCAGAACCGACGGTCTCACGGGAGGGTGAGACCGGTGGATAACAGGGACCCATAAGGGCACCGGAGCGTCATTGCCATCAGCTCTGCGACTTCGACCGCCTGCGTCCATTCCTGTCTCATCTCCTTTCGTAATCGTCGTTGGGAAAAGGCGCAAAAATACCGGGGACGGTTTATCCCCTATGATATTTTACTCGTTTCCCGAAGAAATTGCAACCACAAAAAACGGAAATTTCCCCGGTAGAATGAGGGATTTTCTAATCGCTTCAAATACCGCCTTGTCCTTCCCAATGAAGCATGTTATAATATAGTATCCTGACCATTTACTTTTCACAGAAAGGAACATACCATGAACCGAGTTTACGAATTTTTGAAGGAAGCCCAAACCTATTACCTGGCCACCGATGACCGTGGCCAGCCCCGCGTCCGCCCCTTCGGGACCATCCACCTCTTTGAGGGAAAGCTGTACCTCCAGACCGGCAAGGGGAAGCAAGTAGAGCGGCAGATGCTGGAAAACCCCAAAGTAGAGATTTGCGCCATGAAGGGCGGCGAGTGGCTGCGCCTGGCTGGTTCCGTCGTTTTGGACACAAGAACAGAGGCTCAGGAGTCCCTGCTGGACGCCTATCCCAGCCTGCGGGAGATGTACACCACTGGCCCGGAGGGGAACACCTCTGTGTTCTACTTCAAGGACGCGACTGCCACTATCTCCTCCTTTACCCATGAGCCGGAGGTCATCCGGTTTTAAGTTATACTGTCCTCCAAATGTGTAAATTCTGCACAAAGACGCGAAGATTTTACCGCGTTTTTTGTAAAAGTTCGCTTGCGAACAGAAAATATCTCTTGTATAATAATACATAAGCAAGCGCCGCCCTTTGCGGCGCAGGAAACATGACGCGATGAAAGGAGCGTTTTATGGCAGAGTTTATCAAAATCCAGGCCGAGGGCCTGCCCGCCCTGCGGGAAGGCAACCCCATGATGATGTCCTACAACGTGGAGTTTGCCGAGGTCACCGGCGGCACCTTCTGGAAGGCATACACCCCCGGACAGATCGCCGGCACCGAGGAATTTTACGTGGAGGCCACCGATGAGGGCATTGCCGCCATGTACAAGGACCTGATGCAGGTCTATCCCCCCATCGACCTGTACAACGAAAAGCTCCGCGCCCTGGCCAAAGAGCTGGGCACCGCGTGGGTACGGGTGTCCGGCACCTGGTCCACCAAGACCTATTATGACTTCGACGGCACCACCAACGGCCAGGTCCCCGAAGGCTACCTGAACGTGCTGACCAAAGAGCAGTGGATCGGCGTGCTGGACTTCGTCAAGGCCATCGGCGCCAAATTGATCATCTCTGTGGCCAACTGCCCCGGCCTGCACAGCGCCCACGAGCCTTGGCCCCCCACCGAGGCGGAGAAGATTTTTAGCCTCAGCGCGGAATATGGTGTGCCCATCGATGCGGCGGAGTTCACCAATGAACCCAACATGATGGAAGACACCGGCTTCCCTCCCGGATACACCCCTGCCGACTACCGCCGGGATCAGGATTTGTTCTTCCAGTGGCTGGATGAGAACTATCCCGACTGCATCAAGGTTGGCCCCAGCTCCACCGGCGGCGACAACCTGACCTTTGGTCGGAAGTCCGGCGGCGGCATCGAGCAGCTGGCCAGCGACACCTGCAACTGCGCCGACCTGATGGAAGGCACCAAGGTTCCGCTGGACGTGTTCAGCTATCACTATTACAACGGCATTTCTGACCGGCTGGCCTCTGTCATGCCCGGCGCTCACTGGCAGCCTGACGAGGCTCTGTGCGAGGAGTATCTGGACACTGCCGCCAACTTCGCCCGCACCTACGCCCCCATGCGGGACAAGTACGTCCCCGGCGCGGAAATGTGGGTCACGGAATCCGGCGACGCTGGCGGCGGCGGCGACGCCTGGGCCTCCACCTATCTGGATGTGTTCCGCACCCTGAACGAACTGGGCAGCTTCTCCACCGTGACCAGTGGTGTCATCTTCCACAACACCCTGGCCTCCTCCGACTACGGCTTCCTGGCCCGTCAGGTCTTTGACCCCCGGCCCAACTATTTCGCTGTGCTGCTGTGGAACCGCCTGATGGGTACCACCGTCTACGACACCGGCGAGCCGGTGCGGGAGGGCGCGCACGTCTTCGCCCACAGCCGCAAGGACGGCAAGCCCGGCGTGGTTTATCTGGTCATCAACACCTCCACCACCGAGGCCACCACCGCCGAACTGCCCAAAGACGCCCAGCGCTACACCCTGGAGGGGCTGGACGGCAAGCTCCGCGCTACGGTGATGACCCTGAACGGCCAGCCGCTGGTGCTGGGCGAGGGCAACAGCCTGCCCGCTATGGAGCCTGTGGCCCAGAGCGCCGGTCCCATCACATTCGCTCCCGCCACCTGCACCTTCCTGGTGCTGTAAGAGGTTTCGCTGGCGCGAAGTACAGTACATAACCAATAGACGAGGTTCGGAGCCTTTCGGGGTTCCGGGCCTCGTTTTCTGCCGTCGGGCCGGTCTATTTCCTGTTTTGCTGCATAGTGTATCCCAGACGAACAGAGGGAGGCGCGCTATGGAACAAATCAGGGAACGGATCCCCATTGCGGAACTCAAACGCTGTCTGCCGCCTTTTGGCGTGGCGTTGGTGTTGGGGATAGGGTTACACGGGCTGTTTGGTCTCTGGCCCAGCATTTTGACGGAGTTCCTCTCCCCAGTGAGCGAGAGCATATGGGAACACGTCAAGCTTCTCTTCTGGCCCCTGCTGCTGGTGGAGTTCGCGTTTTACTCCAAAGAGCGGCGCGCCGGGGGCTTGACCGCCATCCTGCTGTGCTGCGCGGGGATGCTGGTGGTGGCGTGGAGCTACCATGTGGTGCTGGGCGGGCGGCTGCTGGCGGTGGATCTAGCGCTTTTCGTGTTGTCCATCGCCGCCTACTTCCCCCTGCGGCGGTGGCTGCCCGTCCCCCGGAGCAGTCTCTCCCTGCTGGCGGGGCTGTACATTCTTGCCATTGGCATCCTGTTGGCTTTCACCCTGACCCCGCCCCGGGGAACGCTGTTCAACGACCCGAGTCTGGCGGACGCCTGGGTACACTTGACCTGTTGACAGACAAAATACTTTGAAAATGTCTTGTGTTTTCTGCGCTCCGGTGATATAATAAATCGAATTTCAACGAGCGGTTCCTACAGGACCGCATGGAGGCGGAACAATGGAAATCAAGGTCGTCAAGCAGGTCATGGAGTGGAACGAGGATGTCAGCCAGGCGGTCAAGGACCTGCTGGCCCAGAAGCAGGTCTGTCTGGTCAACGTGATGGGGTCCCCCGGCGCGGGGAAAACCAACCTGATCATGGGCCTCATCCGGGCGCTGTCCCCCCGCTACCGGGTGGGCGTCATCGAGGGCGACATCGCCGGGCAGATTGACGCGGAGACCATGCAGGGCATGGGCGTTCCCTGCGTCCAGCTCCAGACCCAGGGGGCCTGCCACATCGAGGCCATGTCCATCCAGAACATCCTGCCCCTGTTCTCGCTGGACGATTTGGACGTGATTTTCGTGGAGAACATCGGCAACCTGGTCTGCCCCGCCGAGTTCAACATTGGCGAGGACTTCCGGGTGGCGGTGCTGTCCATCCCGGAGGGGGACGACAAGGTGGAGAAATACCCCCTGATGTTCGCCACCTGCGACGGACTGGTGCTGCACAAGTACGATATGCTCCCCTACTTCGACTTCGATCCCCAACGGGTGACGGACAACGCCAAGGGCGTGAACCCCAACGTGCGGGTGTTCCCGGTGTCCTCCCGCACCGGCGAGGGCATGGAGCCGTTCGTTGCCTGGCTGACGGGCAAGGTGGAGGAAAAACTGGGGAAAGCGTGATAGTGGCTAGTGACTAGTGGCTAGAGCAAAGTGTTCAAACGTGAATAATATGAAAAAACGAGCCACCCCAGTGGGAATGGCTCGTTTTTTATCTTTCTACGACCTTAAATCTCGTAAGTCCAATACTCGCTCTGGTCGGTGACACAGAACTCATCCGGCTTATAAAGCAACTCCGGGGTACGGATGCTGACCCGCGTATGGGGCGGGACCGACTGGGTAATAAAGGCGTTGCCGCCGATGACACAGCCCTTGCCGATGACCGTCTCGCCCCCCAGGATAGAGGCGTTGGAGTAGATGGTCACGTCGTCCTCAATGGTGGGGTGACGCTTGACGTTGCGCAGGCCCTGCCCCGCCCGTGTGGACAGGCCGCCCAGGGTGACACCCTGGTAAATCTTCACCCGGTCGCCGATGGTGGTGGTCTCCCCGATGACCACGCCGGTGCCATGGTCGATGAAAAAGTACCGCCCGATGGTGGCGCCTGGGTGGATGTCGATGCCAGTCTGACCGTGGGCGTGCTCCGTCATGATGCGGGGGATCAGCGGCACCTTTAGCAGGTGCAGCTCGTGGGCCAGCCGGTTGACCATGATGGCGTAGAAGCCGGGGTAGGAGAAGATGATCTCGTCGGTGTTGAAGGCGGCGGGGTCCCCCTCGAAGCCCGCCTGAATGTCCATTTTCAGGTAGTCCCGCAACCGGGGCAGGGTGTCCAAAAACTGCTCCGTCAGCCCCGCCGCCACCTGCTTGCGCTCCCGCTTGGGCAGGTCGGCGTATTCCTCGCTGTGGAGCAGGGCCAGGGTAATCTGGTCGGTCAGGTCGGAGTAAACCTCCTCCACCAGCCCGCCCAGCTCGTATTTGACGGCAAACTCGCTGACCTTTTTGCTGCCGAAGTGGGCGGGAAAGAGGATGATTTGCAGCTTTTCCAGAATCCCGATGATGACGCGCTTATCGGGTTGCAAGTGGATGGACAGATTTTTCAGCCGATGCTCTTGCTCCGCGTCGGCCACGATATAGTCCACAATGCCTTTGATTTTGGACTCCATATCCGTGGACATAGGAACGACCTCCCCTGAACAGAAAGGAGCCGTCACGCGGCTCCTCTTCCGTGTACTTTGCTGTTGTTACGATTATAGGCGGTTTTCCGCGTTTTGTCAACTGGTTTTACGAGTAGGTTAGTGGGTAATTGTCATTTTGTTTGACCGCTGCCCCATAAAACGGCATTTTCAGGTGGACAAATGAGGCGTAAGAATGGTACAATAGAGCGCAGAACACAGAATCACAGGAGGGAATGCCCATGCGCGTTATGGCCATTGACTACGGAGACGCCCGAACGGGGGTCGCCATTTCCGACCCCACTGGGCTGCTGGCCGGGTACACCACCGTCATCTCCAGCCGCAAGCAGGAGGTGGTGGTGGAGCAGCTGCTGAATCTCGTCTCGGAGCATCAGGTGGACGAGCTGGTGTTGGGCTACCCCAAAAACATGAACGACACCCTCGGAGAGCGCGCCGCCAAAAGCGAGGCGCTGGCGGCCATTCTGCGGGAGCGGACTGGTCTGCCCCTGACCCTGTGGGACGAACGCCTGACCACAGTGGACGCCCACCGCATTCTCTCCGAAAACGGACGCCGGGGCAAAAAGCGGAAGCAGACGGTGGACGCGGTGGCGGCCACGCTGATTTTAGAGGGGTATCTTGGACACAAGCGCAACCAGAGAGAACGGGAGGAAACCCAATTATGATGCTGGATACAAACAACAACCGGGTCCTGCTGAACCTGGAGGACCCGATGGGCAACGTGCAGATCTATGAGCTGCTGGACATGGTGGAGTACAACCGGGAGGCGTTCGGTATCTTCCTGCCCGCCGACGACCACGAGGGGGATGTGGCCATCCTCCGGCTGGTGGGCAAGGACGACCAGAAGGCGGAAAATTACGCCCCGGTCAACGACGAGGACCTGGAGCAGGCGGTCTTTGACCTGTTCCAAATCAAAAACCTGGACGCATTCGACTTCGGCGCATCCAGCTTCGAGCTGTAAGGAGTAAACCGATGAAACGCAGCGAGATCAACCGGGCGCTCCGGGAGATGGAGGCCATGTGTGCGCGGGAGCACTGCTATCTCCCGCCTTTCTGCCACTTTACCCCGGAGGAGTGGCTGGAAAAGGGCCACGAGTACGACGAAGTCCGGGACTGTATGCTGGGTTGGGACATCACCGACTACGGCAGCGGCGACTTCGACAAAGTCGGCTTCTCCCTCATCACCATCCGCAACGGGAACCGCTCCATGCCGGAGCGTTATCCCAAAGTCTACGCGGAAAAGCTGCTCTACCTGAAAGAGGGGCAGTATTCTCTGAACCACTTCCACTGGTACAAGACCGAGGACATTATCAACCGGGGCGGCGGCAACGTCCTCATCCGGGTGTACAACTCTCTCCCCGACGAGGAGATCGACTTCGACAGCCCTGTGACCGTCCACTGTGACGGGCGGACGTTCACCGTTCCCGCCGGAACGCAAATCAAACTGACACCCGGCGAGAGCATCCACATCCAGCAGCGGCTGTACCACGACTTCTCCGTGGAGCCGGGGACAGGGCCGGTGCTGCTGGGCGAAGTCAGCCAGTGCAACGACGACAACACCGACAACCGCTTCAACCCGCCCGCCGGACGGTTCCCCGCCATCGAGGAGGACGAACCGCCTTACCGGCTGCTGTGCAGCGAGTATCCGCCCGCACCTTAGTTTGTCTTTCTGCTTAAAATATGCCATTCTATCGCGTCATAGCGTCGGTTGAGCAGCTTCCAGATGATGCCGCTGCCTACGAATCCCACCAGGCACCCGGCTAGCACATCCGTGGGGTAATGGACCCCTACGTAGAGCCGGGAGAAGGCCATCAGCACCGCCAGCGCCATCGTCACCCACCGCAGCCAACGGAACCGCCGCTCTTTCAGGCCCATCCAGTAGGTGTGGGCCGCCGCGAAAGAAGAGCAGGCGTGGCCCGATGGGAAGGAGTACGAGGTTGGCTCCGCCACCAGGGTGGTCAACTCCGGGATGACCCAGAAGGGCCGGGACCGCTGCACCAGCTCCTTCAAAATCAGGTCGTTGAAGATGTAGCACAGCAGCAGGGACAGCAGCGCCATCCACCCCGCCTTGCGGGTATCGGGCCGGAACAGGAGCAGTACCGAGAGGATGATCCACATAGTCCCGCAGCCGCCGAAGATGGTCAGCGGGATCAGAAACAGAGACAGTGGGGCGCAGCGCAGATGCTCCTGCAAAAAGAGCAGAACTCCCACGTCCAGCTGTTGAAACAAAGCGAACATACACGACCTCCTGCAAAACAACTGCTGTCATGATACAACAGGGTAGGCCCCCTGTCTATTCCAATTTGCTTTTCGTTTACAAAAAATTTACCTGCATTGCGAGGTGCTGTCCTATGGCTCAAATCATCTGCGTTTCCCATCTCCCCTGGGGCGAGGGGCCAAACCGGATCGGGAATCTGGTGCGCTGGCTCCCCCAGGCGGAGGTGCTGTTTTTTGAGCCTGCCCAGTCCCGTTTTTCCAGTCTGCGCCGCCCCCGGGAGGGCGGCAGGGTGGCGGAGCAGGTGCTGGCCTTCACATTGCCCGCCAGCGTTCCCGCCAACGAGGAGGCTCCCGCCCGCATCGCCCGGCGGAGCCGACAAAACGCCGCCTTTATCCGCCAGTGCATGGAGGAACAGGGGTTTGACCGCTCGGTGCTGTGGCTCCGCTGTCCCGACCAGGTGGAGCTGGCCTACCTGCTGCCGGAGTGCGGCGGGCTGGTCTACGACTGTGACCAGAACTGGTCCCAGCTCCCTCCTGAGTGGGAGGCGACGCTGGCTGGAGAGGCGGACGTGGTCTTTGCCGCATCGGAGCCGTTGCAGGACCGGCTGATTCAGTACAGCGACAACGTGGCCTTGCTGCCCAACGGCGTGGACTACCCGCTGTTCTCCCAGGCCGCCACCGTTTACCCCACTGCTCCGGCGGACCTGTCCCGCGTCCCTCAGCCCATCTTTGGCTATCTGGGCCGGGTGGACGATTTCACTCAGCTTGGCCCCGCGTATCAGGCGGCGCTGGCTCACCCGGAGTGGAGCTTCGTCTTTGTGGGGCCGGTCTCCCGGCAGAACCCCGGCTATTCTGCCATGCGCAAGCAGAAAAACGTGTTTTTCCTGGGAGAGAAGTCCCTCCCCTCTCTGCCCCGGTATCTGGCGGGCTTCGATGTGTGCTTCACCCTGCTGGACGAGCGGGACCCTGCGCCGCCCCTGGCCTCAGAGCAGCTTTACCAGTACCTGGCCTCCGGCAAGCCCATCGTGACCATGCTCTCCGGGGACAACGAACCTTTCTACGGCGACGTAGTGTACACCGCCCATTTCGACATCGAATTTGTCAGCGCCTGCTCCCTGGCTCTGGAGGAGGACGGCGACGCCTTCGCCCGGCGGCGCACCGCCTACGCCGCCGCCGCCGATTGGCGGGTGCGGGGACGCTACTTGGCCCAGATGTTCGACGCCAACGGATTTTGACGGCGGGCCACCCTCTCTCCCCTGTCCTTTCGTCCACATTCAAGCGAAACGCTCAACAAGTCCGCCGTTTTTTCGGCGGCGGTTGTTCAAGCGTACAAAGTTGAACAAAGCCCCCTCTCTCCCCTTGAAAAGCCGCTGTTTTTGGGATAAACTATCATCATTCAAGGGTGGGGAGGGATTGTTCTATGGCGGATGTGCAGCGCAGCGGACGCATTGTCGGCGTGGCGTCTGTCCGTTTTCTCTTTCCCTTCTATCAGTCTATCCTATGAACCAAAGCAGGCAGATGTTCCACTCTGCTTGCTTTTTTTCGGTGAGGTGTGCGCACATCTCTGCGCCGTCTCCCCTCTCCCCTTTACAACAATCGCTCAGGAGGTTTTTTCAATGAAAAAAGTTGCTGTGATCATGGGGTCCGACAGCGACCTTCCCGTCATGAAGGACGCTGTGGACAAGCTGAAACAGTTCGGCATCCCCTATGAGGTCCATGTGATCTCCGCCCACCGCACCCCCGCCGCAGCGGAGCAGTTCGCCTCCACCGCCGCCGAAAAGGGCTTCGGCGTTATTATCGCCGGAGCGGGCAAGGCCGCTCACCTGGGCGGGGTGCTGGCCGCGTACACTACCCTCCCCGTCATCGGCGTCCCCATCAAGACCTCTATGATGGGCGGACTGGACAGCCTGCTCTCCATCGTGCAAATGCCCTCCGGCATCCCCGTGGCCACGGTGGGCGTCAACGGAGCCGCCAACGCCGGTATCCTGGCCGCTCAGATGCTGGCCCTGGAGGAGCCCTCCCTGGTCCAGAAGCTGGCCGACTTCAAGGCAGAGATGGCTCAGCAGGTGGCCGAAAAGGACGCAAAGCTCCAGGCCCAGGAAATTTGAACTCAAGCATAGCGTATCCCAACTTTTTGATTTTGGAAAGGAACGATTCATCATGGAAAAACTGGAACAGCTCTACGAAGGCAAGGCCAAAAAGGTATTCGCCACCGATGACCCCAACGTGGTCATCGTGGACTATAAGGACGACGCCACCGCGTTCAACGGCCTGAAAAAGGGCACCATCGTGGGCAAGGGCGTTATCAACAACAAGATGTCCAACTTTATGATGCAGAAGCTGGAGGCAGAGGCGGGCGTACCCACCCATTTCATCCAGCAGCTTTCCGACCGGGAGACCGCCGTGAAGAAGGTCTCCATTGTCCCGCTGGAGGTCATCGTCCGCAACATCTCCGCCGGTTCCTTCGCCAAGCACTACGGCGTCCGGGAGGGCATCGTCTTTGACGAGCCCACCATCGAGTTCTCCTATAAAAACGACGACCTGGGCGACCCCCTGCTCAACGCCTACCACGCTGTGGCCCTGAAGCTGGTCACCTGGGACGAGGTCAACCTCATCAAGGACTACACCTTCAAAATCAATGCTTTCCTGAAGTCTTATCTGAAGGGCATCGGCATCGACCTGGTGGACTTCAAGATCGAGTTTGGCAAGACCGCCGATGGTCAGATCGTCCTGGCCGACGAGATCAGCCCCGACACCTGCCGTCTTTGGGACGAGAACACCCACGAGAAGCTGGACAAGGACCGCTTCCGCCGGGATATGGGCAACGTGGAGGACGCCTACCAGGAGGTCATGCGCCGCCTGATGGGGGAGGCATGACCAGCCGGTCCCCGCTTTCGCCCCGTTTGGGAGGAACCATGAACCACAACGCCATTTTACCTGAAAATCCCGATAAACTGCACGAGGAATGCGGCGTATTCGGCATCATCAAGGCCCAGGCACCGGGAGAGCCAGCGGGCAGCGACCCCAGTTTCTCCCGGGACCCGGCCTTTGACACCTACAACGCCCTCTACGCCCTCCAGCACCGAGGGCAGGAGTCCTGCGGCATCGCCACCTGCTCCGCCAACGGCATTCTGAGTCTGCGCAAGGGCAAGGGGCTGGTGCCGGAGGTGTTCGCCAGCCGGGACCTGCAAAAAATGGCCGGGGCCACCGCCGCCATCGGCCACGTCCGCCATGCCAACGACCTGATGGACGCCAACCCCAACAACGCCCAGCCCATCGTGGCCCACCACGCCTCCGGCTCCATCGCCCTGTGTTATAACGGCAAGCTGGTCAACAGCGCCGCTCTGAAAACCGAAATGGAGAGCCGGGGCGCCATCTTCCAGACCACCAACGACGCGGAGATCATCACCAACCTCATCGTCCGGGAGCACCTGCGCACCAACACTCTGGAGGACGCGGTGCTCAACGCCATGGAGTATATGATCGGCGCGTTTTCCATCGTCATGATGGACCGGGACACCCTCATCGCCGCCCGGGACCCCAACGGTATCCGCCCCCTCTGCGTGGGCAAGGTGGGAGACTGCTATGTGTTCTCTTCCGAGTCCTGCGCCATCCAGTCCCTGGGCGGCACCCTCATCCGGGACATCGCGCCGGGGGAGGTGGCGGTGGTCCATCACGGTCAGCTGAAAAGCTATCAGTGTGCCGTGCGCCACGCCAAGTCCGCCCTGTGCATGTTTGAGCTGATCTACTTCGCCCGGCAGGATTCCGTCATCGACGGCGCGCCAGTGGGCGTAGTCCGGGAGGAAGCGGGACGCTGTCTGGCCCGGTATTCCAACACCGAGGCCGATTTGGTGGTGGGCGTCCCCGATAGCGGCATTGTGGCCGCCATGGGCTACGCCAAGGAGTCCGGCATCCCCTACGGCATGGGGCTGATGAAAAACCGCTATATTCAGCGGACGTTCATCCAGAGCCGCAAAATCCAGCGGCAGAAGTCCATCCGCATCAAGCTCAACGCCATGAGCGCCGTGGTCAAGGGAAAACGCCTGGTTTTGGTAGACGATTCCATCGTCCGGGGCGGCACTATGGCCCGCATCGTGCAGTTGCTGCGGGACGCAGGGGCCACCGAGGTCCATGTAAAAATCACCGCGCCTCCCTTTGTCTACGCCTGCTATTACGGCACCGCCATCCCCAACGAACGGCACTTGGTCGCCTACAACCGGACGGAGGAAGAAGTGTGTCAGCTCATCGGCGCGGATTCCCTGCAATATATGCCTCTGGAGGGGCTGGAGCACCTGTCCAAAAAGCTGAACCTGCGGTACTGCGACGCCTGCTTTTCCGGCAACTACGTCCTGCCCATCCCCAAGCTCCGCTCCGAGCCGCTCTACTCTGTCACCTATCCTGAGGAGGAAACCTGAACATGAACACCAACAGCAAATCCGCTTCCTACGCTGCCGCCGGGGTGGATGTGACCGCCGGATACGAGGCGGTGGACCGCATCAAGCCCCTGGTCGCCTCCACTTATATCCCCGGCGTGCTGGGGGACCTGGGCGGCTTCGGCGGTCAGTTTGCCCCGGACTTCGCTGGTATGAAGCGCCCCGTGCTGGTTTCCGGTACGGACGGCGTGGGCACCAAGCTGAAGCTGGCCTTTTTGATGGACAAGCACGACACTGTGGGCATCGACTGCGTGGCCATGTGCGTCAACGACATCATCTGCGGCGGCGCTATGCCTCTGTTTTTCCTGGATTACATCGCCTGCGGCAAGAACGTCCCCAGCCGTATTGAGCAGATCGTCAAGGGCATCACCGATGGCTGCAAGATGTCCGACTGCGCCCTGGTGGGCGGCGAGACCGCAGAAATGCCCGGCTTCTACCCGGAGAACGAGTACGACCTGGCTGGGTTCGCCGTGGGCATGGTGGACGCGGACAAGCGCATCGACCCCGAGGCTCGGATGCAGGAGGGTGACGTGCTGCTAGGCATGACCTCCAGCGGCGTCCACTCCAACGGCTTCTCTCTGGTCCGCAAGGTGCTGGACATCGAGAACCACTGGGACGACCACTATGACGAACTGGGCAACACCCTGGGCGCGGAGCTGCTGCGGCCCACCGTCATCTATGTCCACGCCATCCGCCAGCTGCTGGCCGCCGGGGTGGACATCCACGGCGTCAGCCACATCACCGGCGGTGGCTTCTATGAAAACGTCCCCCGCATGATGAAGAAGGGGCTGACCGCTGTCATCGACACCCGTTCCTTCCCCCGCCTGCCCATCTTCGACATCATCCAGCGGGCCGGGAATATCCCCACAAGAGATATGTACAACACCTTCAACATGGGCATTGGCATGGTCGTGGCCCTGCCCAAAGACCAGGCGGGTCTGGCTATGGGCACCGCCGTCCGCGCCGGACAGCATGGCTTTATCATCGGCTCCGTCAAGGCGGGAGACGCCGGCGTGGAGGTGCTGTTCTGATGGTGCGCATTGCTGTGCTGGTGTCCGGCGGCGGCACCAACCTCCAAGCCCTCATCGACGCCCAGGCCAGAGGGGAGATCAAAAACGGCGAAATCGCCGCCGTGATCTCCTCCTCCCCCACCGCCTACGCCCTGGAGCGGGCGGCGAAGGCGAACATCCCCGGCTATGTGGTCAACCGGAAAGACTACGCGGACAACCAGGCCATGACAGTCGCCCTGGCCCAACAGCTCCAGGAGCTGGACATCGGCCTGGTGGTGCTGGCCGGGTTTATGTACGTCCTCACCGAGGAGCTGGTACACGCCTACCCCAACGCCATCATCAACATCCACCCCGCCCTCATCCCCTCCTTCTGCGGAGAGGGCTATTATGGGCTGCACGTCCACGAGCGGGCGCTGGAATACGGCGTCAAAGTTTCCGGCGCCACCGTCCACTTCGTCTCTGAGGAGTGCGACGGCGGCCCCATCATCCTGCAAAAGGCCGTGGCCGTCAACGAGGACGACACCCCCGCGACCTTGCAGCGCCGCATCATGGAGCAGGCGGAATGGGTCCTCCTGCCCCAGGCTGTGAGCTTATTCTGTGAAGGGCGGCTTTCCGTAGAGGGCCGCATCGTTCACATTCGCTGACGATGCTGGAGCGACTGCTGCACGGGTTTAACCGGCCAAAGACGGCCTGGCCCGCGCATTTCGATACCATCGTCAGCCTGGGCTTCAACTGCGAGGTCAGCTTCCGCATCCAGGACCACCTGGACGGAAACTTGGATTCCTACCCCTTCTCCTGGTGCTACGTCTACGGCGACGCGGACTTGCCCCGGTGCATGGAGTACCCGGAGACCATCCTCTCCGGCGGCGTGGAGCTGCAAAGCAACGGGATGTTCCTCTGCAAGACCACCCACCTCTCCTTCCACGGCAAAACGCCGGTGGAGCAGTTGCGGCTGCCCGACGGTCGGGAGGACCCTCAGGCCGTGGTACAGGCCATGCAGGAGCTGCGGGGCCGCATGGCCCACCTGGAGCACAAGTTCCAGCGGCTGCTGGAGGGGGACCGCACCACCCTTTTCGTGATGAAAAACGCCAAGATTGCTCTGGACCCGGAGGGGGCCATCAACGATGTGGCGGCCCTGGCCCTGTGGCTGGAGCAGCACTACCGGGGTGGGAACTACCTGCTGGTGGTGGTGACCGAGCGGGCCTACGCCCTCCCCCGGCTGACCCGGCTGGAGAACGACCACTTGACCTTCCGCACCGTCTCCTCTTTTGCAAAGGAGGGACAGGCCCAGTCCGGCGGCGACCAGGCTGGGTGGGCGGCGATTTTCGACGAGTTTGACGGAGACCGGTATGCCCTGCGGATGTTTCAATGATTTTGACTTTCCGGTTATTCCTTTTATTCGGCCATGTGCCAAAACCCCTCCGCCACCGCCTACGGCGGCGGCCCTCCTCCCCTTTCAGGGGAGGCAAGAGGGGAAAGTGCTTGTCGCTAATGTCAATTTTGTCCGACAGATGTGGAATTTCTATAAGAAACGCCATTTTTCTAGCCACTAATCACTAGTCACTAGCCGCTATAAATAGACGCGGCTGATTCAAAGGGATAATCAGATTCTTGACTTTTACGACTGTTTCGCGCCCAGGGCGCATTGGGAGGTTCCTATGAAAAAACTGGATATTGCAACCGAACTGAAAAACAACCCCTATCCCGGCCGGGGCATCCTGCTGGGCCGCAGCGCGGACAACACCCAGGCGGTCATCGCCTACTTCATCATGGGCCGCAGCGTGAACAGCCGCAACCGGATTTTCACCGTCACCGAGGACGGCATTCGCACCCAGGCGTTTGACCCCGCCAAGATGGTAGACCCCAGCCTGGTCATCTACCATCCCGTCCGGTACTACGACGGCAAAACCATCGTCACCAACGGCGACCAGACCGACACCATCTGGCAGGCGTTCCAGGAGGGCCACTGCTACCGCCACGCCCTGCTGACCCGGACCTTCGAGCCGGACGCCCCCAACTACACCCCCCGCATCTCCGGCGTAGTGAAACCCGATGGCAGCTATAACCTGTCCATCCTCAAGAGCGCCGACGGCGACCCCTCCTGCTGCTGCCGGTACTTCTACGAGTACGACGCCCCTGTCGCCGGGGAGGGCCGCTTCCTCCACACCTACATGGGCGACGGCGACCCCCTCCCCTCCTTCGAGGGCGAGCCGGAGCGGGTGGGCATCTCCGCCGCCACCGCCGGGGAGCTGGCTGACCTGCTGTGGGACAGCCTGAACAAGGAGAACAAGGTCTCCCTGTTCGTGCGGTACATCGACCTTGCCACCGGCAAAACCGACGATGTCATCAAAAACGTCAACGAATGATTCTTACTGGTTATCCCATTGAATCAGCCACGTTTTTAGTGGCAACATCCGACAGCTGATAATTGCACATTGCACATTGCTAATTGCTAATTTTTATCAGGTTGAACGAACATCATTACCAACTCACTCATTTGGGAGGCTGTGAACATGAAAGAACTGGAACTGAAATACGGCTGTAACCCCAACCAGAAACCCTCGAGAATTTACATGTCCGAGGGCGAGCTGCCCGTCACCGTCCTCAACGGCAAGCCCGGCTATATCAACTTTATGGACGCCTTCAACTCCTGGCAGCTGGTCAAGGAGCTGAAAGAGGCCACCGGTATGCCCTCCGCCGCGTCCTTCAAGCACGTCTCCCCTGCCGGGGCCGCCGTGGGCAAGCCCCTCAGCGACATCGACCGGGCCATCTACTTTGTAGACAAGGACGCGGACATCACTCCCATCGCCGCCGCCTACATCCGCGCCCGGGGCGCTGACCGGCTCTGCTCCTACGGCGACTGGGCCGCCCTCTCCGACGTCTGCGACGCCGCCACCGCCGCCTACCTGAAAAACGAGGTCTCTGACGGCATCATCGCCCCCGGCTACACCGACGAGGCTTTGGCTATCCTCAAGACCAAGAAGAAGGGCAACTACAACGTTATTCAAATCGACCCCGATTACGTCCCCAAGTCCCAGGAGCGCCGGGAGATCTTCGGCGTGGTCTTTGAGCAGGGCCACAACTTCCTGAAAATCGACGAGGAAATGCTGTCCAACATCGTCACCGACAACAAGGAGCTGCCCCAGGCCGCCAAAATCGACCTGATCGTGGCCCTCATCACCCTGAAATACACCCAGTCCAACTCCGTCTGCTACGTCAAGGACGGCCAGACCATCGGCGTGGGCGCGGGCCAGCAGAGCCGCATACACTGTACCCGTCTGGCGGGCGACAAGGCCAACAACTGGTGGATGCGCCAGCACCCCAAGGTGCTGGGCCTTCAGTTCGTAGACGGCATCCGCCGCCCCAACCGGGACAACGCCATCGACGTGTACACCTCCAACGAGTACGAGGACGTGCTGGCCGAGGGCGTGTGGCAGGAGAACTTCAAGGTCAAGCCCGAAGTGCTGACCGAAGATGAGAAAAAAGCCTGGATCGCCCAGATGAGCGACGTGTCCTGCGGCTCCGACGCCTTCTTCCCCTTCGGGGACAACGTGGAGCGGGCGTTCAAGTCTGGCGTGAAGTACATCGCCGAGCCGGGCGGCTCCATCCGGGACGACAACGTCATCGCGGCCTGCAACAGCCACGGCATTACCATGTGCTTCACCGGTATCCGGCTGTTCCACCATTGACCAGTTTGGGCAGGGGACACTCCCCTGCCCTTTTTCGATGTGCGAAAAAAAGGCTGTTCACCGGCTGGAAAGTCGTGTATAATGGAACCAGAAATCACATTTCGGGAGGTACACGATGAACCAAAAGGAACGGATGCTGGCGGGCCTGCCCTACCGGGCTGATTTTGATGGGTTGCCGGAGGAACGGGACGCCTGCAAGCGGAAAATCTACACCTACAACCAGACGCCGCCCTGGGAACACGAAGCCCTCTCCGCCCAGCTGCGGGAACTGTTGGGCAAGGTCGGGGAAGGCTCCTGCATCGAGCCGCCCTTCCACTGCGACTACGGCTGGAACATCGAGCTGGGCAGCGGCTGCTTCATCAACTACAACCTGACTGTCCTGGACGTGGGAAAGGTGACCATCGGGGACAGCTGCCTGTTCGCCCCCAACGTCTCTCTCTACACGGCGGGACACCCCATCCACCCGGACAGCCGCCTCTCCTACTATGAGTACGGCATCCCCATCACCATCGGGAGCCGCGTCTGGCTGGGCGGCAACGTGGTGGTACTCCCCGGCGTGACCATCGGGGACGACGCGGTGGTTGGCGCGGGCAGCGTCGTCACCAAGGACATCCCAGCGGGCTGGATTGCCGCAGGGAACCCCTGTAAGCTGATTCGGCAAATCACTGAGGCAGACCGGGACTATTATTTCAAAGACCATAAATTCGACGTGACAGACTACTGACGAGGGCAATACTATGGCCAGACGCGACAAAATCAACTATTACCTGGACCTGGCGGACGTGGTCTCCCAGCGTGGGACCTGTCTGCGCCGCCGCTATGGGGCGGTCATCGTCAACAACGACGAGGTCATCTCCACCGGCTATGTGGGCGCACCCAGGGGACGAAAAAACTGCACCGATTTGGGTTATTGCATCCGGCAGCAGCTGAAAATCCCCCGGGGGGAACGGTACGAGCTGTGCCGCAGCGTCCACGCCGAGCAGAACGCCATCATCAGCGCAGAGCGCAACAAAATGATCGGCGCGACCATGTACCTCACCGGACGAGAGGTCTCCACCGGGGAGTATATCAAAAATTCCTGTAGCTGCTCCCTGTGCAAGCGGTTCATCATCAACGCGGGCATCAAAAACGTCTTTATCCGGGATACGGAGGACGAATACCGGGAGATTCTGGTGCAGGACTGGATCGACAACGACGAGTCCTTAGAAGGCACCTTTGGGTATTGATTGACGCGATTTTTACACGATTCTAAAAAACGGGAGTGTTTCAAATGAAAGTATTAGTAGTCGGCGGCGGTGGCCGCGAGCACGCCATCTGCTGGAAACTGGCCCAGTCCCCCAAGGTGACGGAGCTGTACTGCGCCCCCGGCAACGCGGGCATTTCTTCTGTGGCTACCTGCGTCCCCATCGGGGCCACCGATGTAGACGCGATGGTCCAGTGGGCCAGGGAGAACCAGATGGACTTTGTCATGGTGGCCCCAGACGACCCCCTGGCCCTGGGCATGGTGGACGCCATGGAAGAGGCCGGGCTGAAAGCCTTTGGCCCCCACAAAAACGCCGCCATCATCGAGGCGTCCAAGGCGTTCTCCAAGGAGCTGATGACCAAGTACCACATCCCCACCGCCCAGTACCGGACCTTCACCGACGAGGCAGAGGCTCTGGCCTACATCGACCAGCAGGGCGCGCCCATCGTGGTCAAGGCCGACGGCCTGGCCCTGGGCAAGGGCGTCACCGTGGCCGCCACGGTGGATGAGGCGAAGCAGGCCGTCCGGGACATGATGGAGGGCGGCAAGTTCGGCGCCTCCGGCTCCACGGTGGTCATCGAGGAGTGTATGACCGGGCCAGAGGTCACGGTGCTGGCCTTTGCCGACGGGGAACACGTGGTCCCCATGCTCTCCTCCCAGGACCACAAGCGGGCCTATGACGGCAACGAAGGCCCTAACACCGGCGGCATGGGCGCGTTTACTCCCTCCCCCAACTACACCCCGGAAATCGCGGAGCAGTGTATGCGGGAGATTTTCGCTCCCACCATGGCCGCGATGAAAGCAGAGGGCCGTCCCTTTAAGGGCGTGCTCTACTTCGGGCTGATGCTGACCCCCACCGGCCCCAAGGTGGTGGAGTACAATGCCCGCTTTGGCGACCCGGAGACCCAACCCCTGCTCTACCAACTGGACACCGATCTCTTTGACATCTTCAACGCCTGCGTGGACGGTACTCTGGACCAGATCGACATCAAGTGGAAGGGCGGCGCGGCCTGCTGCCTGGTGCTGGCCTCCGGCGGCTACCCCCTCAGCTATGAGAAGGGCAATGTCATCTCCGGCCTGGACCAGGTGAAGGACGCCTATGTGTTCCACGCGGGCACCAAGTTTGGTCCCAACGGGGAATACCTGACCAACGGCGGACGGGTGCTGGGCGTCACCGCCCGGGGTGCGACCCTGGCCGAGGCGGTGGACAACGCCTACGCCGCCGCAAAGCCCATCACCTGGAAAGATATGCACTTCCGCACCGACATCGGCAAGGTGTGGGTGGAGTGATCTCCTGAAACACAGTTAAACACACGAATCCCCTCCAGCCGCAAATGGTTGGAGGGGATTTTGACGCTTTATTCTGCTTTTTCCGGCAAAAACAGCCGCACCCGGCCCATGGGCGTGACGCAGTCTCCCTGCACCAGCAGGCCGCCGTCGTTGTACATGGCAAAGACAGGTTTTCCCCGCTCCCGGCGCACCCGGTCAATGCTGGCGTGCTGGAGGTCGGTCTCCCGGTAGTGGACCTCGATGTAAAACCGATCCAGCATATCCATGCCGGACAGGTAGACGAAGTTGGGGTAGTCCTCGTCCGGGGTGATGTGGTAGCGCTTCATCTGCACCATGGCCCCGGCGCTGCACCCCATGACGATGCCGTCGAACTGCTCAATGAGTTCTATCAGCTCCCACCGGCCCAGCCGGTACATCATGTGGTCGGGCCAGCCGCCGGTAAAAAACAGGATGTCGCTGTTCTGGATCTTCTGCCGAGCGGTCTGGGGGGTGTCCCGGAACCAGTTGACCAGCTCCACCTGCTCCGGGCCGATGCCGTAGTGGGCGAAGGCGGGCAGCAGGTCACGGCGGTGGCCCTCTGAGGCGGCCTGTACCTCATCCATGCCCGCATTGAAGGAGAAAGCCACCACCGTGGCCCGCATATCGGGCTTTAAAAGTCGTTCCAGCCAGGCCGCCGCCCACGGCTCCTGAAAGGCGTAGGTGTTCAGCAAAACGTTGGTCCTCATGATGTACGCTCCCTTCACTTGCAAAAAGCGGCCCTTTTCTGCGGGCGAAAAGGGCTATGACAGGTTGTCAAAAAAGTTATTTCCAACAGAATTAAGTATAATGAAAAGTTATGGAAGCCCTCCGCAGGAGTTTTGTTGCGTAAGCAACAAAATAAATTGAAATCCGTGCTTTTAGCCGGGCGTGTACCGGCAAAAGCACACAGGGAGGCCCCAAACGTGCGCGCTTGCGCGTGCGCTGCCGGGGCCGCACTTTCGACCAAAATCCGTGATTTTGGTCGAGAGCCTGTCGTTTTACGACAGGCTCAAACGGCCCTTTTCTGGGGGGAAAAGGGCCGTCGAGATGTTTTTTTACTTCGCCAGACAGCCCAGGACGAGATTCAGCAGTTCCTGCTTGCCTGTCCCCTTCTCGGCGGAGAAGGCCACCAGCGGCACGTCCTCCCCCAGCTCCAGGGTCTCCCGGATGCGGGCCAGGTTGGGTTCTACCTCGGACTTTTTC
Source organism: Clostridiales bacterium (assembly GCA_020859945.1). Classification (GTDB taxonomy): domain Bacteria; phylum Bacillota; class Clostridia; order Oscillospirales; family Oscillospiraceae; genus Onthomonas. The sequence continues at coordinate 36,141 of JAJBVG010000079.1, read as the reverse complement.
AGCTTGTCCAGCTTGTTGGCCACCACCGCGAAGGGGCAGCCGGTGTCCTTGAACCACTGGGCCATGGTGCAGTCATCGGCGGTGGGCTTGTGCCGAGCGTCCACGATGAGCAGCCCCAGGGTGATTTGCTCGTCGGCAAAGTACGCCTCCATCAGTTGGCCCCAGCGGTCCCGCTCCGCCTTGGAAACCTTGGCGTAGCCGTAGCCGGGCAGGTCCACCAGATAAAAGCTGTTGTCGATGAGAAAATAGTTCACCTGACGGGTCTTTCCGGGGGAGTTGCCCACCCGGGCCAGGTTTTTGCGGTCCAGCAGCCGGTTGATGACCGAGGACTTGCCCACGTTGGAGCGCCCCGCCATGGCGATTTGCGCCCGCCCGTCGTGGAGGAAGTCTCCCGCTTTGGCGGCGGAGCGCACGTATTCCGCGTTGTGCAGATTCATAGTTCCCTCACTGTTGAATGGTCAGGCCCTGTTCCGGGCCGTTGTGTTCCACCGGGAGCAGGGGATTTTCCAACTTCGGCTCCTCCGCCCTGCCGGTGGGCAGGGAGATGAGCGCCTCGGCCAGCACCGCGTCCACCTGGGAGGCGGTGACAAACCGCAGCGCCCCAGCCACGGTGGGGTCAATTTCCTCCAGGTCCTTTTCGTTGTCCCTGGGGATGATGACGGTTTTCATCCCGGCGCGATAGGCCGCCATGGTCTTTTCCCGCAGGCCACCGATGGGCAACACCCGGCCCCGCAGCGTCACCTCACCAGTCATGGCCACGTCCGGTTTGACCGGCGTGTTGGTCAGGGCGGAGACGATGGCGGTGGTGATGGTCACACCGGCGGAAGGCCCGTCCTTGGGGACGGCCCCCTCCGGGAAGTGGATGTGAATGTCCTTGTTCTGGTAGAAGTCGGCAGGCACCCCCAGCTTGTCCGCAGCGGAGCGGATATAGGAGATGGCAGAGTGGCAGGATTCCTGCATGACGCTGCCCAGGTTGCCGGTGGGTTCCACCTTGCCGGTGCCGGGCAGCACGTTGACCTCCACCTCCAGCATTTCGCCGCCCACGGAGGTCCAAGCCAGGCCGTTGACCACACCCACCTGGGGCGTGTGGTCGTACCGTTCCCGGTGATACTTGCGGATGCCCAGGAATGTTTCCAGGTTGTCCCCGTTGACTGTGACCCGCTTGGTCTCGCCGCTGACCAGCTGCATGGCCCCCCGGCGACACAGCCGGGCCAGCTGCCGTTCCAGCTGCCGCACACCGGACTCCATGGTGTACCCGGCGATAATTTCCCGAATAGCGTCGTCCGTGACCCGGAAGTTGCGGCCATTGACGCCGTGGCGCTTCATCTCCTTGGGCAACAGATGGCGGCGGGCGATTTGCAGCTTTTCCTCGTCGGTGTAGGAGGACAGCTCAATGACCTCCATCCGGTCCCGCAGAGGGGCGGGGACAGCGCCCAAATCGTTGGCGGTGGTGATAAACAGCACATCGGACAGGTCGAAGGGCAGCTCCAGGAAGTTGTCCCGGAAGGTGGCGTTCTGCTCGGCATCCAGCACCTCCAGCAGAGCAGATGAGGGGTCGCCCTTGTAGTCGCTGCCCAGCTTGTCCACCTCGTCCAGCAAAATCAGCGGGTTGGAACTGCCCGCCTTTTCCACGGCTTTGATGATCTGGCCGGGCATAGCCCCGATATAGGTCTTGCGGTGACCGCGGATCTCCGCCTCATCGTGGATGCCGCCCAGGGAGATACGGGCCATCTTCCGGTTCATGGCCTTGGCCAGGGACGCGGCAATGGAGGTCTTGCCTACGCCGGGAGGCCCCGCCAGGCAGATGATCTGCCCCCGCAGGTCCGGAGCCAGCTTGCGCACGGCAATAAACTCCAAAATGCGCTCCTTGACCTTTTCCATGCCGTAGTGGTCGGCGTCCAGCACCTTCCGGGCCGCCTCCAGGTTGACCCGCTCCTTGGTACGTTTGTTCCAGGGCAGGTCCAGGCACACGTCCAGATAGTTGCGAATAACCGAACCCTCAGCAGAGCCAAAGGGCTGCTTTGCCAGCCGTTTCAGCTCCTTGTTGAGCTTCTCCTCCACCTCCTGGGGCAGATTGGCCTGGGCGATTTTGTCGGCGTACTCCTGGAGGTCGCTGTCGCTGTCCTCCCCCTCGCCCAGCTCGCTCTGAATGACCTTCAGCTGCTCCCGCAGGTAATAATCCTTCTGGACCTGGTTCATATGCTCCTGCATTTTGTCGTCCAGGTCATGCTCCAGCTCCAGCACCTCGCCCTCCCGCTTGAGGATGGCGTTCAGTTTCTCCAGGCGGCGGAGGGGCCGCATCTCGTCCAAAATGCTCTGTTTGTCCTCGGTGCGGATGGCGATGTTCTGAGCGATGAAGTCCGCCAGATACGCTGGGTCCCGGCTGGAAATGACCGTCAGCACCACCTCCGGGGCCATCTTGGGGGACAACTCGGCATAGTGTTCAAACAGCTCGTAGGTTTGGCGCAGCACTGCCTCGCTGCGGGGGGTGCCGGAGATGGTGACGTTGGGAATTTTCTCCACGGCGGCGATGAGGTAGGGCTTGGTCTCCCGCAACTCCACCAGTCGGGCGCGGGACAGGCCCTCCACCATAATGCGCACGTTGTCCCCCGGCAGACGGAGCAGCTGGCGGACGGCCACAATGGTGCCCATGCCGTACAAGTCCTTTTGCTCCGGTTCCTCCACGGACAGGTCCCTCTGGGTCACCAGAAAGATGGTGTCACCATCCTCCATGGCAACGTTCAGCGCCCGGATGGACGCCTCCCGCCCCACGTCGAAGTGGACGGTCATGCCGGGGAAAATCGTCAGGCCCCGCAGGGCCATTGCGGGCATATCCGTTGTGTTGGCAACAGGTTCGGAAATCAGTTCTTCGTTCATGGTCAGATTCCTCTTACAATGGGAAACAATGAGAAAGGCGCAGGGACTCAGAGCGAACACGCCCAGGCCCCTGCGTAGAGCTTCTCCTGGGCGGTATCGCCCTGGGATTTGTTGTTTTACTGGTTCGTCCGATCACCGCTCAGGATGCGGTCCCCCGGCGGCGTTTTTTGGCGTCCTGGGAGACACCGCCCGCTGTACGGCGGGGCGGGATGCGGCGGGTCTGGCTGGGGTTCCGTTCGATCAGCGGCTCCCCGGTGTGCCGGACGCAGTCAGCGGTAATGGTCACCTTGGTGATGGTGGGGTCGGAGGGGACCATGTACATCAGCTGGTTCATGGTGTCCTCTACCACGGCCCGCAGGCCGCGAGCGCCGATGCCCCGGTCCTGGGCGGCCTCCGCGATGACCTCCAGCGCCTCCGGCTGGAACTCCAGCTGCACCTGGTCGTACTCCATCAGCCTCTGATACTGCTTGACCAAGGCGTTTTTGGGCTGGGTCAGAATCTGCACCAGCTGGTCCCGGTCCAGAGCGCTGAGGGTAGTGATGACCGGCAGACGGCCAATCAGTTCGGGGATGATACCGAACTTCAACAGGTCGTGGGGTTGCAGTTCCTTCAACAGAGAGGTGGCCTGCTTCTCCTTCTTGCTCAGCAGCTCGCCGCCGAAGCCGATACTGGTGCGGTCGGTGCGGTCCTCAATGATTTTCTCGATGCCGTCAAAAGCGCCGCCGCAGATAAAGAGGATGTTGGTGGTGTCCACCTGAATGAACTCCTGGTGGGGGTGCTTGCGCCCGCCCTGGGGCGGTACGTTGGCAACGGTGCCCTCCAGAATTTTGAGTAGCGCCTGCTGTACCCCCTCGCCGGAAACGTCCCGGGTGATGGAGGTGTTCTCGCTTTTGCGGGCGATTTTGTCAATTTCGTCCACGTAGATGATGCCCCGCTCGGCCAGTTCCACGTCGTAGTCGGCGGCCTGCACCAGGCGCAGCAGAATGTTCTCCACATCGTCGCCCACATAGCCCGCCTCGGTCAGAGTGGTGGCGTCGGCGATGGCAAAGGGCACCTTCATCATCTTGGCCAGCGTCTGGGCGAAGAGGGTCTTGCCGCAGCCGGTGGGACCCAGCAGCAGGATGTTGGACTTTTGCAGCTCTACGCCATCGTCCTCCTTCATCCCGTAGCGGATGCGCTTATAGTGGTTGTAGACCGCCACGGACAGGGTGACTTTCGCGTCTTCCTGACCGATGATATATTGGTCCAGCACGGCGCGAATCTCCTGGGGAGTGGGCAGCTCATCCAGAAAATCATCTCCCATGCCTTCCGACTCGTAGTAGTCGCCCATGGTGTCATCCAGGATGCTGTTGCACAGGCCGACGCACTCGTTGCAGATATACACGCCCGGCCCGGCGATGATGCGCCGGACCTTATCCTGGCTTTTGCCGCAGAAGGAGCAGCGGATGCTGTGCTTGTCGTCGTTTTTCGCCATACTTGCTTGATTCCTTTCCCTCTTTCAGAGGGGGAGCAGCAGCCAGAGTCACCGCTCCCCGTTCAGGGCTGGATTACCGGTTATAGATGACCTGGTCGATCAGGCCATACTCTTTGGCTTCCTCGGCGGTCAGCCAGTGGTCCCGCTCGGTTTCGGCCTTGATGGTCTCCACCGGCTTGCCGGTGTTGGCCGCCAGGATCTCGTTCAGGTTCTGCTTGATTTTCAGGAAATGCTCTACGTCGATCTCCATGTCTGTGACCTTGCCCTGGGTGCCGGCGGAGGGCTGATGGATCATGATCTCAGAGTTGGGCAGGGCGATGCGCTTGCCCTTGGCCCCGCTGGAGAGCAGGAAGGCCCCCATGCTGGCGGCCATGCCGCTGCAAATGGTCTGTACGTCGCACTTGATATACTGCATGGTGTCATAGATGGCCATGCCTGCCGTCACGCTGCCGCCAGGACTGTTAATGTAAAGCTGGATGTCCTTGTCAGGGTCCTGGGCCTCCAGGTAAAGCAGCTCCGCCTGGATGACCTGGGCCTGAGAATCGTCCACCTCACCGGCCAGAAAGACGATGCGGTCGTTCAGCAGCCGGGAAAAGATGTCGTAAGAACGCTCTCCACGGTTGGTCTGTTCCACTACATAAGGTACTAAGCTCATGAGATACTCCTTTGCTTCGAGGAACCTCTGATTCAAGGTCATTGAACCGGAGCTTCCAAATGGGCGACCCCGCGTCCTATGCGCAGCGCCGCGCCGGGAAAAATGCGATTCGTTCCGCCGGGCAGGTCGCCCGGCAGACACTATTATATCCCGCCAGCGGGAAATTATACCGATTACCGATTGAGGGATCTTACTCCTCCGCAGGCTCTTCGGAGGCGGTCTCCGCGGCGGTGGCTTCCTCAGCGGCAGTCTCTTCAGCGGGGGCGGCCTGCTCAGTCACTTCCACCTCGTCGGTCAGCTCAGTGACCACGGCGGAGCCGTAGATCAGCTTGGTGGCCTTGTCCATCTTGACGCTGTAGGCCAGCTGGTCGTCGGTGATGGCGGCGCGGATCTTGTCCTCTTCCATGTCGTATTCCTTGGCCAGCTTCTCCACCTCGGCCTGCTTCTCTTCCTCGGTAGCCTCGAAGCCTTCGGCGGCAACCACCGCCTCCAGCACCAGGTCCTGCTGGATGCCGCGCAGCGCGGAGGGGCGCATGTTCTCGCGGAACTCGGTCATGTTGCTGCCCATCATGCTCAGATACTGCTCCAGGGTCACGCCCATACCGGAGACGCGGCTCTCCATGTTCTGCATCTGCTTGTCCAGTTCATACTCCACCATGGTGTCGGGAATTTCCATCTCGGCGGCCTCGATGACCTGGTTCATAACGGCGGCTTCAAACGCCTGCTGTGCATTGTCGGCCTTGCGCTTTTCCACCTTGGCGCGCAGGTCGGCTTTCAGCTCATCCAGGGTCTCGAACTCGGAGACGTCCTTGGCGAACTCGTCGTCGATCTCAGGCACGTCGTCGGCCTTGACCTCGTGCAGCTTGACCTTAAACACGGCGGGCTTGCCGGCCAGTTCCTCCGCGCCGTACTCGGCGGGGAAGGTGACATTGATGTCCTTCTCGTCACCAGCGGACATGCCGATAATCTGCTCCTCGAAGCCGGGGATGAAGGAGCCGGAGCCGATTTTCAGGCTGTACTGCTCGGCCTTGCCGCCCTCGAAGGCCACGCCGTCCACAAAGCCCTCGAAGTCGATGATGGTGGTGTCGCCGTTCTCCACGGGACGGTCCACGGTCTCCTGGGTGGTGGCGCGGGAGATAAGGGGCTTCATTTCGTCCTCCACGTCCTGGTCGGTGACGACGACGGTGTCCTTGGCGGAGGCAACGCCCTTGTACTGGCCCAGCTTGACCTCGGGCTTGACGCCCACAGTGGCGGTGAACTGGAAGCCGTCCGCACCCACGTGCTCGATGTTCAGCTGGGGATAGCCTACCACTTCCAGGTCGGCTTCCTTGATGGCGTCCTCCAGGGCCTGGGGATACACGTCATTGATGGCATCCTCATAGAAAATGGTTTCGCCGTACATCTTCTCAATGAGCTTACGGGGGGCCTTGCCCTTGCGGAAGCCGGGAACGGACATGCTGCCCTTGGCCCGGCGATAGACCTTGTTCACGGCGGCGTCAAATTCCTCCGCGCCCACCTCGATGGTCAGGACGACAGTGTTTTTCTCTTTCTTTTCCACGTTTTTCAGGTTCATGGGTCGTTTCCTCCTAGATGTCCCCCACAGGGGCGCATGATTCACCGCGCCTGCCGGTGTTTCCCGGCGCTGGCGCAAATTTAATACAAAATCCTACGAACGATAATTCTAACAGATATGCACGGAGATTTCCACCGTTATTTTGCATATTTTTTTAAAATTCTAAAATTCTTTTGGGCACGAAGTTCAGGTAGTCGGCGGAAATGAGGGAAAACCGGGTCCCGTTGTGCCATCCCTCCACCGCCAGGCGGATGCTGGGGCCGTGGAGGTGGGCGAAATAGCACTGCCGCACCTGATACCGCTCCAGCAGCTCCAAAATCTCCGGGCAGCGGTAGCCCTGGTAGATGGGGGGATAGTGGAGAAAGACGAGCTTCTCCCGGTCCCCCGCCGCCTGGAGGGAGGTCTCCAGCCGAATGACCTCCCGGCGGAGCATTTTTTCGTTGTGGCCGCCCTTTTCTTCGTCCAGGAACCATCCCCGTGTGCCGCACAGGGCCACGTCCCCGTAGAACAGGCAGTTGTTGTGGAGCAACTCAAACCGGAAGCCGTGCTCCTGAAAGAAGCGGTTCATCTTGCTGGCGGTGGTCCACCAGTAGTCGTGGTTGCCCTTGAGCAAAATCTTCCTGCCGCCGGGCAGGGCGTTCAGAAAGGCAAAGTCCCGCAGGCTTTCCTCCAGGGACATTCCCCAGGACAGATCCCCGCAAAACACCACGGTATCCTCTGGCGCTACGCATTGGAACCCGGCCAGCAGCTTGTCCACATAGCCCACCCAATTTCCGCCGAACACTTCCATCGACTTGGGGCTGTTCAGAGACAGGTGAGGGTCTCCAATTGCGTAAAGCGCCATACCGTCCTCCTTACCGCAGGAAGTCGTTGACCACGGCCTTCATCTCGCTCTTGTCCGTGTACGAGGTGAAGCGGACCTTCTTATCCTTCAAGGTCGCCAGAGGCGCGGGGGCCTCCACGCCGGTCTCCTCAGCCAGCTGATCCAGCAGGGCGGTGCCCGTCCGCAGGTTGCGGACCCCCAAAGCGTCCAGCACCGCGTCGCCAAACTTAAAGGGGCTGGCGGTGGAGGCCACCACGGTGACGGTCTCGTCCTCGGTCTCCTTCCGGTAATCCGCCAACACCTTAAAGGCCACGGCGGTGTGGGTGTCGATCAGGTAGTCCTCCCCCCGCTTCATGGCGGCGATGGCGGCTTTGGTGGCGGTCTCGTCGGCGTACCCGGCGGCAAACTCCCGCTGGAGCTTCTGCAAGATGCTGTCGCTGACCTGATACCGGCCCACCCGGTTCAGCTCCTCCATATAAGAGGCCACCAGCTGGTCGTCCTCCTCCGAAAGCAGATAGAGCAGCCGCTCCAGGTTGCTGGAGATGAGGATGTCCATGGAGGGGGAAACTGTGTTGTAGAACTGCCGGTTGCGATCATAGACGCCGGTTTTGATGAAGTCGGTGAGGACGTTGTTGCTGTTGGAGGCGCAAATCAGCTTGTTCACCGGCAGGCCCATCTGCTTGGCGTAAAACGCCGCCAGGATGTTGCCGAAGTTGCCGGTGGGGACGCAGATGTTGATGGCCTCGCCGGGCTGAATGGCCTCGTCCCGCAGCAGGTCGCAGTAGGCGGAGATATAGTAGACGATCTGCGGCAGCACCCGGCCCCAGTTGATGGAGTTGGCGGAGGACAGGAAGTAGCCCCGTTGGGCCAGCTCTTCCCGCAGTTCCTCGTCGGAGAAGAGGGTTTTCACGCCGGTCTGGGCGTCGTCAAAGTTACCGATGACGGCGCTGACGCCCACGTTGTCGCCCTCCTGGGTAGCCATTTGCAGCTGCTGGATTTCGCTGACGCCGTTTCGGGGGTAAAAGACCAAAATCTTGGTCTGGTCCACGTCCTTGAAGCCCTCCAGGGCAGCCTTGCCTGTATCGCCGGAGGTGGCCACCAGGATGCAGGCGGTCTTTTTCTCGTTGTTCTTTTTCAGCGAGAGGGAGAGCAGGTGGGGCAGCATTTGCAACGCCATATCCTTGAAGGCGCAGGTAGGGCCGTGCCACAACTCCAGGCAGTAGGTGCTGTCATCCACCTTGCGCACCGGCGCCACCGCCTTGGTGTCGAACTTGTCGGGGCCATAGGCCGCAGACGCGGCGCGGCTCAGCTCAAAGCTGGTGAAATGGTCCAGATACATCCCCATCACGTAGACGGCCCGCTGCTGATAGCTCATATCCTTCAGCATCATCAGCGCACTGCCCGGCAAGCGGGGGATCACCTGGGGGACGAACAGGCCGCCCTCCCGGGACAGGCCCTGGGCGATGGCCTCCGCCGGGGTGTATTGCAGGGTTTTATTACGGGTGCTCACATAGTACATACTTGCTTCACCGTCCTCATCAGATTGTTGAAAAACAGGTCTTTGACCAGGGACTCCGGGTAGTTGTGCCGCAGCATTGTCTCATAAAAGTCCGCCCAACTCCACACGCCGGTATAGCCCTGGGGCAACCGGTCACAGCCGTCCCAGTCGCCGCCCAGGGCCACGTTCTTCTCCCCGCCCAGGGAGAGGAAGTGTTCCAGGTGGGCCAGCAGGGTGTCGCCGGTGACGACGCCGCCGCCCAGAAAGGCGGCGTAGGCGTTCAGACCCGCCACGCCATGATTCTTCATTATGGCAGTAAATTGTTCGTCCGTCAAGTTCCTTATATGAGAAAAGACGGCACGGCTGTTGGAATGGCTGGCCATGATGGGCTTGGTCGCATTCTCCATCACGCCCCAGAAGCCGGGGTCGGAGAGATGGGACACGTCCACCAGCATCCCCAGCTGCTGCATTTTCTGCACGTATTCCACTCCCAGCGGGGTCAGGCCCTGTTCGGGGTGGTCCATGTGGCTGCCGGAGAGGGCGTTGGCGTGGTTCCAGGTCAGGTTCACCGCCCGGACGCCCTTGTCATAGGCGTCTTGCAGCCCCTCCAGAGAGCAGCCGATCAGCTCCGCCCCCTCCACCGAGAGGAACGCCGCCACCTTGCCCTGGCTCATGGCGTCCTTGGCCTCCCGAGCGGTGCGGCAGTGCTGGATGCGGTCACGGTACGTTTTGCACTCCTTCTGGAACGTCTTGAACTCCCGTTTGACCACCGATTTGGTCATGGGCAGGGAGGAATCCCAGAAGATGGCGAAGAACTGGGCCTGTTGCCCGAAGTCCCCCACCCGGTCCAAATCCCACTGACCGCTGTTGCCCGCCAGCCGCTCCATGGGCATCCGGGCCAGGCGGCTGATGGTGTCACAGTGGCCGTCAAAAACAGATAGCTTCATTTTTCAACCTCCACTTCCGTCGAAGGCGTTGGGGTAATAGCAAATTTCAGGCTGGAAGGTGTCCGTCCCCTGGGGTGCGTAGACCTCCGCCACGTCGAACCGGGGCTGACGGCGTTCCTCCGGGTGTTCCTGTAAGTACAGCTCCGCCGCCAGCAATAATTTTCGCTGCTTGGACGCACTCACCGCCTCCCGTATCTCCATATAGGAGCGGGAGCGGCGGGTCTTGACCTCCACAAAGCAGATTTCCTTCTCCGTGGCGGCGATGATGTCGATTTCCCCATAGGGACAGCGCCAGTTGGCCGTCAGAATGGTCACGCCCTGGCGCTCCAGCACCCGGCGCACCTGCCGCTCTCCCCACTGGCCCAGCCGGGCCGATGCCCCGCCGGTCACAGCTTTTTCAAAAAGGTCTTGCGGTGGATGGGACAGGGGCCGTATTTCCGCAGCATCTCATAATGGAGCTTGGTGGGGTAGCCCTTGTGCCGTTGGAACTGGTATTCGGGGTACAGCTCCGCCATCTCCAGCATATAATGGTCCCTACTGACCTTCGCCAGGATGGACGCGGCGGCAATAGAGGCTGACAAGCTATCTCCCTTTACAACCATCCGGTTAGGGATTTGAATGTTCCGGCTGCAATTCCCGTCGATGAGGGCGAAGTCCGCCGCCGGGTCCAGCTGCTGGATGGCCCGGTTCATGGCCAGCATCCGAGCGTTGAGGATATTGATCTCGTCAATTTCCTGCTCCGTGGCCCAAGCCACCGCCCAGGCAATTGCCTGCTCTTTGATTTGCCCAAACAGCACTTCCCGGCGCTTTTCCGTCACTTTTTTGGAATCATTGAGATACGGCAGGTCGTAATCCGGCGGTAAGATCACCGCCGCGCCGTAGACCGCCCCGGCCAGGGGGCCGGCCCCGGCCTCGTCCGCGCCGCAAACCGACTTCCACCCGGCGGCGCAGCACTCCCGCTCGATGCTCCAGCGGTCGATTGGTTCCGTTACCTGCTTTTTCATCGGCTGTTCTCCCCTGCTGTGGGCGGCGTCTCCAGTGTAAAGCGTCCCAGCTTGCCAGAGCGATATTCCTCCAGCAACACACGGCTCATCCGCTCGGTGTCCACCTCGCCGCCGGAAATCAGGAATCCCCGGTTCCGCCCGGCCTGCTCCACCAGCGCCCAGCTGTCGAAGTCCGGCGGGATGTCCAGCTTGTAGCGGGCGGACACCGCCTCCGGGTAGCGGCTTGCCAGCAGCTTCATCAGGTGGTTTGCCAGGGTCTCTACATCTAAAATGGTGTCCTTCACCGCGCCGGTAAAGGCCAGATACATCCCCACGGTAGGGTCCTCGAACTTTGGCCAGAGGATGCCCGGCGTGTCCAGCAGGTCCAGCCCCTCGTCCACGTTCACCCACTGCTTGCCCCGGGTGACACCGGGGCGGTTCTGGGCGATGGCAGATTTCCGGTTGGCAACCTTATTGATAAAGGTGGACTTGCCCACGTTGGGGACCCCCACCACCATCACCCGCACCGGGCGACCCAGCAGGCCCTTCTCCCGCCAGCGTTCGATTTGGTCCTTCAAAATCGCCTTGACCACCGGGGAGAACTGCTTCACCCCCGCGCCGGTCTTGCAGTCCGTCTGGAGGACGGACATCCCCCGGCTACGGAAATACTCCGCCCACCGCTGGTTCATGGCGGGGTCGGCTTGGTCCGCCCGGTTGAGCAAAATCAGCCGGGGCTTGCCCTCCACCAGTCCGTCCAGGTCGGGATTGCGGCTGGCCAAGGGGATGCGGGCGTCGATGATCTCCACCACCAAATCCACCAGCTTCAAATTCTCCTGGATCATCCGGCGGGTCTTGGCCATGTGACCGGGATACCATTGGATGGTCATGGCATCCTGGTTCTGGGGGGTCTCTTTTTTGACGGGGCGGGCTTTGCGGGGGTTGTTGTTCGCGCCGCCCCGGTTCTGTCGCTTCTTCATAGTGTCATCGTATCCTATTATCCCCTGTGCAAAAAAGGAGCGGTTGCCCGCTCCTTTTTTCTGCTCCAGGAAATTACAGCTTCTCCTTGACCTTGGCGGCCTTGCCCACCCGGTCGCGCAGATAGTACAGCTTGGCCCGACGGACCTTGCCGCGGCGGACAGTCTCCACCTTGACGACGTTGGGGGAGTGAACGGGGAAGACCTTCTCCACGCCCACGCCGTAAGAGATGCGGCGGACGGTAAAGGTCTCGGCCACGCCGCCGTGCTTCTTGGCGATGACGGTGCCTTCAAAGACCTGGATACGCTCTTTGGTGCCTTCCTTGATCTTGACATGGACGCGGACCGTGGAGCCGATCTCGATTTTCGGCACATCGGTCTTCATGTTCTGCGCATTCAGCGTTTCAACGAGATTCATGGTTTGTTTCCTCCTGTGATTATAGGTGTTCATGCCCGCTGGGAACCTTGTCCCGCTCCGCTTGGGGCTGTGGCAGAGGACCACCCTTTGTTCAGACCGGTACACTATATCACACCTGCGATGGAATTGCAAGCGTTTTTTGCGTTTTTGTTCTGATTTTCGCGGGACGGGCATAGGTCAGGGACAGGAGGCGATTGCAATGGCGATGACCTACGGCACAAAGAACCACCCGCCCCGGCGGGAGCGAAACAGACGGCGCTCCGCCACCGGGCTGGGTGCGCTGGCCCAACTGCTGGCGGCGGTGGGGCTGTTTCTGGTCTGCTTTGTGGGCAAGACCCAGTTTCCCCAGCAAACGGCGGTGTATCAGCAGTATCTGACGGAGGCGCTGACCGGCACCACCGACTTCCAAGCCGCCTTTTCCGCTCTTGGGGAGGAACTGGCCCAGGGCGGCGACCCACTGGAGGCGGTGGGCGACTGGTGCGTGGCGGTGTTCGCCCCGGCGGAGACGGCGGTGGACGAGGCCCTTCCCGCAGCGGCAAACATTCTCTTATCAGAGGAGGTGCAGTTTTTCCTGACCTGGGACGGGGACGCGGCGGCCCTCTGCGCCCATCTGCTCCCGATTGAAGAGTGAGCGTCCGCTTCGACCGCCGGGGGCTGACCGCTGGGCGAGTGACGCTGACGGCGGACTTTCTCTTTCTGCTGGCGCTGCTGCTCTATACAGGAGTGGGGCCGGTGCTGGGCTGCTGCGGCCTGGCCGCCGCCCTCCACGAGATGGGTCACATCCTCTGCTGCCGGGCGCTGGGCGTTCCCGTCCGCCGTCTGCGGCTATCGCTGGTGGGAGCGGAACTGGATTTGGGTGGGCGGTGCCGCAGCGGAGCGGAGGAGTGTCTGGTGGCGCTGGCGGGACCGCTGGTCAATCTGCTCACGGCGGCCCTTGCGCTGGCCTCTCCCCTGCCCGGCCAGCTGCGCTATCTTTTTGCCGGGGCCAGTCTGATGCTGGCTCTGTTCAACCTGCTCCCCATCCTCCCGCTGGACGGCAGCCGCGTTCTCCACGGGGCGCTGAGCGCTCTCTGTCCCCTGGACCGGGCGGACCGGGTGACAGCGGGCCTTTCCCGGCTGCTGAAGCTGGCGCTGCTGCCACCGGGGGCATGGTGCGCGGCGCTGGGCAACCCTTCTCTGTTGGTGGTGGCGGTGTGGCTGATTCTTTCCGAACAGGAAAGGAACGTCTAGCACTTGTTTTTTTCCATACAATCGGGTAAAATGGTGAGGACTACACCGGGCCGGGAACTTTCCCACACGGCCCCAAAAGGCAGGTACCGATATGGACCCCAAACTGGAACGCATTTTGCTCCGGGTGCAAAAACCCGCCCGCTACACCGGCGGAGAATACAATGAAATCATCAAGGACAAGGCGACGGTAGACACCCGCTTCGCCTTCTGTTTCCCCGACACCTACGAAATCGGCATGTCCAACCTGGGACTGCGCATTCTCTACGGCGTCATCAATGAGATGGAGGGCGTCTGGTGTGAGCGGTGCTTCGCCCCCTGGGGAGACATGGAGGACGAGCTGCGCCGGGCAAACCTCCCCCTCTACGCGCTGGAGAGCGGCGACCCACTCTCCGCTTTCGACATGGTGGGCTTCTCCCTGGGCTACGAGATGGCCTATACCAACGTGCTGAATATGCTGGACCTGGGCGGCATCCCCCTCCACAGCGACCAGCGGGGCGAAAACGACCCCATCGTGGTGGCAGGAGGCACCTGCGCTTACAACGGGGAACCTTTGGCCGACTTCATCGACCTGTTCATCCTGGGCGAGGGCGAGGAGGTCAACTGTGAACTCATTGAACTGTACCGCCAGGTCAAACGGGAGGGCGGCAGCCGGCTGGTCTTCCTGGAGCGGGCAGCGCAGATCCAGGGCATTTACGTCCCCGCCTTTTATGACGTGTCCTACAACGCCGACGGCACCATTCACGCCATCACCCCCACCCACGGCGCGCCGCCGCTGGTGACGAAACGCATCGTCCGGGACATGGACAAGTCCTATTACCCCACCCACACCATTGTCCCCTCCACCGAAATCGTCCACGACCGGGTGATGCTGGAGGTATTCCGGGGCTGCATCCGGGGCTGCCGGTTCTGTCAGGCGGGGTACTGCTACCGCCCCGTCCGGCCCAAAAGCGTGAAAACATTGGTGGAACAGGGCATTGAGTCCTGCAAGGACTCCGGCTATCAGGAGGTGACGCTTTCCAGCCTGTCCTCCAGCGACTACCGGGGGCTGGAGGCGGTCTGCGACGGCCTGCTGGACTACTGCGAACCCCGGAACATCAACCTGAACCTGCCCTCCCTCCGGGCGGACGGCTTCTCCATGTCGCTGATGCAGCGGCTCCAGCGCTCCCGCAAAAGCTCCATCACCTTCGCGCCGGAAGCGGGCACCCAGCGGCTCCGGGACGCCATCAACAAAAACGTCACCGAGGAGGACCTGTTGAAGTCCTGTCAGACGGTGTTCGAGGGCGGGTGCAGCGCGGTCAAGCTCTACTTTATGCTGGGCCTTCCCACCGAGACCGACGAGGATGTGCTGGGCATCGCGGACCTGGCCCAAAAGGTCTACTGGACCTGGCGGAACCACGCCGCCAGCCGCGCCCGTGGCGTGCGCATTACCATCTCTACCTCCTTTTTCGTCCCCAAGCCCTTCACCCCCTTCCAGTGGGAAGAGCAAATTTCCATGGAGGAATACCAGCGCCGGGTGGACCTGCTGCGGGGGGCCATTCACAACAAATCCATCCAGTACAACTGGCACGAGACTGACACCAGCTACATCGAGGCGGTTTTGGCACGGGGCGACCGGCGGCTGGGCCGGGCGCTGGAGGAGGTCTGGCGCACCGGCGGCAAAATGGATTCCTGGAGCGACTACTTCTCCTTCCAGCGGTGGATGGATGCCTTTGCCGCCACCGGCACCGCCCCGGACTTTTACGCCCGGCGGGAGCGCCCCCGCTGCGAGGTGCTGCCCTGGTCCATGATCGACGTGGGCGTGCGGCCCGACTACCTGTGGCGGGAGCGGGAGCAGGCGTACAAGTCTGTCATCACCCCGGACTGCCGGGTGAAGTGTATGGGCTGCGGCGCGACCAAGCTGATCCCCGGCGGGGTCTGCGACGAGGACAGGAGGTAAGCGATGGCAATGCACAAAAACAGGCTGCTCTTTACCAAGAGCGGACGGGCCTGCTACATCTCCCATCTGGACCTGATGGCCACCTTCCAACGGGCGTTTCTCCGCTCCGGGGTGGAAATTTGGCAGACCGAAGGCTTCAACCGCCATGTGTTCGTCTCCATCGCCCTGCCCCTGAGCCTGGGGTACTCCAGCGACTGCGAGATTCTGGAGTTCAACCTGGAGTCCCCTTTCTCCTTCGACGAGGTGGTAGAGCGACTGAACCGCGCTCTGCCCGAAGGAATCCATGTCCGGGAGTGCTACGAGGCGAAGATCCCCTGCAAAAAAATCGTGGACCTGGACTGGACGGTGACGCTGGAATACGACGACGGCGTTCCCACCGCCGCCCCCGCCGCCCTGCGGGAGCTGCTGGGCCGGGAGAGCTGCGTCATCCAGAAGAAATCCAAAAAGGCAAAAAAAGGCTACACCGAGCTGGACATCATCCCAATGGTGAAAAGCTTGTCATTGGAGGAGCAACCGGACAAGCTGATTTTTTCCGCGCGCCTGGCCGCTCAGAACCCGGGACTGAACCCCGCTCTCATTATCGACACCCTGTCGGCGGAAACGCCAGCGGCCAAACCGGACTTCGTGCGCTGCCACCGAAACGAGGTTTACGGCGAGGACGGCGCCGTTTTCCGTTGAAATATTTCCCTTGCCCCCTGAGGCGCGGTTTTCCGGAACCTGACCGGGACGGCGTCACAGGGGGTTTGAGCGCTTTGTCCGTCGCCGACACCTGGATTTGGCGTTTTCATTGTGCGGCGTTCCCCCCTTTAAAACGTTATAATTCTGTTTATATTTACTCTTGTTTGTAATACGCCTTCTGTGCTAAACTATTTTCGCTTATAGGTGGAAGTCCACTTTCTCTGCGGCAGGACGCAGAAATCTTTCAGGGCTGTCTACCGCCCATCTATTTTGAAAAAAACGCGCGCAAACAGCCAACCACTGTGGGACCTTCGCAACATATGAGGTGGTTTTATGCATTTCGTCATCGTAGAGGATATAGAGGCAGACAGGAAGCATCTGATGGATCTCATCAAAAGCGACTGCGCCGCCCACGACGAGCCTGTGGAATTTTCTGTTTACTCCAGCGCGGAGGATTTTCTGGCAGACTTCCGCCGGGGATTTTGCAGCGCCATCTTTCTGGACATCATGCTGGGCAAGGGCATGACCGGCATTGACGCTGCCTGGAAGGTACGGGAAAAGGACGAATACCTGCCCATTGTTTTTACCACCACGGAAAAGGGCTTTGCCCTGGACAGCTACGGCATCCACGCCCTGGACTTCCTGGTCAAACCCATCCAGCCGGAGGCCATTCCCTGGTGCATGGGACGGCTGCGGGAGGCGGCGGCCTCCCCGGAATACCTGGACGTCAAGGGGAAAGACACAGACGGAAGGGCGCTGCCCACCCGAAGCGTTTTACTGGAGGATCTGATCGACATCGAGGCCGTCCCACGGGGCTGTGTGCTCCACACCGCAGCCGGAGACGTGTTCACAGCGCAGAAGCACGGAGAACTGATGGATCTGCTGCCAAAGACCGGGCGCTTTTATGAGTATGCCCGCGGGATGTCTGTCAACTTCTCCTTTGTCGTCTCCATCAGCTCCAAAGGGGACATCTGTTTGAAGGACGGACGCCGTCTTTTTTGCAGCAGGCGAAAAACGAAGGAAACCATCGAGGCATACCAGCGGTTTCAGTTTGTGCAGCTGCGCACAAAGGGGGTTTGAGAATGGAACGGTTTTGGATCGCGTTCCTCTACGCAACGGCAGGCACGCTCCCCTATCGGCTGCTGGCCTATTATCCGTTTCGGAAACAGCTCCGCTTCTCCACCCGGACCGTCGTCCTGGTGGTCGGCACCGCCCAACTGCTCCAGTCGTTTCTTTATGCGGCGCTGTCGGCGCGGGGCGGCAACGGAGTGACCCTTATAGAGGGCATCTTTGCCCCGGCCTGTTTTGTGATTTTTCTCATCTGCGTCCAGGCGGACCGCTGGAAGGTGATTTTCCTTTACGTCTTTGTCTTTGACTACATCTCCCTGGTGTGGGGGACGGCGCGGTATCTGGAGTGTATGCTCTTTTACGACCCCAATATGACCTTCGACACGCTGCGAAGCACGTTGTTCCAGGTGATTATCCTGGGCGTGACGCTCCCGTTCGTCACGCTGTTCCTGAAGCGCACCAAGGACAAGGTGTTTTCGACGGAGGCGCCCTCTTTCTGGCATGTGATTTGGATTTTACCGACTCTGACCACGTTGATCGTCCAGCTCTACAACGGAAATCATACCCCGCAAAACGTGCATCAGTTCCGGTTTTTCCTGGCCTACGTGCTGCTTTTTCTGGACATAGTCGCCGTGTACGGTGTCCTGCTCCGGGCACTGGACAGCATCCGCCACGAGGCCGCGCTGGAGGAAAAGGCCACCCAGCAGGAAAACCTGCTGGCTCTCCAGCGCACCCAGTACAGCCAAATTGCCCGCTACATGGACGAGACCCGGCAGGCGCGGCACGACCTGTCCCAGCACCTGCGTCTCATCAACCAGTACCTGAGCACCGGGGATCAGGACGCCCTCCGGGAATATGTGGAACGCTATCAGGACGCTCTGCCGCCGGAAAGGACCGTCTTTTTCTGCAAAAACTACGCCGTCAACACAATCGTCTGCTACTATCATGAAGAGGCGCTCCAGTCCGGCATCGACTTTTCTGCGGGGCTGGACCTGCCGGAGACGCTGCCCATCAGCGAACCAGAGTTCTGCTCCATGCTGGGCAACCTGCTGGAAAACGCCCTACTCTCCTGCCGGGACGCGGTCGGCACTGCGCCCTTTATCCGCGTTCTGGCCAAAACCCAGGGGGACACGCTGCTGCTGGCCATCGACAACACCTGCCTGCGGGAACCGACCTGGAAGGATGGAAAGCTCTGCTCTTCCCGGCATGACGGATTCGGACTGGGGACAGCTTCGGTGCGTACCATCGCCTCCAATCACAACGGCGCGGTCTTTTTCACCTGGGAGGACGAGGTGTTCTATGCCTCGGTGTCGCTGGCGCTGCCCCATTGAGGTCCCGCGATAGGTGGGCCAATATCGACGCGGTCTGTCAGCAAATACGGCTGTTCGACTATGGCAAACTGCACAAAAATATTACATAAAACGCTTTAAATTTTGGAACCGCTTACCGTTTACGCAGGATTTTGACCGTTCAGGCAAAATCCCTTGAAAAAACTCCTCCAAAATGGTACATTAAATGCACCGTGGGGTGCCTGGAGAATGCGGCGCACTGCCCCAAGCCCCATGAACCAGGAACGGAGGGGGAAGATGGTTCGGTTTGTGATTTACGCAGATTGCGAGGAGGATATCAGAGCGCTGATTCCCCTTCTCCGCGATGCGGCCCGCAGTCGGGGCAAGTGGGCCCTTATCCAACCTTATATTGGATGGGACGCACTGCCCCGATACCTTTCCTTTGTCAAGCGGAACCCCTATCTGGTCATGGTCGTCGCGACGCGCGGCAAACGCGGACGGGAAACTGCCGCCAAAATTCGGGAGAACAACCCGCTTGCCCGGATGCTCTGGTTCTCTGACCCGGACAACGGCGTGTACTCTTACCGGATCCATGTGACTTGCTTCGGCCTGCTCCCTCCCACTCAGGAGGGCGTTGCCCTCGCCTTGAACGCCTGTGGCCTCTCCGCGGAGGAACCGCCGACGGATACTAGGTATGGTTCGCCTCCTGCGGAGAAGTGACCCGGAAAACTGATGAGACGCCGATTGCCCTGTGGCTGCGAATTGCTGTGGCCGCGGGGCTGATTGCTTACAGGGCAAAACCGAAGTTGAAATTGGAAAGGACGCTGACAGCATGAAGATGACAAAAAACTATATCCTGCGGGACGTGGGCGGACGCTGCGTCGCCGTCCCGGTTGGCCGCGAGTGCCAACGGTTCAGCGGCTTTATCAAGCTGAACGACACTGCAAAGCTGATTTGGAAATCTATCGAGGCGGGCTGCACGGAGGAGGAAACCATCGCCAGTCTGACAGCCCAGTACGATGTGACGCCGGAACACGCCAGAGACGCCTACCGAAGTACGGTGGAGCAGCTTCTGTCGCTGGGAGCAGTCGAGCAATGAGCCATACCGTTTTGTCCATCGCCGGAGTGCCAGTGGGGGTGGAGCATCGGTCCCCCCTCGATTCCTGGAACTGCGCCGGCCACGAAACTGGGGCAGCGCCCTGCTATACGGTTTCGGCCGGAGAGGACGAGGTGCAGGCGGAATGGGAGCGGCTCAACCGCCGGTTTCCCCTGGGTGCCTGCGAGGGCAACTGTCTTTACCGCAAGGTCTGTCTGGGGATGCTGGACTATGGCGGATTTTTGCTCCACGCCGCCGCAGTCGCGGTTGACGGGGCAGGGTACGTGTTCACCGCGCCCGGCGGCACCGGAAAGAGTACCCACGCGGGGTTCTGGATGGCAGAGTTTGGCCCAAGGGCGGTGATGGTGAACGGCGACAAACCCATCCTGCGGCAGATGGACGGCAGGTTTTTCGTCTGTGGCTCCCCCTGGCGGGGCAAAGAACGCCTGGGTAACGGGGATATGGTCCCCCTGCGGGCGGTTTGTCTGCTGGAACGCGGGGCGGTGAACGAGGTCTCCCCCACCGACATCGACACGGTACTGGATAAAATCTTCCGCCAGGTGCTGATGCCGGAGACGCCGAAACAGGTCATTCTACAACTCGACCTGCTGGACTGCCTCATTCGGCAGGTCCCAGTGTACCGTTTGCGGTGCAATTTGTCGAAAGACGCCGCGATCACAGCTTATCGCGGCATTAACCGAAGCCAAGGTGCGTGACATGGAGAAAAGCAATGCCCGGCAAGCCTCCAGGCTGGACGAGCTGGAATCTGAGGGCTTTCTGGTCATCCCCATCAAAGGGGTCAGTATGCAGCCGCTGCTGTACGCCTGCTCCTCCCATGTCCTCATCCGCCGACTGGACGGAAGGCCGAAGAAAAACGATGTGGTGCTGTATGTCCGTCCAGACGGGACCCAGGTGCTGCACCGGGTCATGGGGTTCGACGGTGACGTCTGCCTCATCCGGGGGGACAATACCTTTGCCCTGGAACGGGTACCGCTGTCCGCCGTCAGGGGCGTTATGGAGACGGTCTGGCGGGGAAACCGGGAGATCCACGTCACCGATTTCCTCTATCGGCTGTATGTCTGGTTCTGGAACCTGATTTATCCGCTGCGCCTGCTGAAACATCAGGCAAAAATGGGGTTGCGGAGCCTCGGCAAACGGCTGTTGGGCGACACCTCCCTGGCCTGGGTGGTCAGGATGGCCCGGGGCGATTTGGCCGGGATCGCGCTGTTGACGGCTTGTACGGGAATCAGCGCCTTTCTGTCCGTTGTGCTGGCCCTGGTCATGCGCAGCGCCATTGACAGCGCCGTTGCGCTGGAACGGGGCCTGTTTCTGCGCTGGAGCGGCGTTTTTTTGGGGATCATCCTGGCGCTGCTTGTCCTCCAGGCGGCGGCCCGCCAACTGGACGAAAACATCCGGGCCTCCATTGAGAATCGGCTGAAAGAACACACCTACGAGGGGTTGCTGCGCAGCAGCTACGGCAGCCTGAAAGCCTTCCACACCGGCGAGCTGCAAAACCGCATGACCAACGACGTGAAGATCGTGGCCGACTACGCCACGGACCTGATTCCCGGCGTCTGCTCGATGGCGGTCCAGCTGGTCTGCGCCCTGGTGGTCCTGCTGATTTTGGACTGGCGCTTTGGCAGCCTGTTCCTGGTGGGCGGGCTGGTCATGCTGGCTGTGACGTTCCTGTTCCGGCGCAGGATGAAGGGCCTGCACAAAGAGGTGCAGGAGACCGATGGCAAGCTGCGTTCCTGGCTCCAGGAATCCATTGAGAGCGTCCTCATCCTCAAGAGCTTCGAGGCGGAGGACATGGCGGCGGGCAGGACGGCGGGAAAGACCGCCGCCCACAAAAAAGCCCGCATGAAACGAAGGACCTTTTCTAACGTCTGCAACGTGGGGTTTGGCGCGGTGATGCAGGGCAGCTACCTCTTTGGCCTGGTGTGGTGTGGATTTGGCATTTTGAACGGCACTCTGTCCTACGGGACGCTGACCGCTGTGCTGGAGCTCATCAGCCAAATCAGAAGCCCCTTCGCTAACCTTTCCGGCTTTGTCCCTCACTATTATGCGATGCTGGCCTCGACGGAGCGGCTGATGGAGCTGGAGCAGCTGCCCAAGGAAGCGGCTCCAGCCAGAGCGCTGCCCCCGTTCACAATCCTCTGCGCAGAGGATTTGACGTTTATTTACGACGACGGCGAGGAGGAGGTCATCCAGAGCGCCTCCTTTTCCATCGAGAAAGGCGAGATCGTCGCCCTGACCGGTCTCTCTGGCATCGGCAAAAGCACGCTGCTGAAGCTCCTGTTGGGCATTTATGCGCCGGTATCCGGTCGGCTGTACGCGGTGTGTGAAACTGGAGAGATTTCCCTCAGCCCCGCCACCCGCCGGTGGTTTTCCTACGTCCCCCAGGGCAATATGCTGCTCTCCGGGAGCATTTACGAGGCGGTGGACTTCCTGCATGCCGCCCCATACACCCAGACGCAGCGGGACCGGGTGGAATGGGCCTGCAAAATCGCCTGCGCGGACGAGTTCATCTGCCAGCTGCCCGACGGCTACGCCACCGTCCTGGGGGAAAAGGGCGCGGGCCTGTCCGAGGGGCAGGTGCAGCGGCTCGCCATTGCCCGGGCGGTGTACCGCAACGCGCCGGTGCTGCTGCTGGACGAGGCCACCTCCGCCCTGGACGAGGACACGGAGCGCAGATTGCTGCGCAACCTGAAAGCGCTGGGCGGTCAGACGGTGTTAATTGTGACCCATCGGCCCGCTGTCATGGAGATTTGCAGCAAGCAGCTGGTCTTTGAACACGCGAATATCACGGTGCGCAGCAACGAAAGTCACCCATGCGCACCAACAGACGGGGGCGGGAAATGTACAGCAGAAAAATCAAATTCCAGACCATCCTCTGCATCCTTCTGAGCGCTGTGTTTGCCTGTGCCCTTGGCTGGATGCTCTATACGGAATACCGCCAGGAGGCGGCGTTTTCCGCCGCAAGCAGGGCATTGAAAGAGGAGGCAAGCTCCTATGTGACCCAGCGGCAGGCCCTTTTGTCTGAGCTGGACGAGCTGGAGAGCAGCGCTGCCTGTTTCAGCGACGAGGCAAGGTTTATGGTTGGGTTTCTCGTTTCGGATGTATCAGACCTGTCTTACATCCAGGAAAAAGCGGAGACCTACGATTTCTCCCCTGTGCTGGTCCTCGACTGCGCAATGGCAGAAACGGATCTGGAACAGCTTCTCGACGCAGCGGAGGACCAATGGGAGGTTATGCTTTACGCTTCTCCTTTTTCGGAGGAGACCAACGACGATGTGCTGACCGTCCTCTCCTGTCTGGATTCCATCGGCAAAGAGCAAACAGGCGTTTTCTTCCTGCGGGATGAGGACAACAACGACGCCAATGTTCAACTGCTCCTGGAGGACGGGTTTCTGGGCTACACCAGTTACAGCGACTCCCCCACCGCCGGGCAGACGGACGATGGGACGGTGTACTTTGACTATTCTTTTCTCAGTGCATCCGGTACAACGGTGGAGAGCAGGCTCGCCGCGCTCTATCAGAGCAGGGCGTTTATGCTGATCGTGTTTGATATGGCAAGCATCGACAGCGGGACGCTGACAGAAGACTATGTGGTCTCTCTGTTTGAAACGCTGCAAGTCTACACGCAGCAGGAGGACTGCTCCTTTTCCACCGTGGCGGAGACGGTGGACGAGCTTTCCACGTCCAACACCGCCCAAGCCGAGGCGCAGGCGAATTACCAGGAGCAGGCCGCAGAGATTCAGACGCAGCTCACCCGACTGGACGAAAACATCGACGAGATTTATAGTCGGGCAGCGGACTGAACATCCTGTCGCGCCACACACTGGGAACACACACAGGGAGGCACGGAGTGCCGGAAGTACCCCTTGAGGGTAAGGAGGGACACGCATGAACGCGAACTCTTATCAGACAGAACCGCAAATGCTGGACACAGATACGATTGAAATTGACATTCTCGCGCTGTTCCGGGCGCTGTTGAAACACGCATGGCTGATCATTGCCGTCACACTCTTTTTCGGCTGTGCAGGGTACATGGTCACGAAGCTCGCTGTCACGCCGACCTATCAAACCAGTTTCAGCATCTACATCAACAACTCCACCCTTTCCAACATCAACACCATCACCTCCAGCGACGTCACCGCCTCCCAGTACCTGGCGGAAACGGGAGCCGATGTTATCAACAGCAACAACACCAAAAATCTGGTTGCGGAAGCGGTCGGTCTTAAAGCAGAGAACATCTCTATCTCTACCAGCGTGAAAACCGAAAGCGGCGTGATTCAAGTCTACGTCGTCACAACAGCCCCAAAGGACGCCTACGACTGCGGCGTGGCGCTGGTGGACATTGCCGCGGAGGAAATCGCCAGGGTCGTGGAGGGCAGCTCCGTTCAGGTGATCGACCTTCCTGAGCTGCCAACGGGTTTCTACCGGCCCAATTATCTCAAAAATGTGTTCCTTTGTATGGTGGCCGGCGCGGTCCTGACCTGTGGTCTCATCGTTGTGTGGGAACTGCTGGACGACAAGGTGAAGAGCCGGGAAGATGTAGAAAACCACTTTAACCTGGTCAATTTGGGAGCGATCCCCGACATAACGAAAGCGGAGGCGGGTAAATATGAGTATTACGCTGGATATGGAGCTGCTGCAAGAGGCAAGGAGCGCAGCGGAAGTACCCCTTGAGGGCAAACCCGGAAAGCGAACTGAAAATGGTCGGCGCAGCGCCTTTGATTACATTCTGGGAGAAGGTACGCCCTTTGCCGTTGACGAGGCATATAAAGCGCTGCGAACAAACGTGATTTTTTCTCTGCCCAGCGACGGCGCCAAGGTCATTGCCATCACCAGCTCGGCCAGCGGAGAGGGCAAGAGCACGGCCATCCTCAACCTGGCCATCGCTTTCGGGCAAATTGAAAAGAAGGTGCTGCTCATCGACTGCGACCTGCGGCTGCCAACCATCGCCGAGAAGCTGGGGATCAAAGGGACCCCCGGCCTCAGCGATCTGCTGGTGGGCCGCAGCTGCCCCATCCGGCAGTTGACGGACGTTGGTATCTGCGTGCTCCCCTCCGGCACCCTGCCGCCGGATGCAACAGCCCTCTTGTCCTCCGCCAGAATGGGGGAACTTCTCACCCAGGCCCGGGAGCGCTTCGACTATATCTTTCTCGACCTCCCCCCCGTCACCACCGTCGCCGACGCCGCCATCCTCGCAAAACATGTGGACGGCTTCCTCCTCGCCATCAAACACCGGGGTTCCCGGTACAAAGCCATTTCCGATATGCTGGAACGTCTGGCGCTGGCGGACGCAAACGTGCTGGGCTACATCTACACCAACGCCGAGGAGGGCGGCGGTCACTACCGGCATTATGGCTATGGCTACGGCTATGGCCACAGCTACGAAAGAAGTCGTTCAAACAATCATTTTTCGGTGTGACAGGTCCCCCAAACCGGCACTCAAAAACAGAATATTGTATCGACCCGGCTGGTCGCTTTCCAGGTGTGCTTCTTCCACACTGCCGAAAAGCGGTCAGCCGGGTCTTTTGTCTTTTACTGGGGAATTGCGTACAAATCCGTTGCTTTTCGGAAATGCAGACGATACCATATCCTTTACAGGCGCCCGCAGAGCGGTTCAAACCAGGCAGACTGCGGGAAACGCAAGTCTATGGAAAGAAGGCAAACAAATGAAAGCAGAACGAAACCTGAAACAGGTCGACGGGCAAAGGATCTACCGGACGGCCCTCTATCTGCGCCTCTCCCGCGAGGACGGCGACAGAGGCGAGAGCGATTCCATCGCCAACCAGCGAAAGCTCCTCCAAGACTATCTGAAAGGAAAAAGCGAGTTCCGCCTGACAGGGGAATACGTGGACGACGGCTGGAGCGGCTCCAACTTCGACCGGCCAGGCTGGAAACGGCTCTACCAGGCGCTGGAGCGGGGCGCGGTCAACTGCATTATTGTAAAAGACCTGTCCCGGTTCGGCAGGAATTACATTGAGGTGGGCCGCTACCTTCAGATGCTGTTCCCAATGATGGGGGTTCGGTTGTTGGCCGTCAACGACGGCTACGACTCCCTGAACGACTGGCGGGAGGGGGATGCGCTGCTGGTGCCCATGAAGAACCTTATCAACGACCTCTATTGCCAGGATATCTCCCTAAAGGTCGCCACCCAGCTGGCCGCCCTGCGCAAGCGAGGGGAATGTGTTTCCGCCTTTGCGCCCTACGGCTATCAAAAGAGCCCCCATAACCGCAGACAGCTGGTTGTGGACGGCGACGCTGCCGCAAACGTGCAGCAGATCTTTCAGTGGAAGCTGGAGGGGTACAGCAACCGGGGCATCGCAGACCGGCTGAACAGGCAAGGGGTCCTCTCTCCTTACGAGTACCAGACTGCGCATGGAAACCACGTGCCAGGCAACTTCAAGCGGCACGACAGGGCCACGTGGTCCAGCGGGAGTGTGTACAGCGTCCTGCATAACGAGTGTTACACGGGGACGATGGTGCAGGGCAAGTGGAAAAAGCGCAGTTATCGCTCCAAAGAGCTGACGCTCCTGCCAAAGGAGGAGTGGACCAGGGTGGAAAACACCCACGAGGCCATTGTGGACACAACGCTGTTCACAATGGTGCAGGAGGTCATGAAACGGGAAACCAGAACAGCCGGAGGCAAAAATCGTGTGCATTTGCTCTCCGGCTTTTTATTCTGCGGGGCCTGCGGCAGGCAAATGACCATGCAGTCGTCCTACTACAAGGGCAAAAAGTACAGCTATTACACCTGTAAGGACTGCCGGGACGGGGGCAGAAAAACCAAACGCATCAGCGAGCAAAAGGCTTGCGCGGCGATTTTGGCGGCCATTCGGGAGATGGCGGAAACTGCCGCACAGGTGGAGGCGCTGGCGGCGAAGGTTGGCCCGCTGCCGGAGCAGGGAACGCTGGTCCAAAAATTCGATGGGCAGCTGGTACAGCTTCAGGACGAGCTGGAGCGTTATTCCACACTCAAAGGCGGGCTTTATCAGGATTACACCTCCGGTCTGCTAAGCAAAGAGGAGTACAGAGACTACGCACAGCTTTACAGCGACAGGATCAAACGCGCAAAGGAATCGCTGCGGGCTGTGGCGGAGGAACGTTGGCAGCTGATCAGCGCCTGTCGGGAGGCCAGTTGGATAGCGGACTTCAAGCCCTGCCGGAATCTTCCAAGCCTGACGCGGCCAGTGCTGGCCCGGCTGGTGGAGCGGGTGCTGATCTATGAAGGCGGCAGAATGGAGATTTATTTTCGGGGTGCCAACGCTATCGAGGCAACTTTGGACGCCTACGGATACGAGAGGAGGGCGAACCGGGATGGCAGGAAAGCGGTCTAAGCGGACAGCGGTGTACCTGGCCCCCGCCGCCTACGGCGAGGCCGTGGACCTGGAACAGGCCCTGGCCGCCTGTCGGGATTACATTGTCCACACCGGCGGCCTGCGGCTGACCCGCATCTACCGGGACGAACAGGTCGCGGTCACAGGACGCACAGCCAGAACGGGCGCGGCGCGGAGAACGCCTCTGTCAGCGGTGGGAAACGACGCCTGGAAGCGGCTGCTGGTGGACGTCGAGACCTCAGCGGTGGAGGCAGTGGTCCTCTATGCTGCGCGGACTGTCGCGCCTTCATTCTCCGGTCTGAAACACATGGTACAGGAATTTTTTCTGCCCTGCGGCGTCCGCTTTGTGGATGTAGAGGCCGGGTTTGACACGGCGGCGGATGAAATGACAGCGGACGACTACTGCAAAGCCCGTACCCACGAATACCGCAGCACGGTGCGGCGGGCAAAGGACAGCGAAACGGCGGCGAAGTCATGGGCAGACGGAACCAGATAGCCCGCTCCACCCGGCGCTACCTGAAACGGAAGGCGACGACAGCGTGGAATACGGCCCTTTACGCCCGGCTCTCCGACGAGAACAACGGCGCGGAGGACGCCCGGTCCCTGCAAAACCAAATCCGCTATCTGGAGGAGTACGTGGAAAAACACCCCGACCTGACGCTCATCGACCGATATGTAGACAACGGGAGAAGTGGCATGAGTTTTGAACGCCCCCAGTTCCAGCGGATGATGGAGGACGTGAAAAACGGGAAAATCAACTGCATTGTGGTCAAAGATTTGTCCCGGTTCGGCAGGAATCACATCGAGGCGGGTTACTATCTGGAGAAAATCTTCCCCCAGCTGGATGTGCGGTTTCTCTCCGTCAACGACGGCTTTGACAGCATGGATGCGGCCCAAACCGACGGCGTGATGGTGCCGCTGAAAAACATCCTCAACGAGATGTACGCCAGAGACACCCAGCGGAAGGTGCTCTCGACGCTTCGGGCCAGGGAACGCTGCGGGGAACGAGCCTTTGGCCGGGTTCCCTACGGCTACCGGTGCGACCCGGCGTGCGGCTACCACCTGCTCCCCGACCCGGCGACGGCGGATTATGTGCGGCTGATTTTTCACCTCCGGGCCGAAGGGGGCGGGTGTACCGCAATTGCCCACCGGCTCAACCAGATGGGCGCACCCACCCCCGCCCACAAAACCGGCGGCGGGCGGTGGGATTATGCCAGCGTCCTGCACATCCTCAAAAACCGCACGTATACGGGGGCGACTGTCTACAACACCTGCGGGCAGGGAGAATACCGGGTCCTCCCGGACACCCATGAGGCGCTGGTGGAGAAGGAAACCTTCGATTCCATCTCCGCTGAACTGGAGGCGGCGGGAAAAAAGAAGGCGGTGGCCCTGCAAAAAGGGGCGGCGCGGGCGGAGCAGTTCCCCAACGTCCTACAGGGGCTGTTCTACTGCGGACACTGTGGGCGCGCCATGCTCTATGATCGGACGGGCAACACCGGGGTACTGCGGGGGTTTCGCTACCGTTGCAGCGGCTACAGCCGCTTCCGCCGGGACGACCCGGACGCACCGCCCTGCGCGGTGAAGCTGACCAGCATACCGGAGCAGGTGGTTTACAAATACCTGCTGGACGAAATCCGGCGGCAGCTGCGGGCAGGGCTGGCCCTGGAGAGGCTGGAGCAACAGCCGGATGCCCGCCTGGAGGAGACCCAGAAAAAAATCACCCTGCAACAGCGACAAAACGCACTGAAACAACAGCACCGCAGCCGCTACGAGGACTATGTGGACGGGGCCGTCTCTGAGAGAGAATATGAGGAAAGCCGTTGGGACTGCCATGCGCAGCTGCAAACCGTTCAGGAGCTGCTTACACCGCTGGAACACAGCGAAAGCTCCGGTTCTTGGGCCGCGCTGAAGGAATCGTTGTTTGCAGCGGTCCCCGACGCTGAGCGGGTAGGGACCGCCCCGCTGACCGAGACCTCTCGTGTGGAGATTTTACAGCGCGACAGACCGGACCGGGTGGAACGAGTGCTGCGGCAGGGGCTGACCCGTGAGCTGGCGGAGACCATGGTCGGGCGGCTGGAATACCGCGCAGACGATGGTTTCTCCCTCACCCTCCGGTGTGAGGACTATGTGGAGAAGCTGCGGGCAAAACGACGAGAGAAAGGAGCATGATCTTATGGTGGCGTTTTACATCCGGCTCTCGCGGCTGGATGACGATTTAGACGAACACAAGCGGCAGAGCAACAGCGTGACTAACCAGCGCAGGCTGTTGCAGGACTACTTCGCGGAGATTCCCGACCTGCGCTCGGAGGACATCGAGGAATTTATCGACGACGGCTGGAGCGGCATGGACTTTCAACGCCCGGCGTTCCAGCGGATGCTGGCCCTCATTAAAAAGCGGACAGTCACCACCGTTCTGGTGAAGGATTTTTCCCGGTTTGGGCGGAACTATGTGGAGTGCGCGGACTATCTGGAGAAGTTGTTTCCCTTCCTGGGTACAAGGTTCATCTCCGTGCTGGACCGCTACGACAGCGGCAGAGCAGCCCAGGCCCGGCAGATGCAAGCAGGGAGCGTAGCGCAGGGAGGCACGGAGTGCCGGAAGTGCCCCTTGAGGGCAGAAGTACCCCTTGAGGGTAGAGAAGCGCAGCTTCGGAAGTACCCCTTGAGGGTAGAGGTGGCCGCGAAGAACATCGTCAACTCCTACTACTCCCAGGACCTGTCCCGGAAAATCACTTCCACCTTCGACGTGAAGCGGGAAAACGGAGAGTTTTTCTTCAACGCTCCCTTTGGCTACCGCAAGGACCCGGAGCGCCGGGGAAAGGTGCGCATTGACCCGGAGGCAGCAGAGATTGTACGGTACATTTTCGCTCTGGCCTGTGCGGGCAGGAGACCGGGCGAAATCGCAAAACGGCTGAACCAGGAAAACGTTCCCACCAAGGCCGCGTATAACCAGGCGCACCGGATAACGGGAAAGTCCACCTCGCTGGAAACCAGCGTGTACGCGGCCTGGACGGGCGCAAAGGTCAGCAGCGTGCTGAAAAACGAGGTCTACATGGGAATCTACGTGGCCCAGCGGAGCAGACGGGCCGCAGTTGGGGCAAAAAAGGCGGTGATGGTGGCAGACACCAGACGCATCCCCAACAATCACCCCGCCATTGTGAGCAAGGCGGAATTTGAAAAGGCCCAGGCGATTTTTACGCAGACAAAAAGAAAAAAGCCAGAGGACCGCCCTTACCCGCTGCGGTCCAGGGTGTTCTGCGGGACCTGCGGCTATGCCATGGCCTACCGGGAAACCCTCTATGAGGCGTGTTACTTTTATTGCGCCCACACCATACAGACGGGCAACCGCGTGGGCTGTCCCACAGAGTGTTTTTCGGAGGACCTACTCAACGCCAGAGTGTTCGCCCAGCTAAAGCAGTGGATGCTGACGCTGGAAGCCGCCTGCGGCAGCGCGGAAGCAGCGGAGCAGAAGCGCCGGGAAGGGCTACGGCTTCTGATGGAAGATGCCGAAAGCCTCCGGGCCGATTTGATAAAGCGACAGGAGACAAAAATTTCCCTCTACGAACGTTACCGGGAGGGAAATCTCGAAAAGAACACCTATCTGGTGCAAAAACACAAACTGACAGCGGAGCAAAACTCCATCCGGGTGGAGCTGGACAGGGTGCATCAGCGGGAAGCACGGCTGAGAGCCCTTCGCAACCGCAGAAAGCCGGAGCTGGACGACCTGATGGAACAGGCAGCGCTGTTTCAGGGCGAAGCAAAGCTCACCTGCGTGATGGCCCAGGCGTTTGTGGAGCGGGTGACCATCTACGACAAATGGCACATCGACATCACCTGGAAGGGAGAAGCGCTGGTGGATGCGGCGCTGGCGGAGAACAGCGGCATTAAAGGGTAAACAAGGCGGCACCGGTTCTGTCCGATGCCGCCTGAAAGCTGCTCCGTTTTGCGCTGCGCTCCTACCCTCAAGGGGCACTTCCGGCACTCCGTGCCTCCCTGCGCTTCGCTCCCTGCCTGTCAGAGCACTCCATACTTTTTTAACAGTTTCATCCTCTCAGCTGCCGCCTGATAGCCCTGGTTCAGACTTTTCAGGTTCCCCACGGCGGTCTCGCCGCGCAAATGGCGTCCCGCTCTCCAGAACCACTCAGGGAAAACCATCCACGGCTTGTCTTTCAGGTACGGTTTTAACGATATCCAGGTTTTCCAAGTCGGAAACAGGGTCCGAAAATAAACCGCCAGCCGATTATTTTGTACTCCATCATCGGCCTTCTTATTTTGTATCGTACCAGTGAGCATCCTCCCCACCATCCTATCTTGATTCGTGGAATTTCCGAAGGTCCCTTTGTGGCACATGTCGTCCAGCAGCGCCTTTGGACACACAGGGTCCCCATAGGGCGGCAGGTCAAACCCAAGATAGAAGTTCCCAATTGCTACCAGGTCCGCCAGAAAGCCGCTCGCGCCCACATCAGCCAACCCCTTGTCCACATACGCCCAGTCGATCCTCTCACCGTACTTCTCCGCGAAAAGCAGGATATCCAGCATCAGCCGAATACCACAGCCGCTGGCAATGAAATGCCGGAAGGCATGGAACGTCAGAAAAAGAAAGTGATCCGTAGGGGGCAGGGTCCTCACCGGAACATTGTGGACCGTCACCGTCTCATCGCTTTGAAATACATCCCTGAACCAGTCGTTCATCGTTTCCTGTATGGCGGATTCCGTGCCGAAGGGGTTTAGGTGCAGCTCTATGGTGAGGTTCTCCCTGCAAAACGTGGCCTCCTGCGCCACATCCAGCGCTTTGTCTGGCTCTTCGACGCATTGATATTCGCAGGCTGTCAGAACACCCACTGCCTTTTCATAGTCCTTCTTCTCGATCAGGATGTCCTCATCGCCGGAAGGCCGAAAATCCGCCCGTTGGCCATAGAGCGTTCGGCAGATAAGCCCCTTTATGGTGATCGGCGCTAACCCGGCGTTCAGGAAGGCCCGGTAAAGGGACAAAAACGCCTCTGTTTTCTGCATCTGTGTCGTCACAGAGGCGGTGGCAGCCGTAAAATAACGGGGATGCGCTTGTTCAAATTCCGCGAAGGCAGGGTACCCCATCGCTGCATCGTACACCAGCGGAAACAGATTCTGTGCCCGAGCCACCTCGAATACCGCCGCCCAGTCATCGTCGGCAAGGTCGGAAACCGGGCGTTCGCCATTCGTTGTGGCTGCCGGATGCAGTGCGTCCTTCAAAATCGCAAGAAAGGTTGCTTCTGTTTTATTCATCTGCGGTATTCTCCTCTCCGTCAAGACCTGCTCTGGCCTCCCGGCGTTCGTTTTTACGTCTCTTCCCCTTACCTCCACACCAGTATAGCACGCCGCTGCGGAATCCGCCAAGGGGATCATTAAAAATATCGCCGACTTGTCAGGCGCCCAGCCGCAGGAACAGCGACAACCCCTCCCGAAGCCCGGCGCTGACCGGGTTCGAGAGGGGTTTGCGTGTCATTTTCGTGTGGTGTGAAAACCGTGACTTGCAATCAGAACTTGCAGACCTCTACCTGGAGCATATGCCCCAGCTTTTCCAGCTCATTGGCAACACTGTCGTAGATGACCACGAAATGCGGTTCCCAACCGCCCTTTACGCTGCCATAGACCACGTCCTTGGCGGGGGCGTCGGTTTTGACCACAATGGAGGTGCCACAGAACTGCTTGGGCTTGTCCAGGGCCGCGCCTTCCGCCAGGAAGAACCGGAACGTGCCGTCGGGCTTGCGTCCCACCCGGAAGATGGTGACGTGGTCGCACGCCTGGCAGCCAAAGTCCATCGTGGGGCCGATTTTCCGGTTGGGGTGGACGCCCACCGACGCGCCGGTGTCCTTCCGGGCCAGAGAACAGGCGGCCATGCCGCAATGCCAGAAGGTGACGGTGCCCTCCTCCTCGTCCATGGAGACGGGGTCGCCGAAGAAGGTGGCCCTGCCGGAGAGCTGGGACCCAATGTACATGGACAGCGCGCCGTAGGCGTCGGACTCGCAGCTGGCGGCGGTGCCGTTGGCGTTGAGCAGCGACAGCACCGTGCAGACCGGGGTGCCGAAGGAGGTGAAGAAGTCCGGCCAACACCGGGAGGAGATGGCCCCCACGCCGTTGTCCTTTACATACGCCTTGTACGCCTTGTAGAGCCGGGCGAAGTCCACCACGTTCTTCTCTGGGGTCTTATTCAGACCCGTCAGGGTGGCTTTCGCCTCGGCCAGTTCCTCAGCGCAGTCGTCGGCGGTGTAGCCCTTGGCCACGTCGATCAGCTCCCGCGCCTCGATGGACTCCAGCGTGACGCCAAAGACGCTCATCATCTCCGCGTCCAGCGCCCGGCCAAAGCCGAAGCCCTGGGGCGTGTGGCCGATAGAGGCCATTTTCAGGTGGGTCAAATCTGCTTTCACCTTCGCGGCGCGGATGGCGGCGTTCAGCTCCGACTGGACCTCCGCCTCGCCGGGACCGCCAAAGACGTACTCAAACTGCCCGTCCCCCCGGAACGCCTGAATCGCGTTGGCGGCGGAATAGGCCCCGGTCAGGGAGTTCAGGCGCAGGCGGCCTCCGTCGATGACCGGCTCCCGCAGGGTCCACAGCAGGATGGGGCAGGAGAAACGCTTGAGCACCTCGCTGGCATAGGCGGCGTTGGCAAAGGTGATGTTTTGCAGCACCACCAGGTCAGGAGAAAGGCCGTCCAGATAGGCGGTCAGGTCGTCCAGCGTCAGCAGCATTTTCTCCGGGCAGACGGCGGCATCGGTCAGCGACCGCAGCAGCGAAACGGACTGGTCAAACTGGATCTGCGCGCTCTCCAGGTGAAAGGTGCCGACGCCAATCGGCACATAAGCTACTTGGAATCCCATAAGAGGGCCCTCCTTTAGTTGTGATTTCAACGTTTGTCGTTTTCAAAAAGGCAACCCGCCCATCGAGGAACGGGTTGCCGGAATTGGATTGGGTAGGAGCAGGGTCAGGAGTCACTGTCCGATTTTGGTTCAGTGTCCTCCTCACTGTCGTCCGTGCCGCCTCTGGCAGGACGGGGACCCCACTTGTTGTGCTCAGTCTCGTTGATGGCTTCCGCGTCGAACTTCTGGTGGTTGGCGGCCATTTCCGCCTCCTGCTCGGCGTTGGCCTTTTCAATGCGCTTGTTCAGACGCATCATGGAGACCAGCAGCACCACAGTCAGGATCAGGATGACCAGAGAGATGGGACGGCGGAAGAAGATGGTGTAATCCCGGTCATAGCTCATGGAGGCGGTGACGAAGTTCTTCTCCATGATGCTCTCCAAGATCATGCCCAGCATCAGTGGCGTGTTGTCGATGTCCAGCAAGGTCAGGATGTAGCTGAACACCAGGATAGCGGCGGTCAGCACCAGTTCCTTGGTGTTGTTGGTGGCCGCGAACGCACCGGCGAAGCAGAACATGATGATGGCGGGAGCCAGGTAGGTGTACCGCACCTGGACGATCTTCGCCACGGCACGGGTCAGGGCCAGGCCGAAGGGAGCCAGGAAGATATTGGCCACCAGCAGGCCGATAATGATGGTGTAGGCCATGACGCCCTGCTTGGTGAACAGGGTGGGGCCGGGGGTGATGCCATGGAGGACGAAAGCGCCCAGCAACAGGGCGGTAACGCCGTCACCGGGGATACCCAGGGTCAGCAGAGGGATCATAGCGGAGCCAACCACAGCGTTGTTGGAGGACTCAGCGGCGGCGATTCCTTCCAGACAGCCCTTGCCGAACTCCTCAGGGTGCTTGGAGGTACGGCGCGCCTCGTTGTAGCACAGGAACTGGGCCACGCCGCCGCCCACGCCAGGCATAGCGCCCAGTACGGAAGCAATGCCGGAGGAACGCAGACAGGTGGGCAGGATGGACTTGGCCTCTTTTACGGTCAGGCCCTCTTTGTCGATCTTGTTGGCGTCGTCCAGCTTGCCGCCGGCCAGCTTGAAGTCCCGGAGCTTCATGACCACCTGGGTCAGAGCGATCAGGGCGATCATGGCGGGCAGAATATCAATGCCGTATTTCAGCGTTTTCAGGCCAAAGGAGAAGCGGGAAACGCCCGTGACAGAGTCCAGGCCGATGCAGCCCATCAACAGGCCGATCATGCCGGAGATGATTGCCTTGGGCAAGCTGCCGCCGGAAACGCCGGCAATCAGAGAGATGCCCAGGATGCCCATGGAGAAGTATTCCACCGAGGTGAAGTTGGAGACCAGTTTGGCGATGATCTGCGCGCACAGCAACAGCAAAATCGCGGAGAACAGGCCGCCGAAGGTGGAGGCGAACAGGGAGGTATCCAGCGCCTTCTTGACCTTGCCCTTCTTCGCCAGGGGGTACCCGTCGAAGGTGGTGGCAATGGCCGAGTTGGTGCCGGGGGTGTTCAGGGTAATGGCCGAAATCGACCCGCCGTACATACCGCCGACGTAGACGGCCAGCAGCAGGATGATGGCGGTGGCCGCGTCGTCAAAGGTGTAGGTCAGCGGCAGCATCAGCACGATGCCCAACGTAACGCTCAGGCCGGGGATACAGCCCACCACCATGCCGATGGCCAGGCCGATACAAATCATGGCGATGTTGGTCAGGGTGAATGTCTGGACAAAAGCGGCTCCAATATCTGCAAACATAACTTATCAACCTCCAAACAGTTCGCCCGTAGGCAGCGGGATGTTGAAGATGTTCTTGAACATCAGGTAAATCAGAATGGAAGCGATGACAATGTAGACATAAACGGGCCATTTTCGCTCACCGCAGAAGAATACAATGGCGATAAAGGTGATGATAGAGGCGGGGACGTAGCCGATTTGGATGATGAGCACCACATAGACGCACAGCATCGCAATGAGAATGATGGCGGGTCTTTCTTTTTGCCAGTCGAACTCAACGATTTTTTCTTTCTTAAAGACCAGACTCTGCACCAGCAGCACGACGGAGAAAATCAGCATGATCACCAGGCAGATGCCGGGGATGATGCGGGGGCTGGGCGCACCGGAGTCATAAGCGGGTTCCCGCACCTGGCTGGGCAGCATAATCAACAAGATGATGCTGGCCAAGCCCATAATAATGCCGGTCCAGAGGTAGGTCCTGATTTTGAATTTCATAGGAATTTCCCCTTTCCGCAGGAGTGGAAGCGAACACGAGCGGTCATCTTTACGGGGACGGGCCGGTCACAGGCCGAACCGCCCCGTAAAAAGCGCCACTCCCCTCCTGCCGGAGACCCGCCCCGTAAAGAGACGGGCCTCACTGACAGGAGGTAAAAAAGGAATGAAAAACAGTGAAGGGACAGGGGATTATTCGC
>JAJBVG010000004.1:20781-22817 GCA_020859945.1 Clostridiales bacterium | reverse complement strand
GGCCGCCGGGGTGGGGTTCCCCGGGGCGGCCAATGGGCTGAGATTGTAACATGAGACAGTCTCCTTTTCATTCAGATTCATAAAATACGGGAGAAAAGCGAAACCTGCGGGCGGCCAAGGGCCGCCCCTACAATGATAAGGAAGAATTTCTCACCCCAACACGCTGGGAATCTGCTCCATTTCCGCAAGATACCCTTTGATGATGCCCACGGCCTCGTCAAAGGAGACAGTCACCTGCTCGCCTTTGGCCAGGTCTTTCAGCGACATCACACCGGCCTTTTCCTCGTCCTCGCCCAGGAACATGGCGTAGGGGATGCCCAGCTTGGCGGCGTAACTGATTTTGGCCTTGAACTTCTTCTGTTCGGTGTAGAGCTGGGTGCGGATGCCCTGCCCCCGGAGCCGGGTGGCGACGGAAATGGCATAGCCCTGCTGTCCGGCGGACATGGGTATCACCAGCACCTCCGCTGGGGCGGTAGGCGAGGCGGGGTTCAGCATTTTCTGGTCGTCCAGCACGTAGAACAGCCGGGTCAGGCCGATGGAAATCCCCACGCCGGGAAGGGGCTTGTCGGTGTAGTACCCGGCCAGGTTGTCATACCGCCCGCCGGAGCAGACGCTGCCCACCTCCGGGTGGTCCAGAAGGGTGGTCTCATAGACGGTGCCAGTGTAGTAGTCCAGCCCGCGGGCGATGGTCAGGTCCACGGCGAAGGCTTCCTCCGGCACGCCGAAGGCGGAGAGGTATTTTGTCACGGCGGTTAGCTCGTCCAGGCCCTGGTCAAACACCTGGCTGCGGCCCCGGTAGCCCTCCAGCGCTGCGAGAACCGCGCTGGTGTCGCCTTTAATGGCGATGAAGTCCAGCACCTCACCGGCCTTGTCCGCCGCCACGCCCAGGTCGTCCACCAGGATGTCCCGGACGGCGTCGGGGCCGATCTTGTCCAGCTTGTCCACAGTGCGCATCACGTCCTGGCTCTGGTCGGTCAGGCCCAGCATCTCGTAGAAGCCGTTCAAAATCTTCCGGTTGTTCACCCGAATTTGGAACCGTTTCAGCCCCAGCTGGGAGAAGGTCTGGTAGATGATGGAGGGAATCTCCGCCTCGTTGGCGATGTCCAGCTTGCCGTCGCCGATGATATCGATGTCTGCCTGGTAAAACTCCCGGTAGCGGCCCTTCTGGGGGCGCTCCCCCCGGTAGACCTTGCCGATCTGGTAGCGGCGGAAGGGAAAGCTCAGTTGCCCATAGTGGAGGGCCACGTACTTGGCCAGGGGTACGGTCAGGTCAAAGCGCAGGGCCAGGTCGCTGTCCCCTTTCTGAAAGCGGTAGATTTGCTTTTCCGTCTCGCCGCCGCCCTTTGCCAGCAGTACCTGGGCGTCCTCGATGATGGGGGTGTCCAGCGGCGTGAAGCCGTAGAGGGAATAGGTGCGGCGCAGGGTCTCCATGATGCGCTCCATCTGCTGCTGCTGGGCGGGGAGCAGTTCCATGAACCCGGCCAGGGTGCGGGGCTTTTGTTTTGCCATATCAAAATCAATCCTCTCAAAAATAAAAAAACGCTCATCCCAAAGCATTGGGACGAGAGCAATCGTTGCTTCGTGGTGCCACCCAAATTCAGCCTGCCGCCAGACGGCAAGCCCTTAAAACCTTCTGTTGCGGGAAGGGGACCGCGCCTGTCTCCAGGCCCGCTCAGGAGATGTCTTTCCCCATCCCCAGTCCCGTGGAGGGCTTCCAGCCTGCGGCCCTCTTCTCTGTCCGGCGGTGTGATGGGTACTCATTCCCCGTCTTTGCGGTGTGTCAGCTCAGCAAAACATATTATATCTGTTTTTACCCGATGCGTCAATTCCATTTCTGCACTTTTTTACAAAAAAGAAGGAACTACCTTGAGTAGAAAAGGCGGTTCCCGCTTTTAAGGCAATACAACGAAGAATGATTCACAATGAGACGTAACCAGAAATTTTGTGTTGTATCCAGTCGAAAAACATGCTATAGTAAACGTTGGGTACTGCCCAAAGTAAACCAGTTCTCTCTCTGCAGGGGGCTGCTTCTTTGC
>JAJBVG010000004.1:12069-20681 GCA_020859945.1 Clostridiales bacterium | reverse complement strand
ACAAAATGAGCGCATCAGAAGTATATCAGCTTTTGCTTGTCATCATTGAGGCCTGTGGCCTGATTGTTATGCTGCTAAACAGCAAGAAGTAACCGCCCTGGGCCGCAAACCTGGCGGTTACTTCTAGTTCAGAAATCAGAGAGGACTGGCCGCAATGGGCAGTACCTTTTTCTGTCTCCTATTATACCCGTTTTCCGGGGTTTTGTCAACTGTGGATGGTGCTTCTTTTGGAAAACTCAAATACAACACAAACAGAAATTTTTGCGTTGTGTCAGGTCGAAAAACATGCTATAGTAAACATTGGGTACTGCCCAAAGTAAACCAGTTCTCTCTCTGCAGGGGGCTGCTTCTTTGCCCCCTGACTTCACAGAAGGGGGGCTGACAAAATGAGCGCATCAGAAGTATATCAGCTTTTGCTTGTCATCATTGAGGCCTGCGGCCTGATTGTTATGCTGTTAAACAGCAAGAAATAACCGCCCCGAGCACATAAGGCGGTTACTTCTTTTAGAGTAATATGACTTAAGAGGACTGGCCGCAATAGGCAGTACCTTTTTCTGCCTCTTATTATACCTGCTTTCCGGGATCTTGTCAACCCTGTGGCAAAAGAGAACCAAACTTACTCGTCCAGCTTGAGCACCGCAAGAAACGCCTCGGTGGGTATCTGAACTGTTCCAAGGGTGCGCATCTTCTTTTTGCCCTCTTTTTGCTTCTCCAGCAGCTTCTTCTTCCGGGTGATGTCACCACCGTAGCATTTTGCCAGCACGTCCTTCCGCATGGCCTTCACCGTTTCCCGGGCAATGATCTTGCCGCCAATGGCGGCCTGCACCGGCACTTCGAAGAGCTGGCGGGGGATGTTCTCCTTGAGCTTCTCGCAGATTTTCCGGGCGCGGGGGTAGGCTTTATCCTTGTGGGCGATGAAGGAGAGGGCATCCACCTGGTCGCCGTTGAGCAGCAGGTCCACCTTCACCAGGTTGCTGGGTTGGTACTCCGCCAGCTCGTAGTCCAGGGAGGCATAGCCCTTAGTGTGGGCTTTCAGCGTGTCGAAAAAGTCGTAGATGATCTCGTTCAGGGGCATTTTGTAGTGCAGCTCCACCAGTGTGGTGTCCAGATACTGCATATCTCCGAACTGGCCCCGCCGCTCCTGGCACAGGGGCATGATGTTGCCCACATATTCCTGCGGAGTGAGGATGCTGACGTTGACATATGGCTCCCGCGCCTCAGCGATTTGCGCCGGGTCTGGGTAGTTGTGGGGGTTGTCTACATAGACGGTGGTGCCGTCGGTTTTCACCACCTCATAGATGACGCTGGGCAGGGTGGTCACCAAATCCAGGTCAAATTCCCGCTCCAGCCGCTCCTGAATGATTTCCATGTGGAGCATTCCCAAAAAGCCGCAGCGGAACCCGAAGCCCAGAGCGGCGGAGCTTTCCGGCTCGAAGGACAGGGAGGCGTCGTTGAGCTGCAATTTCTCCAGCGCGTCCCGCAGGTCGGGGTATTTGCTGCCGTCCTCGGTGTAAATGCCGCAGTAGACCATGGGCTGAGCGGGCTTGTAGCCGGGCAGCGGCTCCGCCGCAGGGCGCTCCGCCCCGGTGACGGTGTCGCCCACCTGGGTGTCCCGCACGTTCTTGATGGAGGCGGTGAAGTAGCCCACCTCTCCGGCAGTCAGCACCCCGCAGGGGTCCAGAGCAATCGGCTCCATGTGGCCGCATTCCACCACCTTGTAGGTGGCGCCGGAGGCCATCAGCTTGACCTCCATACCGGTGCGGATGGTGCCCTCCATCACCCGCATCAGCACGATGACGCCCCGGTAGCTGTCGTATTGGGAGTCAAAAATCAGCGCCTTCAAAGGGGCCTCCGGGTCGCCCTTCGGTGCGGGGATGCCCTGCACGATGTCCTCCAGAACGGCGTGGATGTTGATGCCCGCCTTGGCGGAAATTTCCGGCGCGTCCATGGCGGGCAGGCCGATGATGTTCTCAATTTCCTCCTTCACCCGGAGGGGGTCGGCGGAGGGCAGGTCGATTTTGTTCAGCACCGGCAGCACTTCCAAGTCGTGGTCCACTGCTAGATAGGTGTTGGCCAGGGTCTGGGCCTCCACGCCCTGGCTGGCGTCCACCACCAGCACCGCACCTTCGCAGGCGGCCAGACTGCGGCTGACCTCATAGTTGAAGTCCACGTGGCCCGGTGTGTCGATGAGGTTGAGCTGGTAGGTCTCCCCGTCGTCCGCCTGGTAGCGCAGAGTAACGGCGCGGGCCTTGATGGTGATGCCCCGCTCCCGCTCCAGCTCCATGGAGTCCAGAATTTGGCTCTCCATCTCCCGGGCGGTCACTGCGTTACACTCCTCAATTAATCTATCGGAAAGCGTGGATTTGCCGTGGTCAATATGTGCGATAATAGAAAAATTGCGAATATTTTCCTGCTTCATTCTGTCGTTCTCCTTCTAAAAAACGGCAAATCCACGCATACCCCGCCACAGGCGGGGCGGCCCAGCAGGGCCGTGAATCTGCCGCAGGCAGTTCCCGCAGGCGGGATTCATTCCCGCCAAGGATGTGAAATCAAAAAGGGGTCCCCGAAAATCGTCAGATTTTTGGGGAAACGGATTTGCCGTGGTCAATATGTGCGATAATGGAAAAGTTACGGATATTTTCCTGTTTCATCTATTCATTCTCCTATTTCTTCTTCCCCTGGGAATCCGTCAGCCGTTGGTTGACCCGCCCGCTGGTATTATGCAAAATTTGCAGCAGCGACTGGTACAGGGCGGGGTACTCCCGCTGGAGGGACTTCTGGTCCAGCGGTTCCAGCTTGTCCGCCGCCGTCTTGTCCCCAGCCAGCTTTTCCAGCTCCAGGGTCAGGTTGGTTTTATCCCACATCATGGCGGCGTCCACCGCGCCGCTGCGGAATGCGGCCTCGTCCAATGCGAAAAAGCCCGACAGATTGTGCTTGTTCACGCTGTAGATGTTGCGGAACACCGTGTACAGCGCGCAGGAGAAGTAATTGGACACGTCCAGAATCAGCTCCCGGTTGCCAAGCCGCCCCAGCATCCCATAAATCAGCGACAGGGTGTTGACCATCAGCTTTTTGTTCAGCTGGGCCATGACGCTGCCCCGCAGGGCGTTGTCCTTGTGCTCGCTGACATCGTAAAGTTCCTCGGCGCTGATAACCGTCCCGTCCTTGGACATGGTGCGCCCCAGCAGATAGTCGGCGGAGACCTGGTAGTAATCGCAGGCCCGGACCACAAAGGCCAATCCCGGTTCCCGGATGCCCTTCTCATAGTGGGAGAGCAGCGCCTGACTGATGCCCAGGTCGGCGGCGGCGGTACGCTGGCTGATATTACGCTCCTTGCGCAGCAGTGCAAGGGTGCGGGAAAAATCGGTGCTCACGGAAATTCCTCCATTTTTCTCTCTGAGAGGCACAGTCAAATTAACAAGTGGTATTATTATACCGAAACCATTACAGTTTGTAAAGTCATACGAAAAAATTTTCCTTTCTCTCTTGCGGCAGAGAACAGGCCCTGTTACAATAAAAGTTACGATAAATGACAGCAATGCAAAGAGAGGAATCCGCCTATGCTCACCCGCGAACAGCTCAAACAGACCAAACAGTGGCAGGCGCTGAATACCATCTGGAAAACACTGACACCCCAGCAGCGCCAGTCCATCGGGCCGGAGTTCCAATGTCTGTCGGATTTTATCCGGGACAACACCCGTCCACCGGTGGACTACGCCGCAGAGGACGCGGATTACAAAGCCCATCTCTCCAACGACGCCTGCCGTTTCGCAGAAGAGCGGGAGGCCGCCGGGCAGAACATTTACGACGGCTTCAAGAAAATCATCTCCCGCAGCACCTTTGAAAGCCCGGAAAAGGTGATGGTCTTTTTTGACCTGAAATACAAACAAAAATATCCCTGGGTCACGGAAAACCGGGATGAGCTGCTGGAAATTCTGGACCTGGCCTGGAAGCGGCTGGTGGCGCGGGGGTTCGTGCCAGGGGAAGGGTTTCCAAAATGAGCTGTTAGCCATTAGCTCTTAGCTTTTAGTTTGGCGGTGCTGAATAAGCGGTTAGTGAATCGTGGCCAGCAGCTCCTGGCTAACAGCTAATGACTAAGAGCTAGGAGCTAATAACGTACTGGCTGTACACTGCCCCCGCCGCCTGCGCAAACAGCCTGGCCCCGGCCAGGGCCTCCTGGAGGGTGTTGCCGCTGGTGCCCACCTCCACCAGCAGGGAACCGGCGGTCAGGTGCTGGTTGAACCGCTGGCTGCGCAGGTCGATGTTTCGCGGCAAAGTTCCGTCCAGGGCTAACATGGCCCCCTGGAGTTTTAACGCAAGGGTGAAGTTGTCCTCCCAGTTGGGGTGGGTCAGCCCGCCGTCGTCTGTCCCCACCACCAGCATCACCTGGGCCACCTGCTCCCCGTCGATGGTGGTGGTTTTGGCGTAGACGGTGCCGTCGCTGCCGATGAGGGCGTCCCGGTGCACGTCCAGCACCACCTGAATGGTGGGATACTGCTCCAGGTAGTTCTGCACCCCCTCCAGGGAGCGGCCATAAGAGCCGCTGTAGCCGGGGTAGTCGTAGGTAGTGGCGTCGTGAACCACGGAGAGCCCCAGTTCCTCGAAAACCGCCTTCATCTCCTCCCCTACCCGGATCATGTTGTAATTTTCGTCGGTGGTGCGGCTTTCGTCGCTCTCAACGTACACGTCGTCCCCGTCCATGGTGTAGGCTTCGGTGGCGTGGGTGTGCATAATTAAAATCTGCGGCCCCTCTGAGGCGGGCTGGAGGGTGAGGGACGGCTCCGCCGCCCAATCATCCGCCACGCTGGGGTTTAACCCCTCGGTGTGGTTGTCCACCTTGAGCTGGCTGGTTTTGATTTGTGAGAGATCCAGGGTGATCCCCTCCGTTTCCGGTTCTGCCTTGGGTTCTGCTTCTTCCTCCAATTCCTGCTCTGGTTCCGCTGACGTGGAGGCCGTTTCTGTTTCCTCGGCGGAGATGTCCCCTTCCTCATCTGCCGGGTCGGTCTCCGGGACTTGGTCGGATTCCTCCTGCTCGTCCGCCGTTTCCTGCTGCTGGGCCGCGCTGACCGCCTCTTTGCCCTGGGACAGCACCGGGGACTGGTCTACCACCAGCTCCGCCCAGCCGTCCAGCAGGTCGTCTGTGTCGTCTGCCCGTCCCAGCTGATACTCCAGCAGACCGGTGACAATGGCTCCGCTGGAACAGAGAGCCGTTTTTGCGGCGTCCAGGTCGGCGGTGCGCCAGACCACCCAGAGGGTGGAAGCGGCTGCCGCCAGCGCCACCGCTCGGCGGGGAACGGTCACATGCTTCTTCATTCGTACCACCTCTCTGGACAGCCTATGTCCCAACGAGGCAGAGTATGCGTCTCCGGTTACGGCAGCGGACAGTGTACTCTTTTTTACAAATGTATCGAAGGAAGGGGTTCAGATGGTGTTTTCTTTGCGAATTTTCTTGACAGAGAGGTTCTGTGGCGGTACAATAAACGTGGATTGTTTTGAAAAACAGGCGGCGCTGATTCTGGGCAGAAGCCGTCTGGGGTTCAATGGCTTCGCTTTGCGTGGAACTGTCCGTGCAGGGCGATTTTTTGTTGCGCACATCGGAGGACCGCAGCCGCGTCTTTCCCCTGTGGCGACCCCACATTTCAACTGAGCAAAACAACACAAGCTGATTCAAAATCTATTACAGGAGGTGTACAAAACTTATGCTGCAAACGATAATTGTCGCAATCATTGTTGCAATTATCTGCGCTGTGGCGTTCTTCTTTGTGGGCTATCAGTACCGCAAGAACGAGGCGGAAAAAGAAATTGGTTCCGCCGAGCAGGAAGCCACGCGCATTTTAAATGAGGCCATCAAGGACGCTGAGAGCAAAAAGCGGGAGGCGTTGGTAGAGGCCCGGGAAGAGATCCACAAGGAGCGCAGCACCTACGAGCAGGAGGTGAAGGAGCGCCGCGCCGAGCTGACCAAGCAGGAGCGCCGCCTTCAGTCCAAGGAAGAGACCTTGGACCGGAAAACCGATGCCATCGAGCGCAAGGACGAAAAGCTCCAGAACCGCCTGGCTGCCGCAGAGCGCACCCGGGAGGAGATCGAACAGATCAAAGCCAGCCAGCAGGAGACGCTGGAGCGCATCTCCGGCCTGACGGCGGA
Source organism: Clostridiales bacterium (assembly GCA_020859945.1). Lineage (GTDB taxonomy): Bacteria > Bacillota > Clostridia > Oscillospirales > Oscillospiraceae > Onthomonas. Next base: position 14,539 of record JAJBVG010000004.1, on the reverse strand, counting down.
GGACGCCAAGGCGTACCTCATCCATCAGGTGGAGGACGAAGTCACCCACGAGGAAGCTGTCAAAATCAAGGAAGTCAAGGCAAAGTTCAAGGACGAGGCCGAAACCTACGCACGGGAGGCCATCTCTCTGGCCATCCAGCGCTGCGCCGCTGACCAGGTGGCCGAGGTCGCCGTGTCGGTGGTGCCCCTGCCCAACGACGAGATGAAGGGCCGCATCATTGGCCGTGAGGGACGGAACATCCGCACCCTGGAGACGCTGACCGGCGCGGAACTCATCATCGACGACACGCCGGAGGCCATCACCATTTCCTGCTTCGACCCGGTCCGCCGGGAGATCACCCGCATCGCCCTGGAGCGGCTCATCGCCGACGGGCGCATCCACCCCGCCCGCATCGAGGAGATGGTGGAGAAGGCCAAGCGGGAGGTCGAGTCCGTCATCAAGGCCGAGGGCGAACGGGCCGTGTTCGAGACCAACATCCATGGTCTCCACCCGGAGCTGGTCAAGTTGCTGGGCCGGATGCACTACCGCACCAGCTACGGTCAGAATGTGCTGAGCCACTCCATCGAGGTCTCCCACCTGGCCGGGCTGCTGGCCGCTGAGCTGGGGGCTGACGTGGCCACCGCCAAGCGCGCCGGCCTGCTCCACGACATCGGCAAGAGCGTGGACCACGAGATAGAGGGCAGCCATGTCCAGATCGGCGTGGACCTGGCCCGTCGGTACAAGGAAAACGAATATGTCGTCCATGCGATTGCCGCCCACCACAACGACGTGGAACCCCAGACCATCGTCGCCTGTCTGGTGCAGGCCGCGGACGCCATCTCCGCTGCCCGTCCCGGCGCCCGTCGGGAGAACGTGGAGAGCTATGTCAAGCGCCTGGAGAAGCTGGAGGAGATCACTTCCTCCTTCAAGGGCGTCAGCAAGGCTTACGCGATCCAGGCCGGCCGTGAGGTCCGCGTCATGATCAAGCCGGAGGATGTCAGCGAGGACCAGATGACCATTTTGGCCCGGGACATCGCCAAGAAGATCGAGGACGAGCTGGAGTATCCCGGCCAGATCAAGGTGCATCTCATCCGGGAGGTCACTGCGGTGGAATACGCCAAGTAATCCAACACACAAACAAAAAACGAGGCGGAGCGCTGCGGCGCTTCGCCTCTTGTGTTCCTTCGGTTTTCGTTTCGGGAAGGAGGTTCCTATGTCCGTTCCCCTTTACGCGACCTTTCAGGAGCCGCTGCGCTCCGGGTTTCGCATCGCCTACCAGACCACCGGCGGCGGCTACCACCCCCTCCATTGGCATGACGAGTTGGAGATCCTCTACCATTTGAACGGGCTGAGTGACATCACCATCGACGGCAAAACCTATCCCCTGCGCAGCAAGCACATGGTCGTCATCGACTCCCGTCAGGTACACGGCAGCTATAACCATGAGCGCAACGCCATGTTTCTGCGTATCCACATCTCCAAGTCCTACATGGAAAAGTTTGTGCCGGGATTGTCGCTGTACAGCATCCGCTGTACCCCGGACGATGTGAACGATGCAACCTTCCAGGACTATGTCCAAATCTGTATGCTGCTCCAGGAGCTGGTGCGGGCCTACAGCCGGGACAACGTCACCCTGCCTATGGAGACGGAGGGGTATGTCCTGCAAATCTTCTCCCGCATCATCCAGTGCTTTGGATACCCACAGCGGGAGGTGCCAACCGGTGTGGATGTGATGACTACCGAGCGCATCCGCACGGTCATCACCTATGTGGAGGAACATTTCCGGGAACCCATCAGTCTCCAGGAGGTATCGGACCTGCTGGGGCTGGGCAAGGAAGCTTTCTGCCGGTTTTTCAAAAAGAATATGGGACAAACTTTTTTGCAGTATGTCAACGAGGTGCGGGCGGTCAACGCCTTTCAGGACCTGGAGTACACTGACCTCCCCATTTCGGAGATCATGGAGCGCAATGGGTTCACCACGCAAAAGCTGTTCAACCGCACCTTTAAGGAGATTTACGGCTGTACCCCCTCCGCCGCCAGGAAAGAGGCGGCGAAATCCAATTAGCAATTAGCAATTAGCAATGTGCAATTATGGAGAAACCGGACGCTGGTTCAAAGAGACAACCAGAAAACAAAAAAGCAGAGCCGCTCCGCATTGCGCGGAGCGGCCCCAGAGGGAACGGTTTATGCCAATTTTGCATTTATAGATACGCAGGCAGGCGTTATCGCCGCGTTTCTGTCAGGGCGCTGTAGCCCCAATAGGGGTTGGTTCCGGCTGTGGCGGCGCTCAGGCCGTACAGCACCTCGTTCTCGCTCTTTTGAGGGAAGTCGTGAAGGTTATTCACAGACAGCACCCCCTTTTTTCCGATGAAGGTGGTCTTACTTCCGCTCCTTGAGCTGGGCGATCTGCTCCCAGTCGGAGACGGCGCCGCCCATGCTGGCGTTGGCGCTCATCATGGCCAGCGCGATGTCGTTCTGGTTCTCTTTCAG
>JAJBVG010000004.1:0-11969 GCA_020859945.1 Clostridiales bacterium | reverse complement strand
AGAGAATTACTTCTGCTCCCGCATCTCGGCCATCAGCTTCCAGTCGGGAGCAGAGCCGGTCATCATAGTGTTGGCGCTCATCATGGCCAGCGCGATTTCGGTGCGGTTTTCTTTCAGGTAGTTGGTGAACTTGCTCATGGTGAAACACTCCTTTTTGAAACGATTATTTTTGAATGAATGGGACGGAAAACGCTCAGTTCCGGGTGCGCAGCAGGTCGGCGTAAGCCCGGTGCAGGCTGTTGCCGGTGGTGGCGGAGGCCAGCCCCATGGTGGCCATCATGATTTCCGTCTGGTTTTCTTTCAGGTAGTTGATAAACTTGCTCATCCTTAACACCCTTTCCAATAAACGGTGAAGTGGTCGTGTTGCGGCGCGGGCGGCTTTGCCCGCATCCCGGTCTGTCCGGGGCCGATTGGTTGTTTCTGCTTACAGTGCATATGATATCCGGTTTTGCCCCGGTAGAACAGATGTTTTTTTGACCTGTTCTAAGTCGATATTGACTTGAAAGCGGAAAAACGCGCTTTTTTGCAGGAAGGAGATTCCATCCCGGCGCAAATAGCCGCGCCCGTTCCCTTTGGGTTGCAAAACCGGCGTGTTTGCTTTAAAATAAAAGAAGGGCGTCCCTGACGCCCGGTTTCCTGCCTATCCCACAGCAAAAAGGAGGCTCCATATGCGGGTACTGATCGTAGAGGACGAGCGCCGTCTGGCCCAGACCCTGGCCGACCTGATGGAGGCCCACAACTACACCGCCGATGTCTCCTATGACGGGGAGAGCGGCCTGGACAACGCCCTTTCCGGCATCTATGACGTGATTATTCTCGATGTCATGCTGCCCAAGCGCAATGGCTTCGAGGTGGTCCGCGCCATGCGGGACGAGGGGGTCAAGACCCCGGTCCTCATGCTGACCGCCCGCACCGAGACCGATGACAAGGTCAACGGCCTGGACGCCGGAGCGGATTACTACCTGACCAAGCCCTTCCAGTCCCGGGAGCTGCTGGCCTGCATCCGGGTCATTACCCGGCGGCAGAACCACGCCGCCGACAACGCCCTGACCTTTGGCGACCTGCGGCTGGAGCTGTCCTCCTGCCAGTTGTTCTGCGGAGAGAAAAGCGTCCGTCTCAGCCGGAAGGAGTTTGAAATCATGAGCAAGCTGATGGCCAACGGCGCTCAGGTGGTCACCAAGGAGACCTTGCTGCTCACCGTCTGGGGCTACGACTCCAACGCCGAGGACAACAATGTGGAGGTGTACATCTCCTTCCTGCGCAAAAAGCTCAATCACCTGAAAAGCACCGTCACCATCAAGACCCTGCGGATGATCGGCTATCATCTGGAGGTGAAGAAGGCCCCATGATCCAAAAACTCCGTTGGAAGTTTGTCCTCATCAATATGCTCATCGTCTCCGCCATTTTGGTGAGCATCTGCACGGTGATGGTCGTTGCCACCCGTGACAGTCTGCGGGAGGACAGCCTCAACCTGCTGAACCAGGCGGTCAGCGAGGATTTTTCCTTCTCCTGGCCCCTGGCCCCCAACGAGGAGCGGGGCTTCTCCTTTGAGGAAAAGGACGTGAGCCTGCCCTACTTCACCGTTGCGGTGGGGCTGGACGGGACCACGTTCCTGCTGAACAACCAGTTTGGCACCGTGGACGAGGAGGAGCTGGTGGCGGTGGTGTCGCTGTGCCTGGCGGAGCAGTCCAACACGGGGTTGTTGGAGAGCTACCGGCTGCGTTACCTGCGGGTGGACACCACGACTGGCTGGCGCATCGCCTTCGCGGATATTTCCCAGGAACGGAGCACGCTCCGTTCTCTGTATTTCACGCTGCTGTTTATTAGCCTGGGGGCGCTGGTTGCCTTTTTTGTGTTGAGTGTGTTCCTGGCGCGGTGGGCGGTCCGCCCGGTGGAGCGGAGCTGGGCGCAGCAGCGGCAGTTCGTCTCCGACGCCAGCCACGAGCTGAAAACCCCCCTCGCTGTTATCGCCTCCAACGTGGACATGCTCCAGGAGTGCGGCGAGAGCCTGAACGACCGGGAGCTGCGCTGGCTGGACAACATCCGGGCCTCTTCCGACCAGATGACCTATCTGGTGGAAGAGCTGCTGACCCTGGCCAGGGCGGAAAACGACCAGTCCGGTAAGGAGCAGGTCAGGGAGACGGTCCCCCTCAGCGACCTTGTCACCGACGAGGTACTGCTCTTTGAACCCATCCTCTACGAGGCGGGAAAGGAACTGGACGACCACATCACTGAGAACCTGTTAGTTTCCGGCGACCCCGGCAAGCTGCGGCGGCTGGTGAACATCCTGTTGGACAACGCCCGGAAGTACGCGGACAGCCCCAGCGTCGTCACCCTGCGGCTGGAGCCGGAGGGAGCCAAGCGGGTCCGGCTGACGGTGAACACCAAGGGGGACCCCATCCCCCACGACCAGCTGGAGCGGATTTTTGAGCGGTTCTACCGGGCGGACCAGGCCCGGTCCTCGGAGGGGTTCGGTCTGGGCCTCTCCATCGCGTCCCAAATCGCCCAGGAACACGGGGGCCGCCTGTGGGCGGAGAGCAGTCTTGATGAGGGCAACACATTCCTCTTTTCCATGCCCCGCCTGCGGGAAACAAAGCAGGAATAATACCGCCTTTTTTCAAATTTCCCGTTTCCAATCTCTGAATATTGTGGTATACTGAAACCGATGCGGCACAAAGGCCGCGCATCTCATTCATCAAACATCATTCCGGCGCAGCCCGCCGGTCCAGGGAGGATATTTTTATGGCTATCGCGCATCTCGTATCTCAGAAGGTCCAGGAGGTCCACTTTGTCAACAAGCTGACCAAGCAGGGCCAGATCCAGCTGGACAGCAGCTTCACCTTCAACGTCAATTTCGCCAAGGATGGCAAGCGCTGCATTGCCAAGGTCTACCAGAGCATCAAGGACAAAAACGGCGGCGAAGAGCTGTTCGTCTCCGTGGACCTGATCGGGGCCTTCTCCTGCCAGGGCATCGACAGCGATGAGGACAAAAAGCAGGTCCATGCCCAGTGCTATGACCAGCTGTTCCCCTATATCCAGTCCACCGTCCAGAGCCTGATGCAGGCGTCTGGCATCCCCGGCTTCCAGCTGCGCAAGGCGGTCATCAACGCCGACAACGTCCAAGTGGCCCAGCAGCAGCCCCGCCAGGAGGAGGAGCCGCCCAAACCCCAGTTCCCCATCGTGTGATTGAAACAAACCTCATAAATGCAGAAAAAGGCTGTATCAACCGGAAATGGTTGGTACAGCCTCTTTTTATTGATTATTTGTTATCGTAGTGGTCCTGCCCCAACAGCCTCACTTGGAAGTATTACCACACACCTGTAGGGGCGGCCCATGGCCGCCCGCAGGTTTAAAGTTCTTTTCTTGGGCGGCCAAGGGCCGCCCCTACGCATACGGTAGTAGATGGGATTACAGCTCCAGCCCCTTGATGGCGTTGGCGCAGCGGGGGCAAAGCCCGCCTTCCTCGGTGATGGCGGCGTTGTGCAGCCAGCAGCGGGGGCACTTGGGGGCGGTATGGACCTCCACCCGGATGTTGCGCTCGTCGCCCTTTTCCACAGCCACCTCGGAGACGATGAACAGGTCGGCCAGGTTCATGTCCTGGATGGTCTCGTAGGCGGCCCAGCCTTCCTCGTCCAGCACCAGAGTCAGCTTGGCGTCGGTGGACTTTTTGCAGACCTTGGCGGTGCGGGCCTGCTCCAGGGCCTGGTTGACCTCGGCTTTGAAGGCCAGCAGGTTGGCCCAACGGGTCTCCTGCTCCTCAGTCAGCGCCCAGTCGGGGTTGGCGGTGGGCATGTCGTTGAACAGCGCCGCCTCGGTGTCGTCCTCGGCCCGGTGAGGCATGGCCTGCCAGACCTCCTCGGAGGTGAAGGCCAGGATGGGGGTCAGGATGCGCACCAGCGCGTTCAGAATCAGGTACATGGCGGACTGGGCGCTGCGGCGCTCCTTGGAGTCCTCCGCTTCACAGTAGAGCCGGTCCTTGATGATGTCCAGGTAGAAGTTGGACATCTCCACCACGCAGAAGTTATACACCAGCCGGTAAACGGTGTGGAAATCGTAGTTGTCGTAGGCATCGCGGACCTTGCCCACCAGGGTGTTCAGGGCGGCCACGGCCCACTGGTCCAGCTCCAGCATCTCCTTCACGTCCACCATATCGCTGTTGGGGTCGAAGCCGTTCAGGTTGCCCAGCATATAGCGGCAGGTGTTGCGGAGTTTCAGATAGGCGTCAGCCAGCTGCTTCAAAATCTCCTTGGACAGGCGCATATCCTGGGTGTAGTCGGCGGAGGACACCCACAGGCGGAAGATGTCCGCGCCGTACTGTTTGATGGTGTCCTGGGGGCTGATGGCGTTGCCCAGGCTCTTGTGCATGACCCGGCCCTTGCCGTCTACGGTCCAGCCGTGGGTGATGATTTCCTTGTAGGGAGCCACGCCGTTGACGGCGATGGAGGTCAGCATGGAGGACTGGAACCAGCCACGGTACTGGTCGCCGCCCTCCAGATACAGGTCGGCGGGGTAGCGCAATTCGGGCCGGGTGTCGCTGACGGCGGACCAGGTGGAGCCGGAGTCAAACCACACGTCCAGAATGTCCTTCTCCTTGCGGAACTTCGTGCAGCCGCAGTCGCATTTGGCGCCCTCCGGCATCAGCTCGGCCACGTCCATGGCCCACCAAGCGTTGGAGCCTTCCTTGGCGAAGATACCGGCCACCTTGTCGATGGACTCCGGGGTGCAGTAGGGCTTGCCGCAGTCCTCGCAGAAGAACATGGGGATAGGCACGCCCCAGGTGCGCTGACGGGAGATGCACCAGTCGGAGCGCTCCCGGATCATGGAGATCATCCGCTCCTGGCCCCACTCCGGCTTCCAATAGATGTCGTCGCAGGCTTTAACGGCCTCGTCCTTGATGGCGTCCACGCTGGCGAACCACTGCTGGGTGGCCCGGAAGATGACGGGCTTCTTGCAGCGCCAGCAATGGGGATAGCTGTGGGTGATGTCCTTGCTGGACAGCAGCGCGCCGCTCTCCACCAGGTCTTTGTAGATGATGGGGTGGGCCTTCTGGACATGGATGCCCTTGTAGGGGCCGGCGAACTCGTTCAGGTAGCCCTTGGCGTCCACGGAGACTTCCATCGTGATGTCGGTGGGGATCTCCGGGTAGCGTTGGCAGACATAGAAGTCGTCCAGGCCGAAGGAGGGGGCGGTGTGAACGCAGCCGGAACCGGCGTCCAGGGTGACGTGGTCGCCCAGAATGAGCAGGGAATCCCGGTTCATGAAGGGGTGGTAAGCGGTCATATACTCGAACTCGTCGCCAAAGAGGGTAGCTACGGTCTCGTATTCGGTGATGCCGCACTCGCTCATCACGTTGTCTACCAGGTCGGTGGCGATGATGAGGATGTCGCCGGAGGCCACCTTCACCAGGGAATACTCCAGCTGGGGGTTCAGGCAGATGGCCATGTTGCCGGGGAGGGTCCAAGTGGTGGTGGTCCAGATGACGAAGTACATCTTGCTCAGGTCGCCGTACTGGGCCAGCTTGCCCTTGTCGTCATGCACCTTGAACTTGACATAGATGGTGGTGACGGGGTCCTCGGCGTACTCCACCTCGGCCTCGGCCAGGGCGGTCTCGCAGGTGGGGCACCAGTAGGTGGGTTTCAGGCCCTGATAGATCAGGCCCTTTTCCGCCATGGCGCCGAACACCTTTACCTGCTTGGCCTCGAAGTCGGGAGTCAGGGTCAGGTAGGGATGGTCCCAGTCTCCGATGACGCCCAGGCGCTTGAAGCCCTCCCGCTGTTTGTCCACCTGCTCCAGGGCGAAGGCCCGGCACTTGTCCCGGAACTCCGGCACGGGCATTTCGTTGCGCTTGACGCCCTGCTTCTGGATGGCGGTCTCGATGGGCATACCGTGGGTGTCCCAGCCGGGGATATAAGGGGCTTTAAACCCGGCCATGTTCTTATAGCGGACGATGAAGTCCTTCAAAATCTTGTTCAGGGCGTGGCCGATGTGGATCTCGCCGTTGGCGTAGGGAGGGCCGTCGTGGAGGACGTAGAGGGGCTTCCCCTCGTTTTTCTTCATCAGCTTGTTGTACACGTCCTTGCGGTACATCTCCTCCAGCATGGCCGGCTCCCGCTTGGCCAGGGCCGCACGCATGGGGAAGGAGGTCTTGGGCAGATGGATGGTTTTGTTGTAATCGGGCATTGGCTTCTATCTCCTCTTGTGTCTGATGATCGAACGCCGCTTTTGCGGTGTTCAGATGGGTCTCTTTTTCTGTGTCAGCAGCTATTACACCTTATACTCCTGGTCGGCGTTCATGCTGCTCAGGTCCATCACCCGGGTGGGGTCGTCCTCCGGGGCGATGTCCCCCAGGTTGGGGACATCCTGGGCGTAGGCGGTCTCCGGTGACTGCTCCGCCGCAGCTTCGGCGGCGGCGATCTCGTTGGCCAGGTCCTCGTCGGAGAGGATGCTCTTCAAAACATCCTCCGCCTCGTCGGTTTCCTCTGCCGGGGGAGCCGTTTCCTCCGGCGCTTCGGCGGCCTTGATTTCGTCCAGCCGGTCCAGGAACGCGTTCTCCTTTGCCAGGAAGGTCTGCTGCTGGGCCACCAGCGCCCGCATTCCGCTGACAAAGTCCACCGTGGACTGCCGGGCGGCGGCCAGCTGCGCCTCGGAGTTGTTGATTTCCTGGCGCAGTTCCTGGCGGCGGGCGGCCACTTCGTCCTCCGCCTCCTTCAGCATGGTCTGGCGTTCCTCCTGAGCCTGAGCGATAATGCCTTCGGCGTTCCGCCGGGCGGTCAGCAGGGTCTGGCGCATATCGTCCTCCGTGGCCCGGTATTCGCCGATTTTGTCCACCAGGACCTTCATTTTGCTCTTGAGGACGGCGTTTTCCTTATACAAAGCGGTGTAATCCGCTGTCAGCTGGTCCAAAAATTCGTCCACATCGGTGGTACTGTAACCGTTGAAGCGGGCGGTGGCAAAGCGGTGCTGTGCCACATCGTTGGGCGTCATCATAACTTATTCCTCCCGTTTCGTTGTTGTTCTGTCGCTCACTGGAAGGTATAAGCGCCGCTGCTCTCCAGCTCGTCGAGAATGTCCTTGTCGCCGATGATGTCCACGTTGTAAGGCGTGATGATATAGGTGGCGACGGCCACTTTTTTGATTTTCCCCTCCTGGGCGTAAGCCACGCCAGAGAGGAAATCCACCAGGCGGCGGGCGGTTTTGTCATCGGCGTCCTCCAGGTTCATCACCACCGTGCGCTTGTCCCGCAGGTGGTCGGCGATCTCCGAGGCGTCGTCAAACACCTTGGGCCGCACCAAAATCACCTGGAGCTGGGTGGTGGTGTGAATGTTGACCACCTTCCGGCTCCGCTCCTCCGCTGTGCTGGCGGCGCGGGCAGGCTGGCCGGGGTTGACGGAAGAGTATTCTGCGTCAGAAGGCTTGCTGCGGCTGCGCTCCTGGGAGATAGGAGTGGTGTTATCTTCGGCTTCTTCTTCGTATTCGTCCTCGTCCTCATAGGGGCGGGCCAGACGTTTCAGTTCATCCATAATACCCATGTGACAGGTTCCTCCTTGCGGTCTGCTCCCAACCGTCGGTTGGGAGGAAATGGTGAGATAGGGCGAGAAAGCATCCTTATCCATTGGCCCGCATGGGAGGCCGCTGGCCAAACAGCGCGGTCCCGACCCGCACCTGCGTGGCGCCCTGGGCGATGGCGTCCTCAAAGTCACCGCTCATGCCCATCGAAAGGATGTCCATACTCTCTCCATTATCGGCCATTTTCTCCCTCATGTCAACAAAAAGCTGATACATTTCCCGGAAATACCGCTGATTTTCCCCCGGCTGCTCCGCCACAGGGGGAATGGCCATCAGCCCTCTGGCCCGGACGCCGGGCAATTCCGCCGCCAGACGGAGCAGGGATTCCACCTCCGCCGGGTCCGCGCCGGATTTGCTGGCCTCGCCGCCGATGTTCACCTCAATGAGAATATCCTGCACCACGCCGGTTTTCACCGCCCGGTCGCTGACGGCGGTCATCAGCCCCTCGCTGTCGATGGACTCGATGAGGGAGACCTTGCCCACCAGATATTTCACCTTGTTTTTCTGCAAATGGCCGATGAAGTGGACCTCCGCCCCCTCATAGGCCCCGTCTTTCCAATGGGTGTTGAACTCCTGCACCCGGTTTTCGCCGCAGCAGGTGATCCCCGCTTGAATGGCCTCCCGGATGGTGTCGCTGGTCTGGACCTTGGTGGCCGCCACCAGCGTAATTTCCGCCGGGTCCCGGCCCGCGGCCAGCGCCGCGGCGCGGATGCGGGCCTGGACGGTTTCCACACACGTTTTTACGGACATAGTGCTTGCCTCCATTTCTCTTTGTTTCGGCGGTGTTGATACAGACGCGATGTGCAGGTTTTACTGCACAGATCACGGAAAATCTGTGGAAAACAATTCGATTTTCCCCGCCGCAGAGCGGGGAAAAAGCGAAAATTCCCGGGCGAATTGCACAAGTTACATGCTCATTGTGAATCTTGCCAGCCTCCCCTTTCAGGGACGGCAGGGGGTTACATTGCACATTGCTAATTGCTCATTTTTTTATTCAATGACCTTGCCATCATAGAGGTCCCGGCCCTTGACGATGATCTCCGCACCGGAGCGCAGGCTCCTGGCGTCCTCCAGCTGGGTGGTCTCCACGGCGTTGCCCTCCTCGTCGTACTCGGTGGGCTGGGCGATGAGGTAATAGTCCTCCCCCTCCCAGAGGATTTCCACCGAGACCCACACGGCCTGGGTGCCGTAGAGCCGGTAAACGCCGATGTCGCCGCTTTCGTTCTCCACGTGGATGGCGGACTTGTCCACCCGGTAGCCGGTGACGGTGTCCAGGATGATGTCTGCCGTCTGGTCCCGGAGCAGCGTGGTCTCCGCCAGGTACTGGTTGCTGGAAAAGACCACGCATACCACGCCGTCGTTATCCGCCTTGGAGATAGACTCCACCTCCATGTCGATGGTTCGGTCCAAGCTGTTGAAGCGCAGGGTGAGGGCGTCGCCGATTTTCATCCGCTCAGCGGCCTCTTCGGTCAGCTCAGCGGCAAAGTACCAGGTGGCGGAGGTGATGAGCTTGCCCAGGCTGCTGCCGTCGTCGGCCACCTCCTCCCGCTGGTCCAGCAGCTCGTCCAGCTGGGCGGGGGTCAGGTCCTTGACGCTGGCGGAGGTCAAAACGGATTCATAACCGTCCACCATGCTGGAAAACGTGCCGCTGGCAGGGGCGGAAATGGTGGTGGTGTAGGACTGGTTTTCCGCCGCCAGGGATTCCACATAGTCCACCAGCTGGGTGATCTCTTCGGTCAGGGCGCTGCTGCCGTTGTAGGTGTAATCCCGGCGGAACATCAGGGTTTTCAGCTCGGAGGAAAGGTTCTCCAGCTCCGTCAGGGTGCCGGAGGCGGTCATGGCCCGCAGGTCCACGATGGCGTCGATGATTTCACTGTTCAGGGTGGAGTTGTCCGACCCGCCGGCGCTGTGGCTGAGGATGTATTGCAGGGACTCCAACCGGGCCTCCAGCTCCTTGATTTCGGTGTGGCGGTCCAGGGCCTCCTGGGTGCTATAGACCACGGCCAAGGTGTCCCCCACGGCCACGGTCTCCCCTTCTGCCACCACCACCTCTTGCAGCTCTGCGCCGCCGTCCAGCACCTGCTCGTCCCGGACCATGTAACCGGTGGCTTCCGCCGTGTCCTCCGCGGTGTAGCTGTAGAGGCTGGCGGTCTCATAGCTGCTGAACAGCACATGGTAGGTGTAAACGCAAAAATAGGCGATGGCGCCCAGGAAAAACGCCCACATGACGATTTTAACGATTTTTGTTCCCGGCTTCATGGGATACCTCCCTCTGTGCAGGCCGCTTGCCCGCTATTCTATGTCTGATTTCTCCCGGAGGCCGGGGCCGCGCTCATCCGCGGGCGATGTACCGGGGGGTCGTAGGTGCAGGGGCGTCGCCCTCCCGCAGCTCCACCGGGCGCTCCGGCACGATGGTGGAGATGGCGTGTTTGTACACCACCTGTTGTTTGCCGTCGGTGTTGACCACCACCACAAAGGCATCGTAGCCGGTGATGACCCCGCGCATCTGGAACCCGTTCATCAGGATGAGGGTCAGGTTCATCCGGGCGCGGCGCACCTGGGCGAGAAAAAGGTCCTGGAGGTTGTTGGTTTTTTGCATTTTGAGCACTCCTTCTGTATACGCTGTATACTGTATATTTTGAGAACTGCTCCAAACACAAAAATACGCCGTACCGGGAGCGGTCCTCCCGGCTATCTTACCCCAGTTTCCCTCGCTTTTTCTGTCGCAAAGCGTACCGCTGCCGCAAAATCCGGTTCTTTTTCCCAGAGGAACCAGTTTGTCTCCCGGTTCCGCCGGAACCAGGTCAGCTGCCGCTTGGCGTACTGCCGGGTGCGCAGCTTGACCTCGTCGGCAGCGTCGGCCAGGCTGCCGCCGGTTTTCAGGGCGGTGAAGAACTCCTTGTAGCCGATGGCCTGCATGGAAGTGCAATTCTCCGGCACCCCGGAGGCCAGCAGACCGCGGATTTCCTCCGCCAGCCCCTGTTCCACCATTTTGTCCACCCGCAGGGCGGTGCGCCGCCACAGCTCTGTCCGGTCCGCGAAGTTCAGGCCGATGGTGACGGCCCGGTAGCGGGGCGGCTGCTGCTGGGTCTCCCGGTTGTGCTGGGTGATGGTCTTGCCCGTCTCGTGCCAGACCTCCAGCGCCCGGAGAATGCGCTTTTCGTCCGCCGGGTGGAGGCGCGCTGCGGCCTCCGGGTCCACCTGGCGCAGCTCGTCCAACAGAGGCTCGATGCCCTCCGCCCGGACGCGCTCTTGCAGCTTTTCCCGCCAGCCGGTGCTCTGGACGGCGAAGTGCCGTCCCGCCGTCAGCGAGTCCACATAGAGGCCGGTGCCGCCCACTACGATGGGGACCTTGCCCCGAGCCAGAATGTCGTCCACCACGGGGACGGCTTGGGCCACATACCGGGCCACGGAGTAGTTTTCCTCCGGCTCCGCCACGTCGATCATGTGGTGGGGGACCCCTTCCATCTCCTCCGGGGTGGGCTTGGCGGTGCCGATGTCCATGCGGCGGTAGACCTGCATGGAGTCGGCGCTGACCACCTCGCCGTCCAGCGCGTGGGCCAGCGCCACCCCCAGCCGGGTCTTGCCGGAGGCGGTGGGACCCACCACCGCGATAATTTTTGGGGGAGATTGCATAGGCGGGCGCTCCTTCTTAACAATTAGCAATTTGCAATGAGCAATGTGCAATTATGGGGAAATCGGACGCTGGCGGTTCTTACGTCCGTTTAAACTGCTTCTCCAGCTGCTTTTTCGTCAGCTCGATTGCCACAGGCCGCCCGTGGGGGCAGTATTTGACCTGGCCGGACATCACTGCCTGGGCCACCGCCTCCAGTTCCTCCCGGCCCGACTTCCAGCCGCCCTTGATGGCGGCTTTGCAGGCCATGGTGTGCAGTACCTCGTCCCTGGCGGCGGAGGGGTCGGCGGTGCCTGTGACCAGCAGCCGCTCCCCCAACTGTGTCAGAGTGGGTTCGATGTCCCCGGCGGAGAGGTAATCCGGGCTTTGCCGCACCAGCAGCGCGCCGCCGCCGAAGTCCTCCACCTCGAAGCCGTAGCGGGCCAGCAGGTCCAAATGGGCCAACAGCGCGGCCCCTGTCTCTGGGGGCGGCGTGAACACCACCGGCGTCAGCAGCATCTGTCGCATGGGCTGGTAGTCTCTGGCTTTGAGTTTATCGAAGTTCATCCGCTCGTGGGCAGCGTGTTTGTCGATGAAATAGACTGTGTCCCCCTGCTCCACAATGATGTAGGTGTCCAGCACCTCTCCAACCAGCCGCCCGGCGGGGGCCTCCGGAGTCAGCGGTTCCGGCTCCTGGGCCTCGGTCGGGGTTTCCGCCGGAGCGGGAGGCGTGTCCTCCACGGGCGCGGGAGCAGGCTTGGGCGGGGTGGGTTTCTCCTTTTTCGGCGCC
>JAJBVG010000056.1 GCA_020859945.1 Clostridiales bacterium | reverse complement strand
CCATGGTCTCCTCACGGGCCAGCATACGGTCGGCGTTGCCCCGGATGGTGTTGATCTCGCCGTTGTGGAGGATAAACCGGTTGGGGTGCGCCCGCTCCCAGGAGGGGTTGGTGTTGGTGGAGAAGCGGGAGTGGACCATGGCGATGGCGGACTGATAGTCCTCGTCCAGCAGGTCGCAGTAGAACTTCCGCAGCTGGCCCACCAGGAACATGCCCTTGTAGACGATGGTGCGGCTGGAGCAGGACACCACATAGGTGTTGTCGTTGGACTGCTCAAAGACCCGGCGGGCGATGTACAGCTTGCGGTCAAAGTCCAGGCCCTTTTCCACCTTGGCGGGGCGGGCCACGAAACCCTGCTCGATGTAGGGCATACAGGCCAGCGCCTTGTTGCCCAGCACCTCCGGGTTGATGGGCACGGTGCGCCAGCCCAGGAACTCCATCCCCTCTTTTTCCACGATGATCTCGAACATCTTCTTGGCCTGGGACCGCTTGAGGATGTCCTGGGGGAAGAAGAACATCCCGATGCCGTAGTCCCGTTCGCCGCCCAGCTGGATACCGGCGGCGGCTGCGGCCTTGGCGAAGAAGTTGTGGGAAATTTGCAGCATAATGCCCACGCCGTCGCCGGTCTTGCCCTCGGCGTCCTTACCGGCCCGGTGTTCCAGCTTTTCCACGATGGCCAGCGCGTTGTCCACCGTGGTGTGGGTCTTGCGGCCCTTGATGTCCACCACCGCGCCGATGCCGCAGGCGTCGTGCTCAAAGGCGGGGTTGTACAAGCCTCTGGGCGGCATGGTGGTCTCTGTCCTGATCTCTTCCATGAACTGTTTCCCCTTTCACAGGTGTTCCGGCGTAGGCCGGAGGATGGCCGAAAACAACGCACGGCGTCCCGCCGGGGCGCGGCGACCACAGGCAAAGGCCGGAACGGGGAACGATTCGTCCTCTCCCGCCCGTCCGCCGGACCGCCGCCGCCTCCCCATTGAGACGCCGTTCTCTTTTTCATTTCAGCGTTGTTTTCCGCTCTATAGCTGCATTTCACACGTTTTTCGGTGAAATGCCTGACTGACGATTTTTTACCAACAAAAGCGCGATTTAATAAACCAGTTATCCCTTTTGCACAGCCGTATGAGCATTTTAGCTCTTAGCTTTTAGCTATTAGCCTAGTGGTTCTTTGTTTTAAGCACAACGCTTTTAGCTGGAAATGCCTGACTAACAGCTAACAGCTAACGGCTAACAGCTTATCACAACGCGGCTGATGCAAATGGACGACCCATTTAATAAACATCCACATCGCCCAGGATGATCTGCGCGGTCTGGACCATTTTAGCCCCGGTGTCCATGCTCTTTTTCTGGATGAACCGGTGGGCCTGCTCCTCGGTCATGCCGTGGCGGTCCATCAGCAGCCGCTTGGCCTCTTCCACCAGCTTCTGGTCCTCGTCGCTCCGCTTGGGCCGGGTAAGCCGGTTCAGGCGGCGGTTGATTTGGAACAGCATCTGCACCGAAGCGATGAGACTTCCCCGGGAAATGGGGGCCGGCAGGCGGAAAATATCCTCGTCCACCAGGTCCAGCTGGGACTGGCTGGCCACCATCAGCATCGAACAGCTAGGCGGCAGCTCTTGGTGGAGGACCGCAGCCGGTCCGTCCGCCAGCTTATAACCGCAAACCACGATGTTTACACGGGCTTTGTTGGTGAAGCGTTTCACCTCGCCGCAGCTGCGCACGTTGATGCAGCTGGCAATGCCGGAGCTTTCGATCATTTCGCTGACGCGGCGGCAGGTGGCTTCGTTCTCAAACGCAACGATGATTTTTTCCACCACGATCACACCTTGATTTCAGATGTGGAATCCGCGGCCGGAGGGGTCAATATACGGTCATGTATTTGTCCCGCTCCCACTGACTGACCTGGACGCGGTATTCCTTCCATTCTTTCTCTTTTCCCTCAATATACGCCTTGGCAACGTGCTTGCCCAGAGTGTCCATGATGCAGGAGTCCTTCTGCATTTCCTCCAGAGCCTCGTGGAGGCTGGTGGGGAGGGTCTCGATGCCCAGATAGGCGCGCTGGGCGTCGCTCATGGCGTAGATGTTCTCGGTAATCTCCGCCGGAGGGGTCATGTCCCGCTCGATGCCGTCCAGACCGGCGGCAAGGCAGGCGGCCAGCGCCAGATAGGGGTTGGCGCAGGGGTCGGGGCTGCGCAGCTCCACCCGCGTCACCTGCCCCCGCACCTCCGGGATGCGCACCAGGGAGCTGCGGTTGCCCACAGACCAGGTGATGTAGCAGGGGGCCTCATACCCCGGCACCAGCCGCTTGTAGCTGTTGACCAGGGGGTTGGTCAGGGCGCACAGGCCCCGGATGTGGTAGAGGATGCCCGCGATGAAGGAGTACGCCTCCTTGGACAGGCCGTGAAGCCCGTCGGGGTCGTAGAACAGGTTCTTGCCGTTGCGGAACAGGGACATATTGATGTGCATCCCGGAGCCGTTGACCCCGTCGATGGGCTTGGGCATAAAGGTGGCGTGCAGCCCGTTGCGCTGGGCCAGGGTCTTGACTGCCAGACGGAAGGTCAGGATTTGGTCCGCCGCCTCCATCGCCTCGGTATAGTGGAAGTCGATCTCATGCTGACCGGGGGCGTTCTCGTGGTGGGAGCCTTCGATCTCGAAGCCCATCTTCTCCAGCGCCAGACAGACCTCCCGGCGGGTGGACTCGCCCTGGTCCAGGGGGGACAGGTCAAAATAGGTGGCGCTGTCGCTGGGCTGGGTGGTGGGGCGGCCCTGGTCGTCGGTCTTGAACAGGAAGAACTCGCACTCCGGGCCGATCATCAGGTTCAGCCCCATGGAGGCCGCGCGGGACACCACCCGCCGCAGCACGCTGCGGGGGTCGCCCACGAAGGGGCTGCCGTCGGGGTTGTACACGTTGCACAGCAGCCGGGCCACCTTGCCCTGCATGGGCCGCCAGGGGTAAATGGCGAAGGTGTTCAGGTCGGGCCGCAGGTATTGGTCTGATTCGTTCACCCGGACGAAACCCTCGATGGCGCTGCCGTCGATCATGATCTGGTCGTCCAGGGCCTTGGGCAGCTGGGAGGGGGTGATGGCCACGTTTTTCAGCTGGCCGAACACATCCACGAACTGCATCCGAATGAACTGCACATCCTCCTCTTCTACAAGGCGGAGAATGTCCTCTTTGCTATAGGCCATAAGTAAATCTCCTTTCACCCGGCCTGTTCTTCCGGTTTTTGGGAAAACGAGGCCGAAATGAATTTCGCTCCGGGGAATATTGCATATCCCCGCCGATATGTCTACGATTTTTAGTATACACGTTTCCTCCCGGCTGTCAAGTAATTTCTGCATTTTTGCGTTTTTGCTCAATTCATTCCGTCAAATTTGTCTAAAGGGAAGGCGAAATAACCGGTTGTTTTACGTGATTTTGAATGAAAGAAAAAAATATCCTGCAAATCACTTGCAAATCGCCGTGGAATGGGGTATAGTATCCACAGTGATTCAAGTTCACCCGAAAACAACAGAACAGCACGAAGCTACGAAAGCTGCTTAAGGAGGCAATGGAGTCCCATAAACGAGACACCATCGCCTTTTTTTCGTGCAGTCTGAACACACACACTCACCATTTCAAGCAATCCCATTTCGAGGAATGAAAGAAAGGAACGGTTTATTGCAATGAGTATCCCTGAGATCTTTGGCTCCAACGTATTCAGCCGCGCCGTCATGAAGGAGCGCCTGCCCAAGAGCGTCTACAAAGAGGTCGTCTCCGTCATGGAGAACGGCGGCACCCTCAGCGCCGCCTCCGCCGACGCCGTGGCCGATGCCATGAAGTGCTGGGCTGTGGAAAAGGGCGCCACCCACTACACCCACTGGTTCCAGCCGCTGACCGGTTCCACCGCCGAGAAGCACGACTCCTTCCTGACTTCCCCCGACGAGATGGGCCACACGCTGATGCAGCTCTCCGGCAAGAAGCTCATCATGGGCGAGCCTGACGCCTCCTCCTTCCCCTCCGGCGGTCTGCGCGCCACCTCCTACGCCCGCGGCTACACCGCCTGGGACATCACCTCTCCCGCCTTCGTGAAGGAGCAGTCCTGCGGCACCGTGCTGTGCATCCCCACCGTCTTTGTCTCCTACACCGGCGAAGCGCTGGACACCAAGACCCCGCTGCTGCGCTCCATGGAGGCCGTCTCCAAGCAGGGCATCCGTGTCTGCCGCCTGTTCGGTGACACCAAGTCCACCCACATCACCGCCTCCGTCGGTCCCGAACAGGAGTATTTCCTGGTGGACCGCAAGCTCTATGAGCAGCGCAAGGACCTGATTTATACCGGTCGCACCCTGTTCGGCGCTCCCGCCCCCAAGGGCCAGGAGCTGGACGACCACTACTTCGGCAAGATCCGCACCCGCGTCGGCTCCTACATGAAGGACCTGAACAACGAGCTGTGGAAGTACGGCATCACCGCCACCACCCAGCACAACGAGGTGGCCCCTGCCCAGCACGAGATGGCCCCCATCTTCTCCAGCGCGAACGTGGCCGTGGACCAGAACAACCTGGCCATGGAGACCATGAAGCGCGTGGCTTATGCCCACGATATGTCCTGCTTGCTCCACGAGAAGCCCTACGCAGGCGTCAACGGCTCCGGCAAGCACAACAACTGGTCCCTGAGCACCGACACCGGCGAGAACCTGTTCGACCCGGGCGACAAGCCGGAAGAAAACTTGCAGTTTCAGCTGATTCTGGCCTGCGTCATGAGCGCCGTGGATAAGCACGCTGACGTACTCCGCGACTCCGCCTCCAACGTGGGCAACGACCACCGTCTGGGCGCGCAGGAGGCTCCTCCCGCCATCATCTCCATCTTCCTGGGCGACCAGCTGGAGGCCCTGGTGGAGAAGATCGTAGACGGCGACGCCCCCACCGTCGTCCCCGGTGAGCTGGATACCGGCGTCTCCACCGTCCCCGTGCTGAAAAAGGACGCCACCGACCGGAACCGTACTTCCCCCTTCGCCTTCACCGGCAACCGCTTCGAGTTCCGTATGGTCGGCTCCAGCGACAACATCGCCGGTCCCAACACCACTCTGAACGCGATCATGGCCGAGGCGTTCTGCGACGCCGCCGACGCCCTGGAGGGCGCCGAGGACTTCGAGACCGCCTGCAAAGCCTACATCAAGGACCTGATGACCAAGCATCAGCGCATCGTCTTTAACGGCGACGGCTACTCCGAGGCTTGGGTGGAAGAGGCTGCCCGCCGGGGCCTGCCCAACATCAAGTGCATGGTGGACGCCATCCCCGTGCTGACCCAGCCCGATGTGGTGGAGATGTTCGAGAAGTTCGGCATCTATACCAAGACTGAGCTGGAGGCCCGCGAGGAGGTCCGCTACGAGAACTATGCCAAGCGCATCGGCGTGGAGGCCAAGGTCATGATCCACATGGCCGGCAAGCAGTATATCCCCTCTGTCATCGCCTACTCCACCACTCTGGCCGAGTCTGTCGCCGCCGTGGAAGGCGCTGGCGCTGACGCCTCCGTCCAGAAGGAGCTGCTGAACAAGGTCTCCGCCCTGTTGAAGGACGCCCAGGCTGCTCTGACCCAGTTGAAGAAAGTCTATGCCGAGACCGACGCCATGGACGACGTGCCCGAAATGGCCAGAGCTTACCGCTACAACGTCATCCCCGTGATGGACGCCCTCCGCGCCCCCATCGACGAGCTGGAGATGCTGGTGGACAGCGATTACTGGCCGGTGCCCTCCTACGGCGACCTGATGTATGATGTGTAATCGTTCTCCTTCCCCGTTGAACGATTTCGATACTCCTTACTTCTGAATACCACTATAACGCAGGAACCGGCGGCGCTCACGCACCGCCGGTTCTGGCTTTCGTCTTTGCTGACGTGAAACCCCTCCGTCGCGGCTTACACCGCGCCACCTCCCCTTTCAGGGGAGGCGAGAGGGGTGGTCAGTTACGGAAGGATATTCGTCATGGTGGAGGGGTTTCTACTGGAATCAGTAAAATCGAGAACTCCACAACAGCAAAAACCCGCGCCGGGTTCTCCCTGGCGCGGGTCTGTCGATTTTATCATATGATGTGCGGCAGCTCAGAACGGAATCTCCTCGTCGTCGCCGTCCTCCTCCTCGAACTCCAGCTCGATTTGGAACCGCTGGCCGCAGGAGGGGCACTTGACCTCGCCAGAGGCCAGGTGGCCCTCGTGGATGGTCATAGGTTCGCCGCAGGAGGGGCACTCCACCTCAACGGCGGTCTCGTAGTCGCCCTCGTCGTCCTCGTAGTCGTCCAGGTCGTCAAAGGCATCGCCCAACAGCTCGTCCGCCTGGTCCGCCAGAGCCCTGATGCTCTCCTCGTTCTCGGTCACGTGGTCGGCCAGCTCCTCCACCACGTCGATGATGGCCTTGAGCAGCTTGGCCTCCTTGGACTTGTCAGCGTTCAGGTCCATGCCGTCGTACAGGCCCCGGAGATAACCGGCTTTTTCAGCAAGGGACATAAAACCTCCTCCTTTCGCGGGTATGGGTGAAGTGGGATGGAAAAATTACTTGCAGCGGGACATATACTCGCCGGTGCGGGTGTCCACCTGGATGCGGTCGCCCTCGTTGATGAAGAGCGGCACCTTGATTTCCGCGCCGGTCTCCAGCGTGGCGGGCTTGGTGACGTTGGTGGCGGTGTCGCCCCGGACGCCCGGCTCGGTCTTGACGACCTCCAGCTCCATGAAGTTGGGGGCCTCGATGCCGAACACCTTGCCCTTGTAGGACAGCACCTTGCAGGGGGTGTTCTCCTTGACGAACTTAAAGGCGTCGCCCAGCTGGTCGCTGTTCAGGGGGATCATGTCGTAGGTCTCGGTGTCCATGAAGTAATACAGGTCGCCGTCGGAATAGCTGTACTCCATCTCCTTGCGCTCGATGAACGCCTCTTCAAACTTGGCGGTGGGGTTAAAGGAAGTCTCGGTGACAGCGCCGGTGATGACGTTCTTCATCTTGGTGCGGACGAAAGCCGCGCCCTTGCCGGGCTTGACGTGCTGGAACTCGATGACCTGCATGACTTTGCCTTCGTACTCGAAGGTCTTGCCGTTTCTAAAATCGCTGGCAGTAAGCATAAATGAACTCCTCCAAATTATCAGTTGGCCCAGGCAACGGAAACCCAGGTTATCTTTTTACAAGTCTATTCTACCCTAAAACGCCCCGCTTGGCAAGAGGAACCGGGGAATTTACCCAAAGAAACCTCTTAAATCGCAGGAAACCGCCGCCTGTCGGGAGCGGTCAGCGCTCTGCCGTCAGGTCCTTGACCACCTCTCCTGCCACAATTAATCCGGCCACCGCAGGGACAAAGGCTGTGCTGCCGGGGACCTGCCGCCGTGAGCCGCTGCCGGGTTCATCGGCGGCTTCCTCAGCAATGGGGGTCATGGCGGGTTCTCTGGAAT
Organism: Clostridiales bacterium; assembly: GCA_020859945.1. Classification (GTDB taxonomy): domain Bacteria; phylum Bacillota; class Clostridia; order Oscillospirales; family Oscillospiraceae; genus Onthomonas. Next base: position 15,715 of record JAJBVG010000056.1, on the reverse strand, counting down.
AGACCACCTTCAAATGTTTGATGCCCCGCTTGCCCAGCTCCTTCCGCATGACCCGCGCCAGAGGGCACATGGAGGTCTTGGAGAGGTCCGTCACCTCAAAGGCGGCGGCGTCCAGCTTGTTGCCCGCGCCCATGCAGCTGATGATGGGGGTGCCCGCCTTCTGCGCCTGCTCCACCAACGCCAGCTTGCCTGTCACCGTGTCGATGGCGTCCACCACGTAGTCATATTGAGCGAAGTCGAACTGCTCCGCCGTTTGTGGGGTGTAAAAAACCTTGTAGGTGCGCACCACGGCGGCGGGGTTGATGTCCAGAACGCGGGCCTGGGCTGCGTCCACTTTATATTGCCCGATGGTGCTGTGGGTGGCGATGATCTGCCGGTTCAGGTTGGACAGGGAGACTGTGTCGTTGTCGATCAGATCCAGCTGACCCACGCCGCTGCGGGCCAGGGCCTCCACGGTGTAGCCGCCCACGCCGCCTACGCCGAACACCGCCACCCGCGCCTGATAGAGCCGCTCCATGGCCTCCCGGCCCAGGAGAAGCTGTGTGCGGGAAAATTGCTCAAGCATCGTTGTTCCTCCTGTCCTCCGCCGATAACGTCTCGTTCATGCTGCCGGTGCGGTAGCCCAGCAGGTCCAGCGCCACATAAGTAAAGCCGTAGGACTTGAACCGGTCATAGACCAGCCTGCGGGTGTCCTCCGCCAGCAGCCGGGGAAAGTCCTTCGGCAGCAGCTCGATACGGGCGATTTTGCCGTGGATGCGCACCCGCATTTGGCGAAAACCCAGCTCCAGCAGCAGCCCCTCCGCCCGCTCCACCATGCGCAGCTTTTCCTCCGTGATGGCCTCGCCATAGGGGAACCGGGAGGCGAGGCAGGCGAAGGAGGGCTTGTCCCAGGTGGGGAGGTCCAGTTCCTTGGACAGCAGCCGAATTTCCTGCTTGGTCAACCCCGCCTGCCGCAGAGGACTGACCACCCCCAACTCCCGCACCGCCTGCATACCGGGGCGGTAGTCCCCATCGTCGTCCACGTTGGAGCCTTCCACCACCGCGTTCAGCCCCCGCTCCTGGGCGAGGGCGCAAATCTGCCCCAGCAGCGCCCGTTTGCACAGGTAACAGCGGTTGGGGGGATTCTGCCGGAAGCCTTCGGTGTCCAGCTCGGATGAGGGACAAATCACCTGAGAGATGCCGTGTTCTGTGCAAAAATCCGCCGCCTCCCGGCGCTCCCGCTCCGGGAAGGAGCCGGAGCTGGCCGTAATCGCCACCGCCCGGTCCTCCAGCACGTCGTGGGCCACCCACAGCAAAAAAGTGGAGTCCACGCCGCCGGAGAAGGCCACCGCCACGCTGCCCAGCGCCGCCAGGCCGTCCCGCAGCGCCTGATATTTTTCCTGTCGCAAGTCCATCGTGCGCCTCCGTATTATCAAATCAAACCACAGGGTACATGGGATAGTATACACGCAAAATCCCCCGCCGTCCAGCGGGAGGCGCGGAAAAATCCGCCGAAACCCTCCCCGCAGAAAAAACAGACGGACCCCCGAAGATTTCACAGTTTATTCAAGACTTCCGACTGGCGCTGTGCTATACTACCATTGTCAAAGGAGAGGGGCGAACGCCCACCGCTCCTGGACCTCATACCAAACCCGGCGGGGACAGACGCCTTTGCTGGGAATGGACTAAAAATTCCGAACTCCGTTTCGTTTTTCTTTTCTCTTCCTTTTTCTTTTCCAGAAAACCGCTGTGACCGCCTGGTCATAGCGGTTTTTTGGGCGTCAAGGGCGGTTCTTTTCGCGTCCACCGCCGCATAGAGTACCGCAGGAAACCAAGGCGGTGTCGCCAAAAAGGAGCGGTGCTTATGAGAACGGATTGGAACGAAAACCAAGCCACTTTAATTGGGGAGGCGGTGTCGGAGCCGATTTTCTCCCACGCCAGCCACGGGGAGGATTTTTTTCGGGTGCCGGTGAAGAGCCTGCGGCTCTCCGGGGCGGAGGACGTCATCAACGTCATCCTGTCCCGGACGCTGCTGGAGAGCTGTCCCCTCCGGGCGGGGGAGCGGGCGGCGATTTATGGAGAAGTGCGGTCCTACAACAACCGGGGCGGCGTGGGCAGCCGCCTGGTCATCACCCTCTATGCCCAGGAGCTGTATTACGACACGGTGGGGGCCGACGACAACCGGCTGACCCTGGCCGGGGTCATCTGCAAGCCGCCGGTGTACCGGCTGACCCCGCTGGGCCGGGAAATCACCGACCTGATTCTGGCGGTGAACCGCCGGTATGGGCGGGCGGACTACCTGCCCTGCATCGCCTGGGGGAGCCTGGCGGTGAAGTGCGGGGCCATGTCCACCGGGGACGGCCTCCGGCTGGAGGGGCGGCTCCAGTCCCGGGGCTACACCAAAATCGTGGACGGGGGCGAGGTGAAGCGCACCGCCTATGAGGTGTCCATCATGACCATGGAGGCGGTGGCGTATCCCCAGACGGGCGCGCCGGAGGAAATCGAGGACCTTTAATTCAATGTGCAATTAGCAATTTGCAATGTGCAATGAGCGATAAAAAAACGGAACCGTCTCCCTTATGGGAAACGGTTCGGTTTTTCGTTGTGGTGCGGGCGATGGGACTCGAACCCACACGTGCATTCACACACAAGCACCTCAAGCTTGCCAGTCTACCAGTTCCAGCACACCCGCAACTCAGCGAAAGATATTATAGCCCAAGCGGATGGGTTTGTCAACTGTTTTCGCTGGAATTTTCCTGGCGCGTATTTTCTGCTGCTGACGGGGAAGCGCAAACCCGCCCGGCGGTGCCGCCGGACGGGTGCTTGTATCAGGTTGGTTTCGGCTTTCCCAAGCGTGCGTGGTTGCAGAGGAAATGCTTTCCAAAACCTCGCGCTTCTAGCTACTAGCCACTAACCACTAGCCACTCAAATATTTACCCCAGCGCGGCCAGAGACTCCTGGATCTGGGTGATTTCCCGGTTGGTTTTTTCCAAATTGTCCCGCTGCTGCTGGATGACGTTGGCGGGGGCCTTGGAGACGAATTTCTCGTTGGCCAGCTTCTTTTCCAGCCCGGCGCGGTACTTTTCCTTCTTCTCCAGCTCCTTGGTCAGCCGCTTGCGCTCGGCGGCCAGGTCCACCAGCTCCGCCAGAGGGATATACAGCTTGGCGTCCGCCGTGACCAGAGACACCAGCCCGTCCAGAGAGGCGGGAGCCTCATCGGTGATGTCCACCTGAGTGGTGGCGGCCAGCCGCTGGAAGAAGGGGATACCCTGCCGGAACACCTCGGGCTGAGCGGTAACGACGGTCAGCTCCGCCTTCCGGGAGGGGACCACGCCCATCTCCGCGCGGCGGGCGCGGATGGCTTTGATGGCGTCCATGACCTTCTCCATAGCGGCCTCGTCCTGGGGATAGTCAAAGGCGTCGTTGGCAACCGGCCAGCTCTGGAGCATCAGGAAGTCGCCCTCATGGGGCAGGGCCTGCCAAATCTCCTCGGTGATGAAGGGCATGAAGGGGTGCAGCAGCTTGAGGATGTCGGTCAGCACGTAGCACAGCACCTGCTGGGCCTGGACCTTGGCGGCCTCATCGTCCCCGGTCAGGCGGGCCTTGGTCAGCTCGATATACCAGTCGCAGTAGGAGTCCCACAGGAAGTCGTAGACCTTCTGGGCGGCCACGCCCATCTCGAACTTCTCCAGGTTGGCGGTGGCCTCCCGGATGAGGTTGTTCAGCTTGGAGAGGATCCACTTGTCCTCCAGGGCCAGGGTGTCGGGCAGCTTGTTCTCGGTGATGGTCAGGTTCATCAGCAGGAAGCGGCTGGCGTTCCAGATCTTGTTGCAGAAGTTCCGCATGGCCTTGACCTTTTCCTCGCTGTACCGCATGTCGTTGCCGGGGGTGCTGCCCATGACCAGCATCAGCCGCAGCGCGTCCGCGCCGTACTGGTCGATGACCTCCAGCGGGTCAATGCCGTTGCCCAGGCTCTTGGACATCTTGCGGCCCTGGCTGTCCCGGACGATGCCGTGGACGCAGACCGTGTCGAAGGGGGCCTTGCCGGTGTAGGCCAGGCCGGAGAAGATCATGCGGGACACCCAGAAGCCGATGATGTCGTAGCCGGTGACTAGGGTGTTGGTGGGGTAGAAGTACTTCAGGTCGGGGGAATCCTCGTCGGGCCAGCCCAGGGTGGAGAAGGGCCACAGGGCGGAGGAGAACCAGGTGTCCAGGGTGTCCGGGTCCTGGGTCAGATGGGTGCAGCCGCACTTGGGGCAGACGGAGGGGGCCTCCTTCGCCACGATGGTCTCGCCGCACTCATCGCAGTACCAGGCGGGGATCTGGTGGCCCCACCACAGCTGCCGGGAGATGCACCAGTCCCGGGTGTTGTTCATCCAGTTCAAGTAGTTCTTGGTAAAGCGCTCGGGGACGAACTTGATTTCGCCCTTCTGCACCGCTTCGATGGCCGGTTCCGCCAGAGACTGCATCCGCACGAACCACTGCTTGGACACCATCGGCTCGATGTTGGTGTGGCAGCGGTAGCAGGTGCCCACGTCATGCTTCAGCGGCTCCACGAATTTCAGCGCGCCGCAGGCTTCCAGGTCGGCCAGCATGACCTCCCGGGCCTCCATGGTGGTCAGGCCCGCGTACTTGCCGCAGTCCAGCACCTCCGGCTCGTCGGCGGGGACGTGGCCGCTGGCCAGCAGCGCCTGATACGCCTCCACATCGGCCTTGCCGGTCATGTGGCCGTCGTAGGTGAAGCAGCGGACGATGGGCAGGTTGTGGCGCTTGCCCACCTCGAAGTCGTTGGGGTCGTGGGCGGGGGTGATCTTCACCACGCCGGTGCCCTTGGTCATGTCGGCGTGTTCGTCGCAGACGATGGGAATTTCCTTGTTCAGCAGGGGCAGGATGGCGTGGCAGCCGTGGAGGTGGGCATACCGGGGGTCCTCGGCGTTGATGGCCACGGCGGTGTCGCCCAGCATGGTCTCAGGCCGGGTGGTGGCCAGCTCCAGATACTCGCCGGTCTCCTTCACCTGGTAGAGCAGGTGCCAGAAATTGCCGTCCTGCTCCTCGTACTCCACCTCCGCATCGGAGATGGAGGTGTTGCAGTGGGGGCACCAGTTGACCATGCGGTTGCCCTGGTAGATTTTGTCCTCGTTGTACAGCCGGACAAAGACCTCCTTCACCGCGTCGCTGCACCCCTCGTCCATGGTGAAGCGCTCCCGCTCCCAGTCGCAGGAGGAGCCCAGGGTGCGCAGCTGCTTGACAATGCGTCCGCCGTACTCGTTTTTCCAGGCCCAGGCCCGCTCCAGGAACTTTTCCCGGCCAATGGATTCCTTGGTCAGCCCTTCCTTCTTCATCTCCTCCACCACTTTGGCTTCGGTGGCGATGGAGGCGTGGTCGGTGCCGGGGACCCACAGGGCGGCGTAGCCCTGCATCCGCTTGAAGCGGATGAGGATGTCCTGCATGGTGTTGTCCATGGCGTGGCCCATGTGGAGCTGGCCGGTGACGTTGGGGGGCGGCATGACGATGGTATAGGGTTTTTTGTCCGGGTCGGCCTTGCCCCGGAAGCAGCCGCTGCTCTCCCACTGGTTGTAAATTCTGGTCTCTACCTCTTTGGGGTCGTAGACCTTGGAAAGTTCTTTTGCCATTTCGGTTTTCCACTCCTCTATAAAAATCAGAACAAAAAAACGCCCCGAACCTATCGTTCAGGGCGAAAAGGGCGCTTTTCCGCGGTACCACCTGAATTCGGGACGACCTTGCCCCGCACTCAAACCCGATAACGGTGGGCGCCGCCGCCTCTTACTAAGGGTTCAGAGACAGAACTCCGGGACGACCTTCCGCGCCGCCTGTCTGCGGCCTTTCACCAGCCAGCCGCTCTCTGCAAAACAGGGGAGGGCGCGTACTCCTTCCCATCAAAGCCATTACAGCGGTCATTATACCTGTTTTCGTTTCCGCTGTCAAGGGCAGTTTTTCCAACTTTGCGGGGCAAATCGTGTGAAATTGTTGGCGGCGGGGGAGGGGAGGGGCTGCCGCGCGGGAAACGGAACATCATTTATATACCGTGTCAGCTTTAACGCCTGTTTCAAGTCCTGCCCCGCGTCACTCATCCCCCGCTCTCTGCTCCTGAAAGTGGCTGCACCACTCACACAGGGGGCAAATCTCGCACTTGGCCCGCCGTGCGGTGCAGACCGCCCGCCCGTGGAGCACCATCCGGTGGCAGAAGTTGTTGGATTCCTCCGGCGGCAGCACGGCGCGCAGCTGCTTCTCCACCTTGGCGGGGTCCTTGCTGCCGTCGGTCAGCCCCAGCCGCCCGGTGATGCGGATGCAGTGGGTGTCGGTGACGACGCTGCCCGGCTCGTGGTAGACGTCGCCCCGGATGAGGTTGGCGGTCTTGCGCCCGATGCCGGGCAGCCGCAGCAGGTCCTCCATTGCATAGGGGACCTTGCCGCCGTAGTCGGAGAGCAGCATTTTTGCGCAGTTGACCAAATCCTTGCTCTTGCTGTTGTAGAACCCGCAGGAGTGGATGTACTCGCCCACCTCGGCGGGGTCGGCCTCCGCGAAGGATTCCAACGTGGGGAACCGCTCGAACAGGGCGGGGGTGACTTTATTCACCCGCTCGTCGGTACACTGGGCGGAGAGCCGCACCGCGAACAGCAGCTCATAGTCCTTTTCGTATTGCAGGGAGCAGAGGGAGTCGGGGTAAAGCTCCTTGAGTGCGTTCACGATGCTCCAAACCTCTTGTTCTGTTTTCATATACATCACCTCGGTGGCAGTGGTTCGTGGCTGAGGGGGTTAACCCAGGTTAAGGTACAGGACAAACTTTTTAAAATTGAAAATTTGCATTTTCTTATGGGAAAGTTTGTTTTCAGCCTTAACCTGCTTTAACAGGTATTTTTAACCAGATGAATCGTCCCCTGTGGGCAAAATACTGGCAAATAATAGGGGGTTGCGATAGGGGTGTGATTCAGGACAAACTTCTTAAAATTGAAAATTTGCATTTTCTTAAGGGAAAGTTTTGTTTTCAGGTGCAACTGACCCGCAACCCACCTGATTTTTCCATAATCGCACATTGCAAATTCCACATTGACGATTATACCATGCCACTCCCTGTCGCGCAAAGTTTTTCTTTCCCCCTGATGGAAAGTGTGCTACAATAATGCGTACCGAACAAAGCCGCAAGCATAGAAAGGCAAGGCTTTTCCTGCTTGTCGGCTTTGTTCAAGTGCAAGATTTTAAAAAATCTTGCACCCTCCGTTGACACAGCAAGCTGTGCCAACGGAAATACGCATTGCAATAATGGCTGCATTTCATAAAACCAGCGTAAAACCGCTGGTTTTATGAAATTGCGCGGCTTTCGCCGCGCAAATAAACCGCATGGCGGTTTATTCGGCAGACATTATTATAGAACAAGCATTTCATTGACAGGTGGTGACTTCTATGAATGGCCGTCCGCTGGCGGATGAGATTCGCCCTCAGACCCTGGACGACGTGGTGGGGCAGCAGCATATGCTGGGACCAAACGGCGTCCTCCGGCGCATCATCGAGGGGGGCGCGGTGCCGAATATGGTCTTTTACGGCCCCTCCGGGACGGGCAAGACCACCGTGGCGAATATCATCGCCAACCGCACCAACAAGACCCTCCACCGGCTCAACGCCACCACCGCCACCCTTTCCGACATCCGGGACGTCATTGCCGACGTGGACACCCTGCTGGCCCCCAACGGGGTGTTGCTCTACCTGGACGAGATCCAGTATTTCAACAAAAAGCAGCAGCAGTCCCTGCTGGAATTCATGGAGAACGGGAAAATCACCGTCATCGCCTCCACCACCGAAAACCCCTATTTCTGCGTGTTTAACGCGGTGCTGTCCCGGGCCACGGTGTTTGAGTTCAAGCCGGTGGAGCCGGAGGACGTGGAACCGGCGGTGCGCCGGGCCTTTCGGGTGCTGGAGGAACGGACGGGGCAGACTGCCGCCCTGGAGGACGGCGTGGTGGAGTACCTGGCGGCCTCCTGCGGCGGCGACGTGCGCAAGGCCATCAACGGCGCGGAGCTGCTGTTCACCGCCGGGGTGAAGCGGGACGGACAGGTACAAATCACCCTGGAGGACGCGGCGCTACTGGCCCAGAAGTCCGCCATGCGCTATGACAAGGACGGCGACAGTCACTATGACATCCTCTCCGCCCTGCAAAAGTCCATCCGGGGTAGCGACCCGGACGCGGCCCTGCACTACCTGGCCCGGCTGCTGGAGGCGGGAGATTTGGTCTCCGCCTGCCGTCGGCTGATGGTCATTGCCTGCGAGGACGTGGGTCTGGCTTACCCCCAGGCGGTGAGCATCGTCAAGTCCTGCATCGACGCGGCCAATATGCTGGGCCTGCCGGAGGCCCGTATCCCTCTGGGGGAGGCGGCCATTCTCATGGCGACTGCCCCCAAGTCCAACTCCGCCATCTGTGGCATCGACGCCGCCCTCTCCGACGTGCGCCGGGGCAACTACGGCCCCGTTCCCGCCCACCTGATGGATTCCCACTATCAAGGCTCCAAAAAGCTGGGCCGGGGCCTGACCTACCAGTACCCTCACGACTTCCCCGACCACTACACCCCCCAGCAGTACCTGCCCGACCGCATCAAAGACCGGGTCTATTACGAGTACGGGGACAACAAGACCGAGAACGCCGCCCGCGCCTACTGGGAGCGGGTCAAGGGGAAGTACGCCGATGGGAGCGTTCCCCAGGCGAAGGAAACGAAGAAGCATTATTAGTGGTTAGTGGCTAGTGATAAGTGACTAGAAAGAAGGCTTTTCTGCTGAAAAGCACATATCTGTGAAATAATACTAACACCAAACGATAAGCACTATCCCCCTTGCCTCCGCCGTCAAGCGGCACTTCCGCTGCGCTCCCTGCCCTGAAAGGGCAGGGAGGGGCACGGCGTAAGCCGTGACGGAGGGGTTACACAGGCGTCACCAACAAGGCCATGTAAAAAAATAATCGCGCAAGTTAGTAGTTCCTGGCTAACAGCTAAGAGCTAATAGCTAACAGCTGAAAGCGCCGCCGAACTTTCCCGGTTCGAGCGGCGCTTTTTTCCCTTACATGGTCTGAATGGCGATGGTCAGGCTGGGCATCATCTGCTTTTTTCGGCTGACCACGCCGGGCAGCTCGGCGCTGTCCGGCCCGGCCTGGACGCCGAAGGCGCTGGACACCACCTCTGGCAGGTTGAGATTCCGCTGGTCGCCTACGTAGAGGACCACGCTGGACTCCTTCATGATGTCGGTGAGCATCAAAAACACTACGTCCAGGTGGGTGCGCTCCAAAATCTGCTGCATAAAGGGCAGCATCCGGCCCCGCAGCTCCTCCACCATTTCGGCGCCGATGACCGTCACCTGGCCCACGCCCATCTGGAAGCCCTCCACTGAGAAGGTCTTGAAGTCCTGGTAAAAAATCTCCTCCTCGGTCTTGTCGCTGATTTGGCTGCCCGCCCGGAACATGTTGGCGGCGTGTTCCTCCGGGTCGATACCGGCGATTTTCGCCAGGTCCCGGGCCACCGCCTCGTCCACGGGGGTGCAGGTGGGGCTTTTGAAGCAAAGGGTGTCGGACAGGATGGCGGAGCACATGATACCCGCCATAGCGGGGGTGATCTCCACGCCGCTCTCCTGGTACATCTGGGCGATGATGGTGCAGGTGCAGCCCAAAGGCTGGTTGCGGAAGTACACCGGGGCGATGGTCTGGATGCCGCCGATGCGGTGGTGGTCCACCACCTCCACCACCTCCGCGGATTCGATGCCGTCCACGGACTGGGTCTGCTCGTTGTGGTCCACCAAAATCACCTGCTGCTTGTGCAGGTCCAGCAGGTTCCGCTGGGAGATGAGGCCCATGACCTGGTCGTCCTTGTCCAGCACCGGGAAGTAGCGCAGCCGCTTTTTGGTCATGGTCTTGCGGGCGTCCTTGACGAAGTCCGACTCGTGGAAGGAGACCACCGGGCCGCTGTACATCACATGACGCACCGGCATGGACTGGTTGATGAGCCGGGCGGTGCGGTAGGTGCTGTAGGGGGTGCTGATGATGTTGCAGCCGTTCTCCTGGGCCAGCTTTTTGATAAGCTCAAAGACCTCGCTGCCCAGGCAGACGATGAGCCAGTCGGCCCCCTGCTCCAGGGCGCTGATTTGGGCGTCGGAGCGGTTGCCCATGATGACCATGGAGTGGGGCTGGATGTACTGGGTCATCAGCTCCGGGTTGGCCGCGCCGATGGCCACCTTGCCTTCCCGAAAGACGGCGTTGATGTCCCCTACGACGAGGGTGCCGTCCAGCGTCTCCAGGATGTTCTTGCAGCTGACGGCGGAGGAGGACAGGGCGGTGGTGGCGTGTTCCTCCATCATGGAGCGGGCGATATCCCCCTGGGTGATGAGGCCGATGAACTTTCCGTCCTGGTACACCGGCAGGGTGCGCAGATTTTCCTCGTTCATCTGTTCCCAGGCTTTTTTCAGGGACGCCTCCAGGTCGATGCCCGCCGTCTTGCGCATGGTCACTTCCCGAATACGCGGCTCCAGCGTGTCCACGTAGCCGGGCTTTTTCATTTTGAAGAATTTCAGCACGTATTTCGTCTCCCGGTTGGTGTGGCCCGCCCGTTTTGCGATGTACTTCTGCTGTCCGTCCGACAGGATGTTTTTCAGGTTGGCATAGGCGATGGCCGCGCAGATGGAATCCGTGTCCGGGTTCTTGTGGCCGATGACATAGATGGGTTTCTGGTTCAAATTAGTACCTCCCGATTTTCTCTTTTTCTGGTTCTCTTTTGTGTCGCTCTTGCATTGCCGTATGTGTAGGGGCGGCCCTTGCCGTCAAGCGGTACTTCTGCCCTCAAGGGGCACTTCCGAAGCTGCGCTTCTCCCTGCGGGGCATTGCCCCTCCCTGTGGCCGCCCGCAGTTTCCGCGCTCTTTTCCCGGGCGGCCACGGGCCGCCCCTACAGGGAACTAAGAAAACAAAATGCGGGCGTTTGCGCCTGAACGAAGAAAAAAGCCAGATTTTCTCTTTATGTTCGTTTTTATGGACTATTTGTCAATAAATCGTCTCCAGCTCCTCTTCCCGGATGCCGTAGGTGGCAAGGAACTCCGCCCGGTCCGCCGGGGTGCGCAGCAGCATGATTTCCTCCAGCTTTCCCGTCTCCAGGTTCTGAAAGCAGGCGGTCTGTTCCCCGGTGCAAATGCTGGCCCGGATGACGGGCCGCTTTTTGGTGCGGTCAAAGGTTTTGGGTTCGATTTTGGGTTTCCGGTTCCAGAACATGGCGGGCGCCTCCTTTATTGAATCGCAAAATCCGACAGCTTCGCTCCCGTGTACTGAATGGCGATGCGGTCCTCCGGGTGTACGTCCGCCAGGTACAACACCGCCAGAAACAGCCACTCCAGCGGCTTCATCAGGAAATACACCCCGTCCGCCACATACCGGGAGCGGATGAGCTTTGCCACCGGGAAGCCGTACTTGTCGTAAAACCCCCGGACGGCCCGGTGGAACCGGGGCGTTTTTTCCTCCAGCACCTGCTCGAAGGCGTTGGCGACGCAGAGCTGCCGGTTGACGATGACCGGGTGGCCGTGCCGAACGCCCATGCGCAGGGGCTTCACCACTCTGCGGTGTCCTCCCGCCGCCACGGTGCAGAGGTAATGCTCGTCATAATAAATGTTCTGCGGTGAGACCTGCTGAGAGAGGTTCCAGTCGCTGGTCTCGGTGAACACCTTGATGATGGCGTCCGGCTGCTGCCCCAGCAGCACCAGCAGGGCGATGAGAACGCCCAGCAGCGGCCACATCAGCACCAGCGCCAGCACCGGCCAGCGGGCGGACTGGGAGAGAAAATCGTTGATTTTTTGCAGCCAGGGGCGGGAATACTGCCGCGTTCGGCCCGGTTCCAGCTGGTTCCACGCCCAGACCTTGTGGAGGACGGTGCGGGCGGTGATGAGAACGCAGTTCAGCGGCAGGAGCAGCAGCGGCAGGTACAGCGGATTGGGGGAGAAAATCTGCACCGCCCAAATCAGGCTCTCCGCCGTGCCCAGGTACATCCCGGCGAAGCCCAGCACCAGCGCCAACGGCGGTGTCCGCTCCAGCGGGAGGAAGTTCACCACCAGGTAGCCCAGACAGGCCACCAGCGCGATGCACCCCACCGTGGGCCACGCCTGGGTCCAGAGGGGCGTGTGCTTCTCGGCGTTGGAGAGGGTCTCCTGCCAGTCAACAAACACCACATTCAGCACGCTCAGCAGCAGGACGCTGTAAACCACTCCCAGCGGGATGGTCACGATGTCGATGCCCCGTCCTCTGGCGTAGAGGGTTTCCCGCTTTCGCGCCACTAAGAGCAGATAGACCTCTGCGGCGGTCAGCACCAGCGGCGGCGCCACGAACAGGCTGATGCCTGCCGCGCTGAGCAGCCACCAGAACAGGCACTCCACCAGAAACTCCCCTGCCGCCAGAAAGGTGGTGTTGGCGGCGTTCCAAATCAGAAAAACCAGTCCGCCCGCCACGCCCAGCGCCAGGGACAGCAGGATACAGCCCAGCAGAGGGTGGGTTTCCCAGCGCTCCCGCAGGGGGAAGGGGTGTTTGCTCGGTTCCATAAAATGTCACCCTTTTAGTGATTAGTGATTAGTGGCTAGTGGGACAGTGCTTGCTAATTGGTTAGCATTTTTTGACCAGAATAGTGCCAGTTTTCCACGGATAACCAACATTCGATAATTGGCCACCCCTCTTGCCTCCCCTGTGAAGCGCTGGCCGACAGGGAGGGGCGCAGCCCCGGAAGTGCCCTTGACGGCAATGGCCAATTCCTCTTTAGCGCAAATGCAGGGAGTTATGGCCCTTTTGGGCCATGCGAGTCGCAAAAGGGGAGGAGGGCCGCCGCCTTTAGGCGGTGGCGGAGGGGTTTCATGCCTTTCTTTACCCATTCTCCATCCGCTGGATGGCGGCCAGAATCGACGGCACCGTCTGCTTTTTGCGGCTGAGCACGCCGGGGAGCCTGGCGGTGCCGCCCGCGCAGTCCACCTGGAACGCCTGGCGCACGATTTCCTCGCCGCCCTCGCCCTCGTAGAGCAGCAGGGTGGACTCGTCCATGATGTCGGTGAGCATCAGGAACACCACGTCCAGGCGGCTGCGCTCCCGCACCTGGGCCATCTGGGGCTGCATCCGGCGGCAGAGGGCGTCGCGGGCCTCCTCGCCCAGGGTGCTGACCTGGCCTACGCCGATGTGGTAGGGGTCGGCGTGGAAGGTCTTGAAGTCCTGGAAGAAAATTTCTTCCTCGCTCTTCCCGTCCAGACAGCTCCCCGCCTGGAACATGGCCATCGCCAGCTCGTCGATTTCCACATCGGCCCGTTTCGCCAGCTTTTTTGCGATTTTCCGGTCCTCCGGGGTGCTGGTGGGGGAGCGGAAGGCCAGCGTGTCCGACAGAATCGCCGCCAGCAGCAGTCCCGCCGTGGTCTTGTCCATCTTCACGTCGTTCTCCTTGTAGAGCATGGAGATGATGGTGGCGGTGCAGCCCAACGGTTCGTTGCGGAAATAAACCGGGTGAATGGTTTCGATGGTGGAGCCGATGCGGTGGTGGTCGATGACCTCCGTGACCTCGGCAAAGCCGATGCCGTCCACCGCCTGGCTCTTTTCGTTGTGGTCCACTAATATGACCTGGCGCTTTTCCAGGTTCATCAGGTCCCGGCGGGAGATGAGGCCCCGATAGCTGCCCTTTCGGTCCGTCACCGGGAACCAGCGGAACCGCCGCCGGGACATGACACTCTGAATGTCCGCCACGAACTCGTCCTCCCGGAAGGCGGTCAGGTTTTCGGTGCGCATGATATGCCCCACCGGGACGGCCTGTGTGACAAGGCGGGCTGCGGCGTAGCTGTCGCAGGGGGTGGAGAGCAGCACACAGTCCCGCGCCTTTGCCAGTTCCATCACGTCGGGGGCCACTGCCGCCCCGCCGCACACCACCAGCCAGTCGGCTCCGGCCTCCAGCGCGGTTCGCTGGACCTCCGGCCTGTCCCCGGTGATGACCAAATCGCCGGGCTGTACCTGTCCGGCCAGCCGCGCCGGGCCGTCGGTGGCGATGACCACCTGCCCCTGGGCGAAGGGCCGTTCCGGTTCCCCCAGCAGCAGCGTCCCGTTCAGGGTGTCCACAATGCTGCGGCACCGTGCGCCGGAGGCGGACAGCGCCCGGAGGTTCTGCTCCGCCAGGTAGAAGCAGGCGATGTCCCCGGCGCTGACCATGCCCCGGACTGCGCCGTCCACCACCACGGGCTGGGTGTCCGCGCCCTGGGCCAGCATCTGTTCCCAGGCTTCTTTCAGGGTCAGTTCCGGGGTCAGACTGCCGGTCTCCTGAATTTGGATGTCCGACACCCGCGGCTCCAGCGTGTCCAGATAGCCGGGGGATTTCACCCCGAACCGGCGGAGGACATAGCGGGTTTCCCCGTTCAGCTGGCCCGCCCGCTTGGGCACAAAGCGCCGCCCCGTCAGAATTTCCTTCAAACGGGCGTAGGCGATGGCGGAGCAGATGGTGTCGGTGTCCGGGTTTTTGTGCCCGATGACGTAGGTGACGGCGTGGTTCAAGGGGGGTCCCTCCTTTTCAAAATCATTTTAACTATTGTAACATCTTTGTCGAAACAGTGCAAGGGCGGCGCCGCATAATTCGGCAAGAGTGGATTGCGAAGAAAATTTTTGTCAAAACGAGGCGCAAAAACGCAGGAATCCTTTGTGGATTTCAAGTTTTTGCAACGAAGTTATGGCGAAAATTTTCCGCAAGACGCCGAAGCTCTAATTGTGCGGTGTTGCCCAAAGTCTTGCCAAAACAAACGACAGCGGAGAGGAAACAGTTCCCCTCCGCTGTCAGTCCGTCTGAAATTGGTTTATGCGGCCTTCAATCTTATCCACTGCTGGTCATACAGGTCCAGCACGGTCTGCGGCAGGTTGGTGTAGATTTCGCACAGCGCCCGTACCTCGTCCGGGGCGTAGACCAGCTCGTTGTCCGCCAGGTCGTCCCCCAGCAGTTCGCGGGCGGCGGAGGAGGGCGGGGCGTAGGTGCAATAGGTGGCGTTGGCCGCCATCACCTCTGTCTGACACATATAATTGATGAACAGCTCGGCGTTTTCCTTGTTGGCGGCCCCCTTGGGGATGCACCAGGCGTCGATGTAGTAGTTGGAGCCTTCCTCCGGGTAGACACAGGCCAGGTCCGGGTTCTCCCGCATCATCACCACCGCGTCCCCGGCGTAGTAGGGGGCGACGGCGGCCTCGCCCGCCTCCATCTTGTCGAAGATTTGGTCCATGACGTAGGCTTGCACCAACGGCTTCTGCTCGATGAGCTTGTCCACCGCCTGGGTGATTTCGTCCTCGCTGGTGGTGTTGTAGCTGTAGCCCAGCAGCTTGAGGGCGATGCCGATGGCGTCCCGGCTGTTGTCGAACATCAAAATCTGCCCGCTGAGGCTCTCATCCCACAGCACGTCCCAACTGGTGGGCGTGTAGTCCAGCATCGTGGTGTTGTAGATAAGGCCCACCACGCCCCACAGGTAGGGGACGGAATAGGTCCCCTCCGGGTCGTAGTCCAGGCCGCTGAGAAATTCCCCGTCCAGGTTGGCGGCGTTGGGGACGTTGTCGAAGTCGATCTCCTCCAGCATATCCTCCTCGATGAGCCGGGCAATCATGTAGTCCGACGGAACGATGACATCGTAGTCAGTGGAGCCGTTTTTCAGGGTGGAGTACAGGGATTCGTTGTCGGAGTAGGTGGAGTAGTTGACCTTGATGCCGGTCTCCTC
>JAJBVG010000085.1 GCA_020859945.1 Clostridiales bacterium | reverse complement strand
ATACGGCGGTTCATTCTTTCGTATAGCAATTATAGAGGTTCTTTGACAGACTGAGAATAACACATTTATGTGTTATTCTATTTATGACTAGGGGGGTCGCGCTAAAGGACCCCAAAAAATTGCGAGGAGGATTGAGCCACATGAAAAATTCCGGAAAAAGTCAGGGGAAAATGAAATCGATTCAGTTTCAGGTGTCGGAGCAGGAACACGAAGAACTGCTCCGGCTTGCAAAAGAGAATGGGCTTACGCTCAAGGAATATATTCGGCGGAACATGACAGCACCATCTGAGAGTCTCGTCCTGGGACGTGCAAAGGTCATCCAACGGATGCCCCAATACTACAATACCGTGAAGAAAATCAAGGATGGGGATATACAACAGCAGTTGGAAGAGTTCGGAGGTTTCTTATGCCAGAGCTTAAAGTGATCTACTACAACGTTCCAGAAATTGTGGAACGGACAGGCCATAGAAAATACCACGATGATGCCGCTCTTGATACGGTGATTGATTACTGTTTGAATCCAGACAAGGCTCCACATGGTTTCGTTGGAGCATATGGCGTCAATCAATATCAAGCAGCATTTGAAATGGAGCTATTGGCCGAAGCGTTTGGAAAGAACCGAGGGTTACGGCTGCGCCACTTCATTCTGTCGTTCTCACCCCAGGAGGCTCAGGTTCTGGGGGAGCGTGTTTATCAAACGCTAGATGAAGTTGCAAGGGTAGTAGCCAACTACTATGCTTCTGACTACCAAATCATCTATGCAGTTCATGAAAATACCGAGAACCCTCATATCCATTTTGTAATGAATACGGTCAGTTATATCAATGGTAAAAAATACGGCGGGAAGAAACGGGACTACTACCAATTCTTAAATTATGTCCACACATATTTGTATCAGCGGTTCAGATTCCGGCTGATTGCGGTGTCTGACAACGGCTAAAATTCAAATTTCGCTTTTAGAGAGATAAGCAACTACCTGGGTACAAGGGATGGAAAATTTTCATAAACAATATCGCTCAGGCAACATCATTAGGGACAAAAGAAATAGCAAAATACAGTACGAGAAAACATTGCGGCAGGATGAACGGATTAGAATCTATTTGGCGTAAAGACCGAGCTATTATCCATATGAGTAAACAATATCTCAATCTCACTAAAGGAGGAGTTTATCATGGCAAGATTGACCACTTTAACATTTGACCAAACGTCTGCTTATACAACTTATGATAACAATGCGATTCTCCCCGTACTGATTCACTGCTTAGATCTCGCAAAGGCACCGCATAGATATATCGGCTCTTATCATATAAATATCCAGAGAGCGACATCAAAAACACATCTGCTTAACAATTCTTTGGCTAGGTCGGCTGATCGGATATTTCATTACGTTCTGACCTTTTCCCAACAAGAACAACATGATTTGATAAATCAAACGCCAGACAATATCAACATGGAGCTTTATAAAATAGCAGATGATATTGCTTATAGTATTGCTAAGAATTATCAGGTTATTTATGCTGTGCATGAAGATGTTTTTGCCCCTCATATTCACTTCATCATAATCAGCAATGGTTCTATAAAGTATAATAGCTCCCATGTCTATAATGGTTATGACTGTGAATTGTTTATAAGGAACTACCTTTATCACCATTATGGGTTCCAACTACACGTTTGCAACCATGGCGAATACTATTCAAAGATGCAATACCTAAGAGGTCCGCGTGAGTGCAGTTGGGATTGGATCAAACACTGTATTTCACGAAGGGGCCTGCTTAATGACACCCTTAGTGGAGCCCTGTGACTCACAGAATGAAATTTACTGCTTTTATAGATTGGATGAAATCTACATGAGAAAGCAAAGCCTTCCATTTGCACCTTGGCAGAGTAATTTTCTATAGATACTATGAGGAGGCGGCAAAAGCGTTTTTCGGAGAGAATGCTGAACTATTGAGCAATGATCTCTGCCAGGACGTACAAATCGATATAGACCAGTAAACCGCCGGAGCAGCATCGGATGAGCCATCTGATACCGCTCCGGTCAAAATTTTATGGTCATATTCCCTTCTTTCAATATAAGAGAAAGATGGAGCCTCTTTCTTTTGTATCAAGTCATTCGTTCGGAATCCTTCTGTGGAGCGAGCATATCAATGGTAATTTACAGTATAAAAAGAACCCACATCGCCGGAAAACCGGCAGATGTGGGTCAGAGATGTGTTTTCGTGCTGTTTTACTTGCAGACGACCAGTTTTTCCAGCTGCTTTGCCGGGCCTGTTTTCTCCACCTGGAAGGTGTCGAACTCGTCCGCGTTGCAGACCAACACCGCCGTGGTGGTGCTGTACCCAGCCTTCCTGATCTCATCCAGGGAGAAGCGGAGCAGGACCTGACCGGCCTTGACGGTATCGCCCTCGGCGACCTGCGGCTCAAAACCCTTGCCGTTCATGGCAACTGTGTCGATGCCCACATGGATGAGCATTTCCAGTCCGTCGTTGGAGCTGATGCCCACAGCGTGTTTGGTTTCAGCCACGGTGGAGATGGTGCCGTCGAAGGGGGCCACGACCACGCCTGTGGTCGGCTCGATGCCTACGCCGTCGCCCAGCGCGCCGGAGGCGAAGGTGGCGTCGGGGATGTCATCGCGGGCGATGACGTTGCCCTCGACGGGACAGTAGACGGTGTTCGGCTCCGTCTTAATGGCGGGAGCGGCAGGCTCCTTTTTGGCAGGCTCGTCCTCCTCGTCACGGAACACCACGTAGCACAGCGCAAAGGCAATGCCGCCGGAGATGAGCAACAGGATGGCATAGGGGAGGATGTAGTGGGAATCCACGATCAGGAAGCCGGGGATGCCGGTGACGCCGTAGGCGTTAGCACCGATGTTCATGATGGTTCCGAACGCCGCGCCGATGGCGCCGCCAATCATGCCGCAAATCAGGGGCTTCATGTAACGCAGGTTGACGCCGAAGATGGCCGGTTCCGTGATGCCCAGAGAGGCGGACAGGGCGGAGGGGATGGCGATGGTGCGGTTCTTGGCCTTCTTGGTCTTGAGCGCCACGGCCAGACACGCGCCGCACTGGGCGAAGTTGGCGGCGGAGGCGATGGGCATCCAGATGTTCAGGGAACCTTCGGACAGCAGACCGGCCTCAATGACGTTGTACATATGATGGATACCGCAGACCACGGTCAGGGGATAAATCGCGCCCATGACCATTGCGCCCAGGCCGAAGGGCAGGGTGATCAGCCAGCTGGCGAAGGACAGCACATAGGTCTCCAGGGTGGAGAACACGGGGCCGATGGTGGTGAAGGTCAGGAAGGTGGTCACCAGCACCGTCACCAGCGGGGTGACGAACAGGTCGATGACCTCCGGGACGATTTTGTGCAGCCGTTTTTCCAGCCAACACATGAAGTAAACTGCAATGATGACCGGGATGACGTGGCCCTGGTAGCCCACGGCCCGGACGTTGCCCCAGGTGAAGCCGCCGATGGTGATGTTCAGCAGATTCCACACCGGGATGTCGCTGGAGGCCATGCCTGCGACCGACCAGGCGTTGATGAGGTTGCTGTGGATCATCGCCAGACCGATGACCGCACCCAGGAACAGGTTGCCGCCGAACACGCGGGCGGCGGAGATGGCCACCAGCACCGGCAGGTAGGAGAATGCGGTGCCCGAAATCATATCCAGGAAGGAATACCAGCCGGTATCGGCAAAGGAGGGGATGGCGTTGCCCAGCGCCTCCACCAGGCCCATCATCAGGCCGGAGGCGACGATGGCGGGCAGAATGGGTACGAACACATCGCCCAGCGCCTTGACCATCCGCTTGGGCAGAGGCTGGGACGCGGCGGCGGCGGCCTTTACGTCGTCCTTGGTGGCGGCGGTCATGCCGGAGATGTCCAGAAACTCGTCATACACCTTGTTCACGGTGCCGGTACCGATGATGATCTGGAGCTGACCGTTGGAGCTGAACACACCCTTGACGCCGTCGATGTCCTCCAGAACCTTCATGTCCACCTTGCTGTTGTCCTTGGTCACCAGACGAAGCCGGGTTGCGCAGTGGGCTGCGCTGACCAGATTTTCCCGTTTGCCCACGGTATCATAAATTTCCTGGGCACACTTGCGGTAATCCATTGAGAGTCCTCCTTTTCAAACTTTTCTGTGTCTTTCTTGTTGAAATCGTTTTCAACTGATGAGCTTATTATAGGCAAACAGTTTGAGTTTGTAAAGTGGCATTTTGCCAAAAAATTCGCCCAATTTTTTGTGCACATTCACGGAAAGCAATTAGCTCTCAGAAAATATCAAAAATTAATTGAATAAAAAGGATGTTTATGCGGGAAAGCACCATAATTTGAACTTATAAATTTTGAATTGTTATGAGGGCCGTCATTTTGCAAAGCGCTTGTAGAGCAAAAATTCTGGCAGAATCTACTTTACAAAACAGAAAAACCTGATATACTATTCTTCATAAGTTGAAATCGGTTACACTATGTTCTTTTCACTGGTGGCCGAACTTCGCATGAAAACGTATCGTAATGGAGGTTATCTATGGAACCCAAACTGATTTTTCTGGATATTGACGGAACGTTGACCGAACCGGGAAAAAACGTCCCGCCGGACTCCGCCCTGGAAGCGATCCGCAAGGCACAGGCCATTGGCAACCGGGTGTTCCTCTGCACCGGGCGAAACATGGCAATGGTGCAGCCGCTGCTTCCCTATGGGTTCGACGGCGTGGTGGCCAGCGCCGGCGGCTATGTCACCTGCGGCGACCGTGTGCTTTACGACCACCCTATGCCGGAGGCGGATGTGACGGACGCGATGGAGCTTTTCAAGAAGAACGGCGTTTACCGCACGCTGGAATGTCTGGACGCCACCTATACCGACAGCGGCCTGGGAGATTTTCTCTCCGGCACCGAGGGCGTTGAGGCGAACAGCGAACTGATCCGCTGGCGGGAGGCTTGCAGCAAAAATCTCGGAATGCTGCCAATGGAGAGGTTTGCCGGTCAGCCTGTCTACAAAATCGTCCTCATGTGCAATACGTCCGCGCAGCTTCTGCCCGCCAGGGCAAGGCTGGAGCAGGACTATCTCTTTTGTATGCAGGACATGGGCGCTCAGGGCTTTCTCAACGGCGAGCTGATCCATCGGGATTTCGACAAGGGAACGGGAATCCGTCAGGTGTGTGAGGCGCTTCACGTGCCGCCGTGTCATACCTATGGCTTTGGGGACAGCATGAACGATTTGGAGATGTTCCGTGCTGTCGGCACCAGCATCTGCATGGAAAACGGCGGCCCCCTCCCAAAAAAAATGGCCACCAGCGTTTGCCGTGCCGTGACAGACGACGGGCTCTACCACGCGTTTGAAACGTTAGAGCTGTTTTAACGGCATAAAAAGCCGGGATAGTGATACGACACCGCCATCTCCGGGCGTACCACTCGCAGAGTTCTTGAAACGCTGTAGTTTGACTGTATCCAAGCAGCGTGTGCCATAAAACCAGCGCCGCTGTCCTGACAGCTCAGGATAGCGGCGCATTTTTTGAAAATTATGAATTGTGAAGGACCATCAGCACCGCCGCCTCATAGGGCCGCAGGGTGATTGTCTGTCCGTCCCACTGGATGTCCGGGTAATTGCCCAAGCGTTTTTGGTAGGTCCCAGCCACGGGCAGCGCCCGTCCCTCCGGCAACAGGTTACAGAGCACCAGCACTTCTTCCCTGTCCAGCGTCCGCCGGTAGGCGAACACGTCCGCCTGGTCGGGGTACGGGAAGGAAATGTCTCCCTCCTGGATAACCGGCAGCTCCTTCCGCAGGCGGATGAGCGCCTGGTAGTAGTGAAACACCGAATCCGGCTGACGCAGCGCCTCCTCCGCGTTGATCTCCCGGTAATTGGACTGCACAGGTATCCAGGGTTCCCCATCAGAGAACCCTGCGTTTTCCCCCGCGTCCCACTGCATGGGGGTGCGGGCGTTGTCACGGGAGCGGGCGGCGAGAATGTCCAGCGCCTCCTCCGGCGTCTTTCCTGCATCCAGCAGGATTTGATAATAGTTCCGGCTCTCCACGTCCCGGTACTGGTCGATGGAGGTGAACCCGGCGTTGGTCATGCCCAGCTCCTCCCCCTGGTAGATATAGGGCGTCCCCCGGAGCAGGTGGATACAGGTGGCCAGCATTTTGGCGGAGGCCTCCCGGTATGTGCCGTCGTCCCCCAGCCGGGAGACCACACGGGGCTGGTCGTGGTTGCACCAGAACACGGCGTTCCAGCCGTTCCCCTCCTGCATTTTGGTCTGCCAGGTGTCGAACAACCGGAGCAGCGCCGCCCGGTCGGGGGGCATCAGCGCCCACTTGTCGCCGTCCCTGTAATCTACTTTCAGGTGATGGAAGTTGAAGCACATGGACAACTCGCCGGTCCCGGCTCCGGAGTACCGGAGACAGTTCTCCAGAGAGGTGGAGGACATCTCCCCCACGGTGATCATGTCCCCAATGCCCGCGTCCCGCACCAGCTCCTGCAAGAACTCGTGGACGTGGGGGCCGTCGGTGTAGAACCGCCGCCCGTCCCCCTCCTGATCGTCCTCCAGCACATCCGGCTTGGAAATCAGGTTGACCACATCGAAGCGGAACCCCTGGATGCCCTTCCCCTTCCAGAAGCGGAGGACGTTTTTCAGTTCCTCCCGTACCCTGGGATTGTTCCAGTTCAGGTCGGCCTGGGTCTCGTCAAAGAGGTGGAGATACCACTTGCCCATCTGGGGGACGTACTTCCACGCTGGGCCGCCGAACTTGGAGACCCAGTTGGTGGGCATTTTCTTCCCGGAACGGAAGATGTAATAGTCCTGATACACCGGGTCCCCGGCCAGGGCCTTTTGGAACCACTGGTGCTGGGTGGAGGTGTGGTTGAATACCATGTCCAGCATCAGGCCCATGCCCCGCCGTCCCGTTTCCTCGACCAGCTCTTCCAGGTCGGCCATGGTGCCGAAGCGGGGATCGATCCGGCAGTAATCCGCCACGTCATAGCCGTTGTCCCGTTGCGGGGAGACGAAGAAGGGGGTCAGCCACAGGTAATCCACTCCCAGCTCGGCCAGGTAATCCAGCCGCCGTATCACGCCCCGGAGGTCCCCCACGCCGTCGTGGTTGGTGTCCTGAAAGGATTTGGGATAAATTTCATATACAACCTTGTTGCTAAAATCCATTGTTCTCGTTCCTTTCTATGAGGGCGGCGGTCCAAAAGGCCGCCGCCTGTTTCGGTTATCGGGTAAAGGTGCCGACGGGAGCCTTCCCCGCCTCCACCGCTTCACCGGGGCGGAAGTTCAGGGTGTGCCCGGCCTCGTCGGTGACCACCATCATGGTGATGGCCGGGTGGCCTGCGGCGGCGATCTTCTCCGGGTCAAAGACAATGAGCGCGTCGCCGGGGCGTACCGCATCCCCTTCTTTGACCGTGGGACGGAACCCATCGCCGTTCATATCCACCGTGTCCAGGCCGATGTGCAGCAGCACCTCCAGGCCGCTTTCTGTGGTGATGCCACAGGCGTGGTTGGAGCCTTCCATCAGGTTAGACACCGTTCCGGCCACCGGGCTGCGCAGGACGTTGTCGGTGGGCTCGATGGCGATGCCGTCCCCCAGGATCTTCTCAGCAAAGGTGGCGTCGGGGACCTGAGAAATGGCGACGGTCTTGCCGGAGAGGAAAGCGTAGAAGGTATTGTCCTCATACGAAGCGGCTACAGGTTGAGCGGCGGCTTCTGCGGCGGCAATCTCCTTCCCGGCCTGTTCCGCGGCAGCGGCGGTGCCGTTCCGGGTGCCGACGATGACGGTCAGCACAAAGGGGACCACCACGGCGATGAGCATACACAGGGCGTAGGGTGCCCAGTAAGCGGGCTGCATGGACAGGATGCCGGGCAGACCGCCTACACCCACGGCGTTGGCGGTGCAGCCAAAGGCAGTGGAGACAATGGCGGCGCAGCAGGAGCCGATCATGCCGCAGACAAAGGGGAACACGTGTTTCAGGTTGATGCCGAAGATAGCAGGCTCGGTGACGCCCAGGTAGCAGGAGATCATGCAGGGCAGGTTGGTCTCCTGGGCCTCAGGGTTCTTCCGCTGGACGAAGGACATCCCCAGTACGGCGCTGCCTTGGGCGATGTTGGACAGGGCAATCATGGGCCAGAGCATCGTCCCGCCGAAGGTGCCGATGAGCTGGAGGTCGATGGCGTTGGTCATGTGGTGCAGGCCGGTGATGACCAGCGGGGCGTAGAGGGCGCCGAAAATCGCGCCGAAGGCCACCCGGAAGTCAGAGGTGATACCGGCGTACACCACATCGGAGATGGCGGAGCCGATCTTCCAGCCGATGGGCCCCAGGACGAAGTGGGCGGCCATGACCGCCAGGGTCAGGGAGCAGAAGGGGACGATGATCTGAGCGATGAGAGGGTGGGTAATCTTCTTAAAGAACCGCTCTAAGTACACCAGCGCGAAGGCGGCCAAAATCGCGGGGATGACCTGGGCCTGATAGCCGATCATGTTCACCTGGACAAAGCCGAAATCCCACTTGGGGATGTCCGCCGCTGCGGTGGAGGCCACGTTGTAGGCGTTCAGCAGCTGGCCGGAGACCAGCGTCAGCCCCAGGACAATGCCCAGCACCTCAGAACCTCCCATCTTCTTCATCACCGACCAGCAAATCATGACAGGCAGCATATGGAATACGGCCTCGCCGATGAGCCAGAGGAAGCTGTCCACCCCAGCCCAGAACTGGCTGATGTCGCAGAGGGTGGCGGCGCCGTCCTGGAAGAGGTACAGGGAGTCGATGCAGTTGCGGAAGCCTAAAATCAGGCCGCCGCAGATGATGGCGGGGATGATGGGGGCGAAAATCTCCGCAATGTTGGTCATGGCCTTTTGGATCGGGTTCTGCTGGTCCTTAGCGGCGTTCTTCACTTCGGCCTTGCTGACGCCGGAGATCCCGGAGACGGCCACAAAGTCGTCGTAAAAGTCCCCGACGGTGTTGCCGATGATGACCTGAAACTGTCCCGCCTGGGTAAAGCTGCCCTTGACGGATTTCAGCGCCTCAATACCGGGGACGTCGGCCTTGTCTGTGTCCTGCAAAACAAAGCGCATACGGGTGATGCAGTGGGAAACTGCGGCAATGTTTTCCTTGCCGCCGACCAATTCCAGCAGTCGAGCGGCGTCTTCCTTGTACTGACCCATGATTTATTCTCCTTTACGCAAATGATAGATGACTTCTGCCTGACATGTACGGATATTCACCGGCGCTAATCCGTATATCTAGGATGATTATGTTATACCATATACGTATATGATATGCAAGCATTTTTTCGCAAAAAAGAAAAAAAACTGGCTGAATGCACAAAAACACTCAGCCAGTTTTGGGCAATCTCACGAATCGTTTTTGAGAAAGGCACAGTCGGCGTTTTACCGCCTTGCGTACTCTACGAACTGAAATTTGTCGATTCTGTGTCTGGATTCGGAATATTGGAACAACGTCCCGTCCTCCAGGCGGGTATAACTGGTGACCACCGCCACCACCGGGTCGTCGTGGAGGTCCAGATAGGCCCGGTCCTCCCGTGTAACCGGCTGCACCCGGACGATTTTCTTGGCGACGCCGATTTTCAGGCCCAGCTCCCGCTCAAGATATACGTACAGGGAGCCGGAGCAGATCTCGCGGGTCAGTTTGGGGACGTACCGCCGCAGCAGAAAGTCCTTGTCCAGCAAAATCCGCTCCCCGTCGATGCTTCGGGCGCGAATCAGCCGGTAGACCTCCTCGTTCTCGTCCACCCCCAGCCTGCACATGGCGTCCTCGTCGGCCACCAGAATGGAAAGGTCCTCCACAATGGTGGAGAAATCCGCCTGTTCCTCCTCCATCAGCTCGGTGAAGGTCTTGATTTTGGAGATGGGAAAGTCGTGCCAACTCCGGTCCGCCACCCTGCTCTCCTTTCCCCGCGCCTTGAGGATATAGCCGTTTTGCTCCAGCAGGGTCATGGCCTTCCGCACTGTATCTCTGGAAACGCCAAATTCCTCCATCATCTTCCCCTCAGAGGGGAGCGACGCGCCGGGCTGAATCGCTTTCTGGTCGATTTGGTCGGCGTAATGCTGGTAAATCGCTTTGTATTTGCTCGTCATATCCGTTTCTCCTGCTTTTATACTGAGAAGTTCCGCCGCATTTCTGTGACTTGTTGTTATTATATCACAGGGAGTACGTACATGGCAAATGGTTTTTTAGCTATCCGGCTCCTGCTGTACAAACAGGGAGCAAATGCCGGTGCGATGATAATATGCAATTAGCTGTTCCAGCCGCTGGCGGGTGGTGGCGCAGTCCTCCGCCAGGCAATCCAGGCAGAGGAACTGCCTGGCGTTGCGGAGGACCAGCTTTTGGTACAGCGCCACCTCATCGCCGGTGAGGGGCGCGCCGCAGCGCATACAAGCGTGGTCGGTCATGGATGGTCCTCCACAATGCGGCACCGGTAGACCTGGCAGCCGTGAGCGGCCACCGTCGGCGCGAAAATCTCCCGCTGTACCCCCAGCTCCTCATGGGAGATACAGTCGTGGAACCGGAGCGCACACTCAGAGGAAACAGACAGCCCCATATCCCAAAAGTTCAGAGAGACCCGTGCGGCCACATCACTGAAATTGAAAAAGCCAATGGCATATTCTCCGTTGGACAGAGATTTCACCAGCACAAAGGCGTCAGGGTTGCCGTAGACGGAGAGGCGGTAGGGGCCGCGGCACTCCGGGTCCTGGTTGATGGCGATCAAATCCCGATTGGTCAAAATCTCTTTGGTCTTGTCGGTCATAGTGCGAATGTCGCACCCAATGATGAGGGGCGATCCCATCATGGCCCACAGCGCGAAGTGGGTCTGATACTCCTCATCGGTGCAGCCGCCCACGGAGGTCTCCGGGTTCAGGCCCTTGCCGTACATCCCCACCACCAGCATATCCATATCGTTGTAGCAGCCGGGACCGCTGTACGCCTGCTTTTCCATCTGGGAGGTGGCGATGGAGGCGATGGACCGCCAGGAATCCTGAATGTCCGGCGTGGAACGGAAGGTGTGAGCGCCGGAGGAACGAATCCACTGGTGAACGTCCTCCGTTCCCCACTGGCAGGCGGCCAGAACGATGTCCCGCCCGCAGCTCCGCAGAGCCATGCTCATGCGGCGGTAGAGCAGCGACGAGGGCACCGTGTTGGGGCGGAAACAGTTGTCGTATTTCAGGTAATCCACGCCCCACCGGGCAAACTGGGCGGCGTCGGAAAACTCGTGGTCAAAGCTGCCGGGGTAGTTGGCGCAGGTCCGGGTCCCGCAGCAGGAGTACAGACCAAACTTTAAGCCTTTGCCGTGAACATAGTCGGCCATTGCCTTGATGCCGTGAGGAAATTTCACCGGGTCGGCGGTCAGCGCTCCCTTCGCGTCCCGCTGCCGCGTGGCCCAGCAGTCGTCGATAATGAGGTACTGATAGCCCGCGGCCAGCAGTCCTTCCCGTACCATGGTGTCGGCGGTTTCCATCACCAGTTCTTCGTTTATCTGGTCAAAAAAGGTGTTCCACGAGTTCCACCCCATGGGTGGGGCGGAGAGCATCATGCGGTTGTCCATAATAGTTCCTCCTAATCGGCTTGCGGTTCTCTGTGTGACCGCTGTCCGGCTCCACTTTGCGAGCGGTATTCCGTGGGGCTGACACCGCAGGCCCTCTTGAACGTCCGGGAAAAGGTCAGGGGGTTCTCGTACCCCACTTTCTGGGCGATGTCCTGCACGGGAAGGTCGGTGATGGCCAGCAGATGACAGCTCTGTTTCAGCCGGTACTGCATCAGGTACTCCTGAGGGGAGACGCCCACGTGCTTTTTGAACATCGTGGTGAAATAGCTCCGGGTGAAGCCGATGTACTCCACAATGTCGCCCACGCTGATGGTAGCGTAGTTGTAATGAATGAAGTCCACGGCCCGGCGGACGTACACCTCCGGGGAGTACTCGTAGTGACGGGCGCTCTTGCGGTTGCGGTTCTCTGTGGCCTCCAGCGCCAGGGCCAGAAATTCCAGCAAAATCCCCCGGCGGCGCAGGTCGTTGGTGTAATTCATCTCCGGCTTCTCGTGCATCCGGCAGACCAGCTCAAAAAACTCCTTCGCCTCTACGGAGGAATCCAGGCAGTACACGCCTTCCGTAAAACCGATTTCCTCCGAGAGCCGCCTGGCCTCGGTGCCATTGTAGGTCACCCAACAGTAGTTCCAGGGGTCTGTGGGGTCGGCCACATAGCGGGTCTCCTCGTTGTGCTTGAGCAGGAACATCTGCCCAAAGCGGGGGTGGAACTCCTGCCCCCCGGCGTAAAGGGTGCCGGTGCCGGAGAGGACCACGTGCAGGTGGTAGCAGTCCCGGATATAGGGGCCGCAGTTCTCTCCGGGGTCACAGTGCTCCATGCCACAGGCGATGAGGCAAATGTCCCCGGTCTGGTCGTGGTCGTATTCCAGGCAGCGGTAGTGTTTGTTGCGCTTTACCGTGTCTCTGGCTCTCATAGCAGCGCCTCCCGGAAAACAAAATACGTTGATTCAAAATAGCATAGCAAAAGGTGCTTGTCAATTATGAAATGGGGGAAAGGGCAGGTCAAAGCACTGCGCTTTGGCCTGCCCTCGGAGGAAAATCAACTTGCTTATTCCGCCGCCAGCAGCTCGTTCATCTCAGCGGCAATGGCCCGGCAGACATCTTCCATAGTGGAGGGGTTCTGCCACGCGGCCACCAGGTCGGTGGTGAAGAGGCTCTCCCACTCCGTTGTGTCCTTGGAGGAGGGGTGCTGAATCAGGGTGCCGTTCTCTTCAATTTCCACGAAGGGAGACAGGTCCATGCCCTCAAAGGCAGTGACGAAGGCATCGGAGCAACCCTTATAGGCGGCCATGGTGACACCCAGCTCGGACTGCTTCATCTGTCCCTCGTAGGAGCAGAAGTAAGAGATCAGGTCATAGGCGGCCTGGGGGTCTTCCGTGTTGGGAGAAGCCGCCCAGCCCAGGCCGTTGTACAGGGAGACGCGCTCGCCCTCGTCGCACTCGCCGTTGCCGTTGGCATCTGTATAGGGGATCATGGCCCAGGCGTAATCGTCGGCATTCCCTGCGGTGTAGAAGGTGTTGACCATCCAGGAGCCTTGCAGCATCATCCCCACGAGGCCGCTCTGGAACAGCACGTCGGGGTCGGTGGTGGACATGACATCCTGGGCGGGCATGGAGGGGATCAGGTTCTCGGCCAGCCAGGTCATGGCGGCGATGGTGTTTTCATTGTCCATGCCAGAAGTGGTCTGGTCGTTGCTGATGAGCTCGCCGCCAAAGCCATAAATCAGGTTGTACCAGCCGTCCTGACCGTCGTTGGTGTTCATCGCGGTGCCGTACACGCCGTCCGCAGCGCCAGCCTCGGTGATCTGCGCAGCAACAGCGGCGTAGTCGTCCCAGGTCCAGTCGTCGGTGGGATAGTCAATGCCATACTCGTCAAAGATGGCCTTGTTGTACAGCAGGGCGATGGTGTCGTGGTCCTTGGGGAGGGCGTACTGGGAGCCGTCATAGCTGTACAGCTCCACAATGCCTTCGTAATAGTTGTCCAGGTCGATGGCGTCATCGGCAGCCACGTAGTCGGTCAGATCCAGCAGCATATCGTTGGACATGTACTTGCTGGCCTCGTTGATGTGCATCCAGAACACGTCCGGCATCTCGCCGCCCATGGCTCCGGCCTCCAGCAACGTCCAGTACTCGTCCCAGGTGATGACGTTGATCTGCACCTTGACGCCGGAGGTCTCGGTCCACTCATCGGCGATTTGCTGGAGGCCATCCAACTGGTTGTTGTCCCAGATGTTGACGGTCAGCTCGCTGACGGTGTACTCCTTTTCGGTGGTTTCCACATCTGCGGCAGACGCGGAGCTTTCCGTTTCGCCGGAAGAGGCGGTTTCACTGGCACCGCAGGCAGCCAGAGCGAACGTCATTGCCAGGGCCAGGATCAGAGCCAACAGCTTTTTTACTTTCATAAAAAGTTCCTCCTTTTTTGTTTGTACGGTTGTTTCCAAGCTGTTCTTGATGGTTTTATTATAACCTACCCTGATAAAAACGGTATAGTGGTCTGTTCTCAGGCCATGGCAAAATGTTCTTTGCTGGGATGGATACTCCTGTTCATCAACTATCACTCCTGAAAGTATGCGTTCTAACTTATACCACTATCATTGCAATGTCTTCTTGGGAAGTGCTGCGTCTTATGTTTTATATGAATTTGGTTTGATTTAAAAATATAGCATTGCAAGTTCTCTCTGCGCCAGACCTTTGCTTATCTCAAAAAATCCACCATAAGATATAGGATATAGATATATCGGATTTTACTATATGAATGACCAATAAACGGAATCAAAATATGTACCCACTTGAACAATTTTTCAAGAAATTTGTGAGGGTATGCCCTCTATGCTTTAGCAGCCACGAGGACTACTATAAAATATGCAGAACTTAAGGAACTTAAATGATGTAATTGAGAACGGCACAAAAACGACTCCGCAAGACGTAATGTGCCTGGTCTTGGTTATGTTACTACAAGTATGCGGTGACGTACAGATGATATTCACTGCTTCTATAGAATAGAAAAACGGTACCCAATAATAACACTAGGCAAAATACGTACTACATAGAGTATAAGCCTCTCGCCTACCCCGTTTTCTTCCCAGCAAGTTTGGGCATAACAACCACGACCGTCCCCACTGAATAAAAAATATACTATATTATAAATAAAACGACGGGAGTGGTTGGGATGAACAAACTTGGGGGAGAAAATGGGGAGATGGAAATTTGAACATGACGTTGGCTTTATGAGGGCCATTTAGGGAAGTAGATGCGGGAGGGTGGCGGCGCGTGAGCGCCGCCACCCTCCCGGAGGTTTGTTGTTTTAGATAGTTGTAGTGCTGATTAAGGACAGTGCGTTGGCGCGTAGATTAGTTCATTTCAGGTTCTCACTGAGTCTATGGCATTTAGCTTTAGATTAAGCCAGTTGTAAAAAATTAAGTAAACAGAATCCATTTGGAGCAAGCAGCTAAGGCAATAATTATTCATCAAATTTGCATTACAATACAGTCCAAACCGGATAGCGCTATACAGTGCTTGCTTGACATAGCACCTTTTGTCAGATCACGTGGCATGATACCGAAACTGCCCCTCAGCCACATTGATTATGAGAACATTTTCCGTGTTTTTAATAGTCTTACTGGGGTTCGCAAGAATTAACCGAAAGTGTCTATGCGGATTGCCACGATGATCAAACTTGAGGTGGGCTTTCCGATTAGCGACTCCGACCATAATTCATGAATAGCTAATGTCCTGGAGTCTTGGAAAATTACTGTATCGCATATCGTAATTCTTGGCTGCTCTATTCCAGCACCTCCATTCTGTTGTATTCTTAGTAATTACGACGCTAATGCTGCGATATGGAATAAAATAGCATTTTATTCTTTCTTCCTTAGTTTGCCTCTAAGCTAATTCAACTGTTTCATTTTATAATATATACCATTCATACATTTCTGATGCTGATGATGAAAGAAGTTAGGCAAATCAACCCCAAGCGAAAAAATGAAAATGGTATTATAAAGGGATTTTTCACTTTTTCGATATGACATACACACTTGGCTTTTCGTATTTGTCACCGATACACTGAGAAATTAGTCTTCTGTTTCTTGTATGCGCTGAATAACAAGTTCATTATTTCTCTTCCGTGTAGTATAGGGCATGTGTGTATTTCTAAAGAAATTCCTTAAATTTGAAGGAGTTCGCTTCCCTCCAGTAGAATCATTCATCTTAAATCGGCTTAGAGGAATATTGGCACCATACAAACATAATTTGGATCATTCAATATATTTGCCATTGACATCATTCCTTTTCACAATTTTCTGCATTTCACTGTATTGGAGGAAATTTCAAGTCTTAAAATCAATCATTAACATGGGCTCCTTGCAGTATTATTGTACAATACACCTCCGTAAATGTAAACACTTTTTTGAAATTAATTGCTAATCTACAGTAACCTGCACTATTACTATACTCCCTACACCCCCGCCCCGACAAAAAACCTTGAGTAACCACCCAATCCCTGTTATAATACCATAAAGAACCGAAACAGGGGAATTTTCCCTCCGTGAACGACGTGACAAAGAGAAAAGAGGACGCTCATGGCGAACGAACAAATCGACAGGACCGGAACAAACATCGCAGAAAAAGCGACCATGATCTGGAACGTGGCGGATATGCTCCGCGGACCCTTCAAGCCCCACGAATACGGCCTGGTCATCCTGCCCATGACCGTGGTGAAGCGGTTCCACGACTGTCTGCTGCCCACTCATCAGGCGGTGCAGGAGCAGTACGCAAAAGTGAAAAAGCTGGCGGTCATCGACGGCTTTCTGACCCGCGCCTCCGGCTACCAGTTCTACAACATCAGCAAATTCACCTTCGACTCCCTGCTGGCCGACCCGGACAACATCGAGACCAACTTCCGGGACTACCTGTCTGGCTTCTCCGCCAACGTGCAGGACGTGCTGGCCAAATTCGACTTCGACAACATCATCCGCCGCATGGTGGAGAGCAACACCCTCTACCTGGTCATCAAGGAGTTCAACTCCCCCAAGGGCTACCTCGGCCCGGACCGCATCAGCGCGGTGGACTGCGGTTACATCTTCGAGGACCTGGTACGCCGGTTCTCCGAGTCCTTCGGGGAGGAGGCCGGAGCGCACTTCACCAGCCGGGACATCATCTATCTGATGACCGACCTGCTGCTCTCCGACGCGGACCTGACCAGCGCCGCCAACATCACCGTCTACGACATGGCCATGGGCACCTCCCAGATGCTCTCCTGCATGGAGGAACGCATCCACGCCCTGAACAGCGACATCGAGGTCACCTGCTTCGGGCAGGAGTTCAACCCCTCCACCTTCGCCATTGCCAAGGCGGACATGATGATCCGGGGCGGCGACCCCAACAATATGCGGTTTGGCGACACCCTCTCCGAGGACCAGTTCCCCGGCTACACCTTCCGCTATTGCATCTCCAACCCGCCCTTCGGCATCGACTGGAAGCGGGAGCGCAAGGCGGTGGAGGCCGAGTCGAAGAAGGGCGAGCAGGGCCGCTTCGCGCCGGGATTGCCGAAAATCTCCGACGGGCAGCAGCTTTTTGTGCTGAACGGGCTGGCGAAGCTGGCTCCCGACGGCAAAATGGCCATCATCCAGAACGGCTCCCCCCTGTTCTCCGGCGACGCGGGCAGCGGCCCCAGCAACATCCGGCAGTACATCCTGGAGAACGACTGGCTGGACGCCATCATCCAGCTCTCCACCGACCAGTTTATGAACACCGGCATCTCCACCTACATCTGGATTTGCAGCAAGGACAAACCCACCTACCGGGCGGGGAAGGTGCAGCTCATCGACGCCTCCCACTGCTACCAGCAGCGGCGGAAATCCATTGGCAACAAGCGCAACGACATCTCCGACCACTGCCGGGAGCTGATCGTGCAGGCTTACGGCGAGTTCCGGGACGACGCCGTCTACGGCGAAAAGCCCGGCGTCTACTGCCACAGCAAGATTTTCGACTCCGTGGAGTTCGGCTACAACAAAATCACCGTGGAGCGGCCCCTGCGGGACAAAAACGGCGAAATCGTCCGCAAAAAGGGCAAGCCCGTGGCGGACGCCTCCCTGCGGGACACGGAAAACGTGCCGCTGACCCAGGACATCGACCGCTACTTTGCGCGGGAGGTGCTGCCCTACGCCCCGGACGCCTGGATCGACTACAAAAAGACCAAGGTGGGCTATGAAATCCCCATGACCCGGTACTTTTACGAGTATCAGCCGCCGGAGCCGGTGGAGGCCATCGCCCGGCGTATCCGGGGGCTGGAGACGGAGATCTCCGCCTCCCTCAGCGAACTGTTTCCGGAGGAGGGATGAGCATGGGGAGAGCGATGAAGGACAGCGGCGTGGAATGGATTGGGGAGATTCCAGAGGATTGGGAAGTTGTTCCACACAAATATGTGATGCACAAAGAAAAAAGCATTTGCGACCACTATAGTGGTGAACAAATTTTATCACTTACATTGAACGGCGTTATCATCAGAGATTTAGATGCAGGGGGTAAAATGCCAACCACTTTTGATGGCTACCAATATATCAAAAGCGGCGATTTGCTCTTATGCTTGTTTGATATAGATGTTACTCCCAGATGTGTTGGCCTAGTAAAAAATGATGGTATAACAAGCCCAGCATATAGTCGTTTTATAGTACATCCCGGCTTTCTAAATTCTTACTATGATTACCTTTTGAGAGCACTCGATGACAAAAAAGTATTCGTTCCGTTGTCGAAAAATCTGCGCAATTCTCTTACGGAAACTGATTTTGGCGCAATAAAAACGATAGTCCCGCCATTACATGAACAAGAAATAATTGCCATGTTTCTTGACAAAAAATGTGCCGAGATTGATTCTATTATCGTCCAGACCCGCGCCTCCATTGAGGAATACAAGCACCTGAAACAAGCGGTCATCACCCAGGCGGTCACAAAGGGTGTGCGCGGGGACAGGCCGATGAGAGATAGTAGAAACGAAATTATAGGTGCTATTCCTTCTGACTGGCAAGTGCAAAAAATGACATATATCTCTGAAAAAATAGGCGATGGATTGCATGGTACTCCACAATTTTCTGATGAAGGAGTTGCTTCCTTTATCAACGGAAATAATTTGGGAAATGCACACATCACTATTAAGGACTCTACAAGCAAAGTCAGCGAAGAAGAAGCAGCCAAATATTTAGTGCCTCTAAACCGGCAGAGCCTCCTTATTTCATTAAATGGAACAATAGGCAAATTATCGTACTACAATGGGGAAAAGATCATTTTAGGAAAGAGCGCTGGGTACATTAACCTGATTCCCGGAATTAACAAGTATTTCATCTGTTATTATTTGCAATCTTCGGTTGTTTCACTCCTCTTTGAACTATCATTTGCTGGGACGACAATCAAAAACCTGTCCTTGGAAACATTGCGTAATTTGACAATCATTTACCCTCCTGTTGACGAGCAAAAACAAATTGTCGCATATCTCGACAAAAAATGCGCCGAGATAGACGCTCTCATCGCCAAAAAAGAACAGCTCCTGACAGAGCTGGAAAGCTACAAAAAATCCTTGATTTACGAATACGCCACCGGCAAAAAAGCAGTCCCTGTGCAATAAGTTAGGAGGCATTATGGAAAGCCAAGACAAAGAGAACCTGAATGAAGAATTAGAGCAGAGCATTATTGTTCCTACGCCAGGAGATGATGACACATCTTCTTTTGATGATACTGTCGAAATGGTTTCCTCTCTTTCGAGCGCTTTTTCCAACTTGGGAAATGCTCTTGCAAAATCACTATCTGCAATTTGCGCCGAAAATCTTAGCTTCATACGTGAATCCAGCAAAGCCATGTTGGAAGGGCTTAGACAAATTCTTTCGCAAGTTGCTCTCCCCCATTATTCGGAAGTCCAAAAACAGGCACTAATCACGTCTTACATAGAATGGGGAAAGTATGGATGGTCAATGATTCCCACCAGCACTTTCGATTTTATGGATACTCCCCCGTGTGACCGCGAATCAGCTAATAAGCAAGCAATGACGTTTTGCAAAAAAGCAGACATGGAGAAATTGTTTGACATGTTTCAAGAACGCCATATCAACAAGGCAGATTTAGAAGAAGCAATTATATGCTTCCATCAAAGGCTCTATAAATCCTGTGCATTATTGCTTTTTTCAATGATTGATGCAAAATTAATCCGTTTGCAACGTAAACAGGATTTAAATGGGAAGATGAGAAACACCGGAAAGCGTGCCGCTAAAGACATGTATGACAAGGTTGAAGCCCTGGCTAATAAAGACCCTTCTTTCCCATTTGCTTGGTATTTGCGTGCAATTAATGTGTATGAGTGTATTTGCACTTATTTTGCTTATGGAGGAGATTTTCGTAAACAGCCGGATATTGGAAACAGGAATTTTATTGATCACGGGATGTATACCAAAAGAGTTCGCAAACGAGATTGCATCCAACTATTTCTTATTTATTACAATTTACTATGCACACTGGAATTTCTCGAAACAAAGTGAGGTGAAAACATGAGCATCCACGACACTACCGAAAAACGCTTTGAATCCGACATCGAAGCCTCCTTCCTGTCCCCCTCCGGCGGCTACACCCGCGGCGCGGACACCTATGACCCCAGGCTGGGCCTGCATGTGGACACCCTCATCGGCTTTGTGCAGCGCACCCAGCCCAGGGCGTGGGCGCGGTTCGTCAACCAGAACAAAACAGACCCGACGCTCAAGTTCTGCCAGGCGCTGGACGCCGCCTGTGACAGCATGGGTCTGGTGGCCGTCCTGCGCCACGGTTTCAAGCACCGGGGCATCCCCTTCCGGGTCTGCTACTTCCGGCCGGAATCCGGCCTGAACCCCACCGCCGCCACCCAGTACGCCGCCAACGTGACCGAGGTGTACCGCCAGTGGCACTACTCCGCCGACAACAACAACTCGGTGGACATGGTGTTGGTGCTGAACGGCATCCCCATTTTCGCCTTTGAGCTGAAAAACCAGTACACCGGGCAAACTGCGGACAACGCCCGCCGCCAGTGGATGTACGACCGGGACCCCAGGGAGATTTGTTTCCAGTTCAACCGGCGGATTCTGGCCTACTTCTGCGTGGACCACACCGACGTGTGGATGACGACGAAGCTGGCGGGGAAGGACACCTGGTTTTTGCCCTTCAACCAGGGCAGCAACGGCGCGGGCAACGATGGCGGCAGGGGCAACCCGCCCAACCCCAACGGCTACCCCACCGCCGACCGGTGGGAGGATGTGTTCCAAAAGGGCAGCCTGAGTGACATTCTGCAAAAGTTCATCCACTTGCAGGTCAAAGAGGAAAAGCAGCGGAAAAAGGACGGCAGCGAGCGGACGGTGCGCAAAAAGGCGCTGATTTTCCCCCGGTATCATCAGCTGGACGTGGTGCGCAAGCTGATTGCCGACGTTCGGGCCAACGGCGCGGGGCATAATTATCTGGTGCAGCACAGCGCCGGTTCCGGCAAGTCTAACTCCATCGCGTGGACGGCGTACCGGCTGGCCTCCCTCCACGATGAGAACAACAGGGCGGTTTTCAGCAGCGTCATTGTGGTCACGGACCGGACGGTGCTGGACGCACAGTTACAGGAGACCATTTCCGGCTTTGACCACACCATTGGCGCGGTGGAGACGATTGGGGAGAACAAGAACTCTAAAGATTTGCGGGACGCCATCAACAACGGCGTTCGCATCATCGTCACCACGCTGCAAAAGTTTCCGGTCATTTACACCGAGGTGGACAAGGCCAACGGCAGGAATTATGCCATCATCGTGGACGAGGCCCACTCCTCCCAGACGGGCAACTCCGCGCTGAAGCTGAAAGCGGCTCTGGCCGACACCGAGGACGCCCTGCGGGAGTACGCCGAGCTGGAGGGCAAGGCCGAGGAGGAGCTGGACCCGGACGACAAGCTGATGCGGGAGATGATCGTCCACGGAAAGCACAAAAACCTGTCCTTTTTCGCCTTCACCGCCACCCCCAAGGACAAGACGCTGGAGCTGTTCGGCACGGAGCACGAGGACGGCAGCTTTCACCCGTTCCACATCTACTCCATGCGGCAGGCCATCGAGGAGGGCTTCATTCTGGATGTCCTCCAGAATTACATGACCTATGACACCTGCTTCAAAATCGCCAAGACCGTCCCGGAAAACCCGGACGTGCCCGCCAGCCGCGCCGCGAAGCTGATTCGGCGGTATCAGGAACTGCACCCCTACAACATCAACCAGAAGTCCCAGGTCATTGTGGAGACCTTTTTGGAGACCACCAGCAAGAAAATTGGCGGCAGGGCAAGATGATGGTCATCACGTCCTCCCGGCTGGCGGCGGTGCGGTACTTCCACGAGGTCAAGCGGTACATTCGGGAGAGAAAGTATACCAACGTGGACGTACTGGTGGCGTTCTCCGGCGCCGTCCCGGACGGGGACGAGGAGTACACCGAACCGAAGCTGAACGTCCGCTCGGACGGCAGCCACATCAGCGAGGCCCAGACCAAGGCGGAGTTCCACGAGAATTTCAACGTGTTAATTGTCGCGGAGAAGTATCAGACGGGCTTTGACGAGCCGCTGCTCCACACCATGGTCGTGGACAAGAAGCTGAAAGGCGTCAAAGCGGTGCAGACCCTCTCCCGGCTGAACCGCACCTGTCCCGGCAAGACGGACACCTTTGTGCTGGACTTCGTCAACAAGCAGGAGGACATTTTGGAGGCGTTCCAGCCCTTCTACCAGGAGACCTATTTGCAGCAGGAAGTCAACGTGGATTTGATTTATCAGACCCAGAAGGAGCTGCGCGGGTTCCACATTTACGATGAGGACGACATAGCGGCCTTCTCCAAGGTCTACTTCGCCAAGGGCAGTCAGAGCAACAACATGGGGAAGATGAGCAGCGTCCTGCTCCCCGTCGCCGCCCGCTACAATCAGAAGGACGAGGAGGGGCAGTACCAGTTCCGGCGGCAGCTCCGCAGCCTCATCAAGTGGTACAGCTACGTCTCGCAGGTGGTGCGGATGTTCGACAAGGAGCTGCACCAGGAGTTTGTGTTCTGCTCGTACCTGCTCAAGCTGCTGCCGCCCGCAGTCGGGGAACCGCTGGACCTGGAGGGCAAGCTCCAGCTGGA
Organism: Clostridiales bacterium; assembly: GCA_020859945.1. Classification (GTDB taxonomy): domain Bacteria; phylum Bacillota; class Clostridia; order Oscillospirales; family Oscillospiraceae; genus Onthomonas. The sequence continues at coordinate 533 of JAJBVG010000085.1, read as the reverse complement.
GTTTTACAAGCTGCAAAAGACCTTTGACGGGACCATCGTCCTCCAGCCGGACACCAAGGGCATCTATGAGGCCGCCCGGCAGAAGGGCGCGATGGGTCTGGAACAGGATGAACCGCTGGACGAGATCATTCAGAAAATCAACGAACGGTACAAGGGCAACTTTACGGACGGCGACCGGGTCATGCTGATGGCGCTCCAGGCCAAGCTGATGAAGGACAAAAAGCTGGCGAGCATCGCCAAGACCAGCGACCCACAGATTTTCGCCGAGAGCATTTTCCCCAAGGCGTTCGGCGACGCCGCGATGGAAAGCTACACCGAGAGCCAGGACACCTATACTTCTCTGTTCGAGGACCGGGGGAAGTACAACGCAATCATGGCGGCGCTGTCGGAGATCATCTACCGGGAGCTGCGGAAAATGGCATAAGAGGATAAAATGGAAACGCGGAACAGCGGCCAACGAAACGGTTGGCCGCTGTTTCAGTCTGTCAAAGAACCTCTATAATTGCTATACGAAAGAATAAATCGCCGTATAA
>JAJBVG010000037.1 GCA_020859945.1 Clostridiales bacterium | reverse complement strand
TCTAACCAATAAACTCTTTCCCTTTTCCCTGTCTCACATCATTGACAAATGAACATTTTTCCACAGTCGCAGATTTTTAAGGAAGCTCTGATTAAATGGCCTTGGATGGCTGGGCGAGCAAATTTTGTGCAAATCGAGGCGCAGAATCGCAGGAATACTTTGTGTATTTCAAGATTCTGCAACGAAGAGTTGCGCAAAAGGTGCCGTCCAGACGCCGAGAGTTATTTAAGCGGAGGTTCCATAGGAAAAAACACGGCCACACAGGGGCGAGACGCTCCCATGTGGCCGTATTCTTTTCGCTCCGCTTACGCGGGACTGATGTACCGGAAAAGTGCCGTGAGAGTGAGATTATTCCTCCTCAATCGCACCCATGGGGCACTGGGCGGCGCAGGAACCGCAGGAGATGCAGGTATCGGCGTCGATGACGTAAGAGGTGTCGCCCTCAGAGATAGCGCCCACGGGGCACTGATCCGCGCAGGAGCCGCAGGAAATGCAGCCGTCAGAAATCTTGTATGCCATAGTAGAAGTTCCTCCTTCTTAGAATAAATTCATTGTAGCAGATTACGCGAAAAAATCAAGGGGCTGGCCCCAAATTCTCGAAAGAATTTTGTCTGAACTGGCGGGTGCCGTCCGGGGCGGCGCTGAGACGCATAAACCGGTAAAAAGGGCGCATACTACCGGTAAAACACGGGCAAACCAACACGAAAAAGGGGAATCGACCATGAAAAAACGGAAGAAGCCGCTCCCGGAGCGGAAAACGGATGCAGAATTTGGCTACGACCTGACGCCGGACATCCGGGACGGGGACGCCACCTTTCAGCACACGGACCGGCTGTGGCCCGACGGGGGCCGCCTCCACCGGAACCGGGCAGACGACCAGCCCCACCTGGGGCGCAAGGGCGGGGAGTTTTAATGCGGCAGCACCGCTGCGGAATTGTACGCCGCCGCCCTTGACATTTTTCCCACAGACGTTTACAGTGAGCCGGGAACCGAAGGAGGTCCCCGGTTCACTTTTTCCTCAATGGGGAGGCGCTTCACATGATTCCAGAGCTGGTGTTTTTTCTCATCGACTTGTTTGGCTCCGCTGCCTTCGCCCTCTCCGGGGCGATGGTGGCCTGTCAGAAAAAGGCCGACCTGTTCGGTGTGGTTTTTCTGGCGGAGACCACCGCCCTGGGCGGCGGCATGATCCGGGACGTGCTGCTGGGCCGGTTTCCGCCCGCCATGTTCACCAACTGGCAGGACCTGAACGTGGCCCTGCTGATGGCCTTGCTGGTGTTCTTCGCCGTCCTCCGCCACAGCGAGACCTACTACCGGGAGGAGGCGCTGGTGGAGCGGGTCAACAACCTGGTGGACGCTGTGGGACTGGGGATGTTCGCCGTCACAGGCTGTCAGGTGGCTGTGGCGGCGGGGTATCAGGCCAACGGCTTTCTGGTGGTCTTTATGGGGACCATCACGGCGGTGGGCGGCGGCCTGCTGCGGGACATCATCCTGGGAGAGATCCCCTTCATCCTGACCAAGTACATCTATGCCCTTGCCGCCATCGCCGGGGCCACGTCCTATTACCTGCTGGACCGCTGGGGAGCGGACAGCACCCTTGCCGCCACTGTGGGCATTTGCGTCACCTTTGTCCTCCGGTGGCTGGCCACCCGGTACAAGTGGAACCTGCCCCGTCCTGCGTAATCGAAAAAGTCTGTGAAAAAATTGACGAACTTTCGCCTATCCGGTTGCCAAGCCCAAAGTTGTGTGTTATACTGACGTTGCAAAAGGTGCTTGACGAAAGATAGGCACCGCGGAACATTCAGCCGCTTGGGGGCAGCGCGCTCCCGCTGCAAGGCGGCTGCGCCCCTTTCCCCGTCTGACCGGAAGCGGCACAATGTAGAGGGTGAGGACCGCTCCTGGGTCGGGAAGAGGCGCACACACGGAAAAAGGAGAACGATACTATGAGAGGACTGTATTCCAGCAAAACGGACCTGCGCCGGAAGGTCTTCACCGAAGTGGCGCGTTTTGCCTACGAAGGCGGCACCAAACAGGACTTTGAGGAGATCCCCTTCAAGATCCTGCCCGGCGAGGTCGGCTCTTACCGGGACAACATCTTCCTGGAGCGGGCCATCCTGGGCGAGCGGCTGCGCACCGCCATGGGTATGCCCGTCCGCACCGCGGGCGAGTCCGGCCCCATCTCCACCGGCATCGACGACGCCGAGGTGCCGGAGCACTACTACACGCCCCCGCTGATCAACGTCATCAAATTCGCCTGCCACGCCTGCCCGGAGAAGCAGGTCATCGTCACCAACGGCTGTCAGGGCTGCCTGGAGCATCCCTGTATGGAAATGTGCCCCAAGAAGGCCATTTCCATCGTCAAGGGCAAGTCTGTCATCGACCAGTCCAAGTGCATCAAGTGCGGCCGCTGCGTCACCGCCTGCCCCTACAGTGCCATCATCAAGCAGGAGCGCCCCTGCACCAAAGCCTGCGGCGCCGGCGCCATCAAGAGCGACGAGAAGGGGCGCGCTGAAATCGACTACAACAAGTGCGTCTCCTGCGGACAGTGCCTGGTGTCCTGCCCCTTCGCCGCCATCGTGGACAAGAGCCAAATTTACCAGACCATCACCGCTTTGAAGAGTGACACCCCGGTTTACGCCGCCGTCGCCCCCGCCTTCGCCGGACAGTTTTCCGCCAAGCGCACCGACAGCAAGGTCCGCGCCGTCTTTAAGCGGCTGGGCTTTGAGGACGCGGTGGAGGTCGCCATTGGCGCGGACCTGTGTACCATCGCCGAGGCCCGGGACTTCGTGGAGGAAGTGCCCTCCAAGCTGAAGTTTATGGCCACCTCTTGCTGCCCCGCCTGGGCGGTGCTGGCCAAAAAGACCGTCCCCCAGTTCGCGGACAACATCTCCATGGCCCTGACCCCCATGGTGCTGACCGCCCGCCTCATCAAGAAGGAACACCCCGGCGCGAAGGTCGCCTTCATCGGCCCCTGTGCCGCCAAGAAGCTGGAGGCCATGCGCCGGACCATCCGCTCTGACGTGGACTTCGTGCTGACCTTCGAGGAGGTCCAGGGCATTATGGACGCCAAGGGCGTCAGCTTCGACGACATCCCTGAATCCGAATACCTGCCCTTCAACGAGGCCAGCGGCGACGGCTGCGGCTTCGCGGTCAGCGGCGGCGTGGCCCAGGCGGTGAAGAACGTCATTGCCCAGACTCACCCGGAGATGGAGGTCAAGGTGGCCCGGGCCGAGGGCCTGGCCGACTGCAAGAAGATGCTGCTCATGGCCAAGGCCGGCAAGTATGACGGCTACCTGCTGGAGGGCATGGGCTGTCCCGGCGGCTGCGTGGGCGGCGCGGGCACCATCGTCGCGCCGGAAAAGACCGCCAAGACGGTGGCCGTCGGCGTCAAGGAAAAGTCCAACATGACCCCCTTCGACTCCAAGTACGCCAGCCTGCTCACCGACGTGGAGGAGCGGGAGACCACCTTCAACAGCGATTTCTCCACCGGCGCGGCCGAGTGGGAGCGCAAGGTGTTCAACGACTGACGCTTTCCCCGACAATTTACTTACAGATTTACAATGCAAAAGCTGCTCCCCCTGCGGGAGCAGCTTTTAAGTTGTCAAAAAAGCCATTTCCAGCGAATTAGGTATAACGAAACGTTATAGAAGCCCTCCGCAGGAGTTTTGCCGCCTTGCGGCAAAATAAAATGAAATCCGTGCTTTTAGCCGGGCGTGTACCGGCAAAAGCACACAGGGAGGCCCCAAACGTGCGCGCTTGCGCGTGCGCTGCCGGGGCCGCATGTTCGACC
>JAJBVG010000075.1 GCA_020859945.1 Clostridiales bacterium | reverse complement strand
AACCAATAAACTCTTTCCCTTTTCCCTGTCTCACATCATTGACAAATGAACAAAATTTCAAACCACCTTCTAGGATAACCTCAATGCGAAGGAAATCGGTTTGTTCTACTATACTCGCATTACAAAATGGAAGCGTTTCTCCCTCTGGATCATATAAATTCTCAATTAAAACATCAATAATTCTTTGACTTCCCTTAGGGGCAGGAGTAAATTCTACGGTATATGTATTCCACGTTGTGTCACGGCCTAGAGTTAACTTATTATGTGGAGACAGACATGACACTTTAAATTGGTTAAGAGACATTGGCTTTGACCATCGAAACTTTCCCTTAAAACTTGTAAGAGCATCAACCTTTGAAGTAAGGGTAATTTTTTTTCGATAACTCATCTCATATAATGATCGATAGGTGTAAGTTATTTCTTTTTTACATAAATAGTAAGGTAAATTTGGCTTAGCGAAATAATGCTTAATATATTTCAGCGCAAAATATCTAAACTTTCGGTTATAAACAAGAAACAGGCAAACGACACAGAAAACAAATACAACTATTCCCATAATAATCATAGGGTTCAGCACACTGCCGCCAGAAATAGTTTCTTGTATCCATCCATAAATTGTTATTAAACCTGAAACAGCACCTATTATGCCAAATATTACACCAGTTAATTTTTTCATGCCATCTGTTCCTCGCAGTCTATTTTAAATCCCTGTGAGTTATTTTAAATTGGTTTCAGTACTCCTTGTATATGCAATATCTGCCTTTCTTTTTGGGGTGCCGCCATAACTATTAATATCTGATTCATGGCAAACCAAGTCCACATGAGGGCATCCATAAAGATGTGAAACCTCATGCTGAAATACATTTGACCTAAAACCCTCTGCTACTATTTCCTGAGCATTTCCCTGAATATCTTGGTATAAAAGTTTAACTTTCTGATAACGTTGTACAGTTGCAGAAATGCCAGGAAAGCTCAAGCACACCTCTAAACTTTCCACTTTCCTCTCCACTAAAGGTATAATCTTTGGATTGACTAAAATCAATGGTTTTTTTGCGTCACGATTTAAATCAATAACGGAAATCTTTTTTAAAATACCTACCTGATTGGCAGACAGGCCGACTCCTGAACTACTATTGTATAAAGTCTCAAACATATCTTTGATGAGTTGATGAAACCATGCGGAAGAAAAGTCTTCCTCTGATATACTTTCACATTCTTGCCGTAAACATGAACCAGGACAAAAAATATTAGGTTGATATAACTGAACTACTGGTAAAATAGCCATCCTAATACACCTCTCATATAATTTATTACATCATATCAAAATTTGTCGAACTGTGCAACCATAAAATTGAAATTTTACAAAAATTCCATTCCGAGAATTAAATCAACTATCGATTTTTCTCTGAGATGGTTGTCGCTGTTGGTTATCCTTATAAATATTCATTTATACCCGTATATTCCGTATAATTATACAGTATTTATGAATATTGAACAGTTTACAGAAAAAATTTTTGAATGATTATGCAAAATTGTGCTTGCAATCTCCGGGGAACCGTGTTAGTATTTATCACGATGAACGGCAGGACCGTTCCCACCTAGTTTTTTGAAGGAGACGTTCAATCATGGCTGAAGTCAAAAAAGTAGTTCTCGCCTATTCCGGCGGTTTGGATACATCTATCATCATCCCCTGGCTGAAAGAAAATTATAACGACCCCGAAATCATTGCTGTGTCCGGCAATGTGGGCCAGGCCGACGAGCTGGAGGGCCTGGAGGAAAAGGCACTGAAAACCGGCGCGTCCAAGCTCATTGTGGCCGACCTGACCGATGAGATGGTCAACGACGTTATCATCCCCTCCGTCAAGGCCGGGGCCAAGTACGAGACCTATCTGCTGGGCACCGCCTTCGCCCGTCCTGTCATCGGCAAGGCCCTGGCGAAAATCGCCCTGGAAGAGGGCGCGGACGCCATCTGCCACGGTTGCACCGGCAAGGGAAACGACCAGGTCCGGTTTGAGCTGGCCATCAAGCGCTTCGCCCCCGGCATGAAGATCATCGCCCCCTGGCGTGAGTGGGACATCAAGAGCCGTGACGAGGAAATCGACTACGCCGAGGCCCACAACGTTCCCCTGAAGATCAACCGGGAGACCAACTACTCCAAGGACAAGAACCTGTGGCACCTGTCCCACGAGGGCCTGGACCTGGAGAACCCCGCCAACGAGCCGGATTACGACAAGCCCGGTTTCCTGGAGATGGGCATTTCCCCCATCCAGGCGCCTGACGAGCCTACCTATATCACCCTGGACTTCGAGCAGGGCGCGCCTGTCGCCATCAACGGCGAAAAGAAGAGCGCCACCGACATCATCCGGGACCTGAACGTCTACGGCGGACAGAACGGCATCGGCATCATCGACATCGTCGAGAACCGTCTGGTGGGCATGAAGGACCGGGGCGTCTACGAGACGCCGGGCGGCACCATCCTCTACGCCGCTCACGACCTGCTGGAGACCCTCTGCGTGGACAAGGACACCATGCACGAGAAGCAGAAGCTGGCGGTGGACTTCGCTGACTTGGTCTACAACGGCAAGTGGTACTCTCCCCTGCGGGAAGCCCTCTCCGCCTTCGTGGACAAGACCCAGGAGTTCGTCACCGGCACCGTCAAGCTCAAGCTGTACAAGGGCAACATCATCCCCGCCGGCATGACCTCCCCCTACTCCCTGTATTCCGAGGATCTGGCCACCTTCGACGAGTCCGACTACGACCAGAAGGACTCCGCCGGGTTCATCAACCTGTGGGGCCTGCCCACCAAGGTTCAGGCGCTGCGGGAGATGGGCAAGCTGAAATAAGCTGCTGCCTGACCCAGCATTTTCACCGGGGAAAGAACCTTTCTGATTTGGAATTGCCGCACTTTCCCAAGTGCGGCAATTTTTCCACATTCTCAAACCGATTTGCTGATGTGATTTGGCGGCGTATATGGTTGAAGTTTTGACCATTGCACATTGCACATTGCAAATTGCTCATTGAAAAAATCTCCCACCTGTGAGAAGGAGTGACCGCTTATGAAGCTCTGGGCCGGACGGTTCCAGAAGGAAACCAACACCTTAGTCAACGACTTTAACGCCTCCATCGGCTTTGACGCCCGTCTCTATCAGCAGGACATCACCGGCTCCATCGCCCACGCTACCATGCTGGGGGAGCAGGGCATCATCTCCCAGGAGGACGCCGCCGAGATCATCAACGGCCTGAAAGCAATTCTGGCCGACATCGAAGCGGGCGAGGTGGAGTTCTCGTTGGACAACGAGGACATCCACATGAACATCGAGACCATCCTGACCCAGCGCATTGGCGACGCGGGCAAGCGGCTCCACACGGGCCGCAGCCGCAACGACCAGGTGGCGGTGGACTTCCGCCTGTTCGTCAAGGAGGAGATCCCCGTCATCATCGGTCAGATCCTGGATTTGGAGAAGGTCCTCATCCGCAAGGCGGAGGAAAATCTGACCACCGTGATGCCCGGCTACACCCACCTCCAGCGGGCGCAGCCCACCACCTTCGCCCACTATATGATGGCCTATGCCAATATGCTCCGCCGGGACGTGACCCGCTTCGAGGACTGCCTGGAGCGGATGGACGAGTGCCCTCTGGGCGCTGGCGCGCTGGCGACCTCCACCTATCCCGTGGACCGGGAGCGCACCGCCCAGCTGCTGGGCTTCAAAAAGCCCACCGACAACTCCCTGGACTCCGTCTCCGACCGGGATTACGCCATCGAGTTCCTGTCCGCCTGCTCCATGCTGATGATGCACCTGTCTCGGTTCTCCGAGGAAGTCATCCTGTGGTGCAGCTGGGAGTTCAAGTTCGTGGACCTGGACGACGCTTATTCCACCGGCTCCTCCATCATGCCCCAGAAGAAGAACCCCGACGTGGCCGAGCTGGTGCGGGGCAAGACGGGCCGGGTCTACGGCGACCTGGTCTCCCTGCTGACGGTGATGAAGGGCCTGCCTCTGGCCTACAACAAGGACATGCAGGAGGACAAAGAGCCGGTGTTCGACGCCATCGACACCGTGGAGATGTGTGTGCCGGTGTTCGCCGCCATGCTGGACACCCTGACCGTCCGGCCCAAGAATATGTCTAAGGCGGCGGCTGGCGGCTTTATCAACGCCACCGATTGCGCCGACTACCTGACCAAGCGGGGAATGCCCTTCCGGGAAGCCTATATGATCGTGGGCCGGCTGGTGAATATGTGCATCAAGTCCGGTGAGACGCTGGAGACCCTGACCCTCCGGGACTTCCGGGCCATCTCCGAGCTGTTCGACTCCGACATCTACGAGGCGCTGGAGCTGAAACGCTGCGTCCACGAGCGCAAGGTGCTGGGCGGCCCGTCCGCCGAGGACGTGACCCGGCAAATCAATGCCATCAAGGACTTTGTGGCCCAGCACACCCCGGAACAGACGGAAGGATAACAGAATCGCTTCTGACAGCAGGGCGAGTGGAAACACTTGCCCTTCTGTATTTTCAATTAGCAATTAGCAATGTGCAATGTGCAATGAACCCCTCCGCCGTCAAGCGGCACTTCCGGGGCTTCGCCCCTCCCTGCCCTTTCAGGGGAGGCAAGAGGGGATGGTACTTGATAATTGGTCAGCGTTTTTACCCGGCAAAGCACAAATTCTTTGCAAAAGAACAGTTGTACATTGCCAAAGATGGAACCAATACTGACAAAACGAACGACCCGACACCCAAACGGAGGCGCTTATGAAACCGAAAATTTACATCGACGGCCAGGCCGGTACCACCGGTCTGCAAATCATGGACCGGCTCGCCACCCGGGACGACATCGAGCTGATGCGCATTGACGACGACAAGCGCCACGACAACGCGGAACGGGCGCGGCTCATCAACAGCGCAGACCTGGTGTTTCTATGCCTGCCGGACAAGGCCGCTGTGGAGGCGGTGTCCCTGGTGAGCAACCCCGCCACCCGCATCATCGACGCCTCCACCGCCCACCGGACGAACCCGGCGTGGGTCTATGGCTTCCCGGAACTGGCCCTTGGCCAGAAGGAGAAGATCATCCAGTCCAAGCGGGTGGCGAACCCCGGCTGTCACGCCACAGGCCTGATTTCCTCCACCGCGCCGCTGGTGCAGACGGGTATCCTGCCCAACGATTACCCCCTGACTTGCTACTCCCTGACCGGGTACTCCGGCGGCGGCAAGGGCATGATCGCGGACTACGAGGCGGCAGAGCGGGACGGGAAGCTGTCCTCCCCCCGCATTTACGGGCTGACCCTGAACCATAAGCACATCCCGGAGATGCAGCAGATCTGCGGTCTGGACGCCGCTCCGGTGTTCTGCCCGATGGTGGACGACTACTATAAAGGTATGGCAACCACCATCCTGCTCCACAACGCCAGACTGAACGGAAACCCCACCACCGAGGACATTCGGCAGGCATTGTTGGCACATTATGCCGGTTCCGCACTTGTTTCGGTGGCCGAACTGGGGTATAATGAACCTATGATCGCCGCCAACACCTTGGCCGGGAAGGACACCCTCCAGTTGGTGGTCTGCGGCAACGATAAGCAGACCACCGTCACCGCCCTGTTCGACAACCTGGGCAAGGGAGCCTCCGGCGCGGCAGTGCAGAACATGAACCTGATGCTGGGCTTCGAGGAGACGGCCAGTTTGAGTTTGTAAGAATTGTGAGCTGTTAGCCGTTAGCTGTTAGCTGTTAGTCAGGCACTGCTGGCCGCTCGTTATCAGCCACGAACCACTCGTTTAGCACCACCAAGCTAAGAGCTAAAAGCTAAAAGCTAAAAGCTAAGAGCTAAAACAGCCGTTTTTCGGCGGAATGGAGGAAAGAATATGAGACAGATTTCCGGCGGCGTCTGCGCCGCGAAGGGCTTCACGGCAGCCGGCATCCACGCCGGGGTCAAGGCCGGCAGCAGCCCGGAGAAAAACGACTTGGCGCTGATTTTGTCCGAGACGGAGTGTTCTGCCGCGGCCATGTACACCACCAACCGGGTGAAGTGCGCCCCCATCTACGTGACGATGGCCCACCTGGAGGACGGCGCCGCCTGGGGCGTAGTGGCCAACTCCGGCAACGCCAACGCCTGCACTCCCCTGAGCCACGAAAAGGCCGATGAGATGTGTGCGGCGGCGGCAGCCGCCACGGGCCGCGCCCCCCGGGACTTCGTGGTGGCCTCCACTGGCGTCATCGGCCAGGAGCTGAACATCGACGCCATCACCGGCGCCATGCCCGCTCTGGCAAATAAGCTCAGCCGGGACGGTTCCACCGACGCCGCCAACGCCATTATGACTACCGACACCAAGCGCAAGGAGATTGCGGTAGAGGTGGAGTTGGGGGATAAAATCGTCACCCTGGGCGGCATTGCCAAAGGCTCTGGCATGATCCACCCCAACATGGGAACGCTGCTGTGCTTCCTGACCTCCGACTGCGCCATCACCCCCGAAATGCTCAGCACCATGCTCCATGAGGTGCTGCCCCGCACCATCAACCGGGTCACCATCGATGGGGACACCTCTACCAACGACACTTGCGCCATCCTGTGCAACGGCCTGGCGGGAAACGACCTGATCGAGTGGAAGGACAACAACTATACGGCGTTCAAGGCCGCGCTGACCGAGGTGCTGACCTATCTGGCCCGGGCCATCGCCGCCGATGGCGAGGGGGCCAGCCGCCTGCTGACCTGCACCGTCCACGGCTCCCGCAGCGAGGACGCCGCCGAGCGGCTGAGCAAAGCCGTCACCGGTTCCTCTCTGGTCAAGGCCGCCATGTTCGGCGCGGACGCTAACTGGGGCCGGGTGCTGTGCGCCATGGGCTACTCCAAGGCCCCCTTCCGCCCGGAGCGGGTGGACGTGAAATTCTGCTCCTGCGCCGGAGAAATTCTGGTGTGCAAGGGCGGCGTGGAAGTCGTCTTTGACGAGGACAAGGCCAAGGAGATCCTCTCCCAGGAGGAGGTCATCATCGATATCGACCTGAACGAAGGGGAGAACTACGCTACCTGCTGGGGCTGCGATTTGACCTATGATTATGTGAAGATCAACGGGGATTACCGCACCTGATTTTGAAATTACAGATGATTCCTTTTGCCCGGTTTTGCCATGAATCCCTTCCGCTGTTGTAGGGGCGGCCCTCGGCCGCCCTGGGCAAGAGAGAGGTTCACCGGGCGGTGCAAAGGAAGAACTGCGACGACAACGAAAGGTTTGTTAAAACAATGGCTTACGACTATGTGGCCAGGGCCAAAGTGTTGGCTGAGGCCCTCCCTTACATCCAAAAATACAGCGGCAAGACCGTTGTGGTGAAATACGGCGGCAACGCCATGGTGTCCGAGGAGCTGCGGGACGCAGTGATGAGCGACGTGATTCTGCTCCATCTGGTGGGCATCCATGTGGTGCTGGTCCACGGCGGTGGGCCGGAAATCAACGCCATGTTGAAAAAAATCGGCAAGGAGTCCAAGTTTGTGGACGGTCTGCGCTACACCGACCAGGAGACCATCGACGTGGTGCAGGAGGTGCTGTGCGGCAAGGTGAACAAGAACCTGGTGGCCGCGCTGAACCGCCGGGGCGGAAAAGCCATGGGCCTCTGCGGTATCGACGGCGGCCTGTTCCAGGCCAAAATCAAGGACCCCAAATACGGTCTGGTGGGCGAAATCACCCACGTGAACCCCGCCGTGGTGGTGGACTGCCTGGAGAAGGGATACATCCCTGTCATCTCCACCGTGGCCCAGGGCTGCGACGCCGAGTGTTCTTATAACATCAACGCGGATACCGCCGCCTCCAAGCTGGCGATTGCGCTGAAGGCGGAAAAGCTGGTGCTGCTCACCGACGTGCGGGGCTTGCTGATGGACCCCAAGGACGAGAGCACCCTCATCCCCGAAATTCGGATGTCCGACGTGCCCATGCTGAAAAAGAAGGGCGTTATTTCCGGCGGCATGATCCCCAAGGTGGAGTGCTGTGTGGAGGCCGTCCGGTGGGGGGTCAAGCGCAGCCATATTCTGGACGGGCGTATCCCCCATTCCATCCTCATCGAGCTGCTGTCCGACCAGCCAATGGGGACGATGATGCTGTAAAGCCCCAAATGCGCGATAACCTTATTTTTGTAGCTTTTGTTCCGCTTTGATGGAAACCCCTCCGCCACCGCCTAAAGGCGGCGGCCCTCCTCCCCTTTCAGGGGAGGCAAGAGGTGTGGTCAGTTGTTGAATCACGGTTCTATGTGGAAAACTTGTACTATGTTGAGCAAATAACTGACCATGCGAAGCATGGTGGAGAGGTTTCTTTCTCCATCCTTTCTCCGAAAGAAGGTTCCTTCCATGACATTTAAAGAATTAAAGGCGCTGGACCACCAGTACACCATGCAGACCTATGGCCGCTTCGACGTGGCGCTGGATCACGGCCAGGGTTCCACCCTCTACGGGCTGGAGGGCGAGGAATACATCGACTTTGCCAGCGGCATCGGCGTGGCTTCCCTGGGCTACGGCCACCCCGCCTGGCTGGAGGCGGTGGAGACCCAGGCCCACAAGCTGGCCCACGCCTCCAACCTGTTTTACACTGAGCCTTACGCCCGTCTTGCGGAAAAGCTCTGCACCCGCTCCGGCATGGCGGCGGCATTCTTCGCCAACGGCGGCGGCGAGGCCAACGAGGGCATCATCAAGCTGGCCCGGAAATACTCCTTTGACAAGTACGGCAAAGGCCGCGCCAACATCATCACCCTCCACAACTCCTTCCACGGCCGCACCATCACCACCCTCCAGGCCACGGGGCAGGACGTGTTCCACAACTACTTCTTCCCCTTCACCGAGGGCTTCCGCTACGCCGAGGCCAACGACCTGGCCTCCGTCCAGGCTCAGGCCGGGGACGACACCTGCGCCGTGTTCCTGGAGCTGATCCAGGGCGAGGGGGGCGTGTTGCCCCTTGATAAAAAGTTTGTGCAGGACCTGGCCGCCTACTGCGCCGAAAACGACTACCTCCTGCTGGTGGACGAGGTGCAGACCGGCATTGGCCGCACCGGTTCTCTGTTCTGCTTCCAGCAGTATGGCATCCAGCCCGACGCCCTGACCTTCGCCAAGGGCATCGCCGGGGGCCTGCCGATGGCGGGTGTGCTGTGCAACGAGAAGTGCCGGAACGTCCTGACCCCCGGCACCCACGCCACCACCTTTGGCGGCAACCCCATCGCCGCCGCCGCTGCCTGCGCCGTGTTGGACACGATGGACGGCGACTTCCTGGCCGCAGTCAACGAGAAGGGCGAATACCTCCGCTCTGCCATCACCGCCTTTGACGCGCCCTGTGTGGAGACCGTCCGGGGCATGGGCCTGATGGTGGGCATTGTCCTCAAAGACGGCGTGGACCGCGCCGCCCTGGTCAAACAAATCTATGACAGCAACGTGCTGGTGCTGACCGCCGGACCCAAGACCATCCGGCTGCTGCCGCCGCTGGTCATCACCCAGGCGGAGATGGACCGGGGCCTGGCTGTGCTGAAAACCGTCCTCTGCGGCGAATGACTGATTTTCCCCCACGGAGGGATTTTTCCATGACAAAACATCTGCTGAAAATGCTGGACTTGTCCCCGGACGACATCTATGAGATTTTGAACCTGGCGGACCAGTTGAAATACGACCAGCGCCACGGCATCCCCCACCGGTTGCTGGAGGGCAAGACCCTGGTCACCATCTACGAAAAGCGTTCCACCCGCACCCGCATCAGCTTTGAGACGGGGATGTTCCAGCTGGGCGGCCTCGCCATGTACCTCTCCGGTAAGGAGAGCCAGGTGGGGCGGGGCGAGCCCATGGAGGACACCGCCCGCACCCTGAGCCGCTACTGCGACGGCATAATGATGCGCACTTTCCGCCAGGAGGACCTGGAGCAGCTGGCCCGGTACGCCACGGTGCCGGTCATCAACGGCATGACCGACTTCTCCCACCCCTGCCAGGTACTGGCCGACCTGATGACCATTCGGGAGCGGTTCGCCCACCTGGACGGGCTGAAGCTGGCCTACATCGGAGACGGGGACAATATGTGTCACTCCCTCACTGTGGGCGGGCTGAAATGCGGCATGGAGGTGGCGGTGGCAACCCCCCACGACTACCGCCCCAGGCAGGAGATTCTGGACTTCGCCGCCTCCGACCCGGAGTTTGCCTTCACCCTGACCGAGGACCCCAGAGAGGCGGTCAAAGACGCCGATGTGGTGTTTACCGACGTGTGGGTGTCCATGGGCAAGGAGGACGAGGCCGAGGAACGGCGCAAAGCCTTCCAGGGCTTCCAGGTGGACGACGAGCTGCTGACCCTGGCCGCTCCCGGCTGCATGGTGCAGCACTGCCTCCCCGCCCACCGGGGGGAGGAAATCACCGCCGAAGTGTTCGAGGCCCACGCCGACGAGATTTTCGACGAGGCGGAGAACCGCCTGCATGTGCAGAAGGCCATTATGTGCTTGCTGCTGGGGGCCAGGAGCGAGGAAGATTGAATTTAATGTGCAATGTGCAATTAGCAATGTGCAATGGCTAAGGCTCAGCCGTCGTTGTCCTGTTGGAATGATGCCGGTAGCAATATTTTTGCGGGAAGCTGTCAGCGTTCGGGTTCCTCATAATTGCACACTGCAAATTGCTAATTGTGTAAAAAAACGGGCCGTGCCAAAACAACTGTTTGGCAACGGTCCCTTTTTTTGCACTTTTTCTCTTGCTTTTTTTCCGAAACTGGCTAAAATAAGATACACACTATGAAACACCAAAGGAAGTATTGTATTATGACGACAATCGACATTATCTCCGGCTTTTTGGGCGCGGGGAAAACCACTCTTATCAAAAAACTCATCAGCGAAGCCTTCCAGGGCCAGAAGCTGGTGCTCATTGAGAATGAGTTCGGTGAAATCGGCATCGACGGCGGTTTCCTCAAGGACGCCGGTATCCAGATCACCGAGATGAACTCCGGCTGCATCTGCTGCTCTCTGGTGGGCGACTTCGGCCAGGCCCTGCGCCAGGTGCTGGAGCAGTACCACCCTGACCGCATCCTCATCGAGCCGTCCGGCGTGGGCAAGCTCTCCGACGTGTCCAAGGCCGTGGGCCGGGTGGCCGAGGAGACCGACATGAAGCTGGGCAGCGCCGTCACTGTGGTCAACGCCAAAAAGTGCAAGATGTATATGAAGAACTTCGGTGAGTTCTTCAACGACCAGGTGGAGCACGCGGGGACCGTCATCCTCAGCCGCACCCAGGACATGAGCGAGGCCAAGCTCCAGGAGGTCATCGACCTGATCCGCACCAAGAACCCCCGTGCAACCATCGTCACCACCCCCTGGGACGACCTGACCGGCGCGCAGATCCTCTCTGCCATCGCCGGGGGCGACTCCCTGGCCGATGAGCTGATGGCCCTGCTCCACGCCCAGGACGACGGCCACGACGAGGAGCATCACCACCACCATCATCACCATCATGACCACGACGAGGACGAGGAGCACGAGCATCACCATCATCACGACCACGATGAGGACGAGGAGCACGAGCACCACCATCACCATCACGACCATGACGAGGATGAGGAGCACCATCACCATCACGATCATGATGAGTGCGGCTGCGGCCACGACCACCATCACCACCACCACGGCCACGACGCCGACGAGGTGTTCACCTCCTGGGGCATGGAGTCCCCCCGCAAGTTCACCGAGGCGGAGATCAAGACCGCTTTGGAGGCCCTGGACACCGGCGCTTACGGTGCGGTGCTGCGCTCCAAGGGTATCGTGCCCTGCGTGGACGGCACCTGGCTCCACTTCGACATGGTGCCGGGCGAAATCGAGATTCGCCGGGGCAGCGCGGACTACACCGGGCGGCTCTGCGTCATCGGCTCCGACCTGAAAGAGGAGCAGGTGCAGGCGCTGTTCAACCTGTAAATTGATCTGACCCTTCCACTCCCCTTCCCCCCACGGGGAGGGGAGTATTTCCGCGAATGGAGGTTCCCCCATGGCCCAAAACCCAATCCCTGTCTATTTGATCGCCGGTTTTCTGGACGGCGGCAAGACCAATTTCATCGCCCCCATGCTCTCCGGCGAGGACTTCACCGAGGACGAGCACACCCTCTTGATCGTCACCGAGGAGGGTGAGGAGGAGTACGACCTGGACGCCCTGCGTCGGCGGGACGTGCGGGTGGAATATATCGATGGCGAGGAGGACTTCACACGGGAGCGCCTGGCAAAGCTGGACGCCAAGTATCAGCCCTCCCAAATCGTCATCGAGTACAACGGCATGTGGCAAATCGCGGCCACTCAGGACGCCTTTCCCGACCATTGGACGCTGTACCAAATCGTCACCATCATCGAGTCCCCCACCTTCAACAGCTACGCCAAAAACATGGCCAGCCTGATGATGGAAAAGCTGCGGCTGGCGGATTTGATTGTCTTTAACCGCTGCACCGATGAGCTGGCCCCCATGCTCCGCCAGCGGAATATCAAGCTGCTCAACCGCCGGGCGGAAATTTACCTGGAGTTCGACGGCGAGCGGATGGAGGAGTACGACGACGGCAGCGTCTGCCCCTTCGACCTGTCCAAGCCGGTGCTGGAGCTGAGCGACGAGGATTTCGGCTTCTGGTACACCGACTGCCAGGACAAGCCCGACCGTTACGAGGGCAAGCTGGTGCGGTTCCGGGGCATGGTGGCCCAGTCCCCCAAGTTCCCCAGAGGCTCTTACGCCGTGGGCCGGTTTGCCATGGTCTGCTGCGCCCAGGACACCGCCTTTTTGGGGATGCTCTGCTACGGCCCGGAGCAGAAGAAGCTGAAAAACAAGGACTGGGTGGAGGTCACTGCCCGCGTCCGCATCAAAAACCTGCGGGTGTTGGGGGGCGAAGGCCCGGTGCTGTACACCACCGAGGTCAAGCCCGCCACAGCTCCGGAGGACACGATGGTTTATTTCTAAGGAAGCTCTGATTAAATGGCCTTGGATGGCTGGGCGAGCAGATTTTGTGCAAATCGAGGCGCAGAATCGCAGGAATACTTTGTGTATTTCAAGATTCTGCAACGAAGAGTTGCGCGAAATATGCCGTCCAGACGCCGGGAGTTATTTAATCAGAGGTTCCCTAAAAAACGCAAAAAAACGCTGGGATTCGAGAAGCTTCTCCCGAATCCCGGCGCTTTTTCATTTAAATGTGGAATTTCTCAGCAGAGCTTGGCTCCGGCGGGAATTTTGTCGTCCACCATCAGCAGGTTCAGCTTTTCCTCGCCGTACTCGGTGTGGACGGCGGAGATGAGCATACCGTTGGACTCGAAGCCCATCATCTTTCTGGGGGGCAGGTTGACGATGGCCACCAGGGTCTTGCCCACCAGCTCCTCCGGCTTGTACCAGGCGGCGATGCCGGACAAAATCTGACGGTCGGTGCCGGTGCCGTCGTCCAGGGTGAAGCGCAGCAGCTTTTTGGACTTCTTCACGGCCTGGCAGTCCTTGACCTTCACGGCCCGGAAGTCGCTCTTCTCGAAGGTGGCGAAGTCCACCTTTTCCTCGGCCTGCGGCTCCACCTCCAGGGCGGGAAGGGCGGCTTTGGCCTCGGCAGCCTTCTTCTCGGCTTCGATGGAGGCCAGCTCTGCCAGCTCCTTTTTCAGGTCGATGCGGGGGAACAGGTTCTCGCCCTTGGTGACGGCGGCGTCAGGGGCCAGCAGACCCCACTGGGCGGCGCTGTCCCAGTCAGTGCGGTCTGCGCCGATTTGGGCGAAAATCTTCTCCACCGTGTCGGGCATGAAGGGAGTCAGCAGGACGGAGCAAATGCGGATGGTCTCCAGCAGGTTGTACATGACGCGGGCCAGGCGGGGTTTGGTGTCCTCGCTGCGGGCCAGCACCCAGGGGGTGTTCTCGTCGATATACTTGTTGGCCCGGTCGATGACCTTGAAAATCTCGATGAGGGCGGTCTGGAAGGTGTACGTCTCCATCAGGCCCTCGTACTTCTCCCGGAGGCCGGAGGCCATAGAAATCAGCTCGGCGTCCTTTTCCTCGTCCGCGGCCTGCTCCACCGGCAGCTTGCCGCCGAAGTATTTGCCCACCATGGCGGTGGTGCGGCTGACCAGGTTGCCCAGGTCGTTGGCCAGGTCGATGTTGATGCGGTTGATGAGCAGCTCGTTGGAGAAGTTGCCGTCGCTGCCGAAGGGGAACTCCCGCATCAGGTAGTACCGCAGGGCGTCTACGCCGTAGCGCTGGGCCAGAATCACCGGGTCCACCACGTTGACGGTGGTGTTCTCCTTGCTCTTGGAGATTTTACCGCCGTCCAGCAGCAGCCAGCCGTGGCCGTAGACCTTTTTGGGCAGGGGCAGGTCCAGCGCCATCAGCAGGGCGGGCCAGATGATGGAGTGGAACCGAACGATCTCCTTGCCGATGAAATGCACGTCGGCGGGCCAGTATTTGTCAAAGTCGTCGTACTTGTCGTTCATGTAGCCCAGGGCGTTGATATAGTTGGAGAGGGCGTCCACCCAGACGTAGACCACGTGCTTGTCGTCGAAGGTGACGGGCACGCCCCAGGTGAAGCTGGTGCGGGAGACGCACAGGTCCTCCAGGCCGGGCTTGATGAAGTTGTTGAGCATCTCGTTCCGGCGGCTCTCCGGCTCCAGGAAGTCGGGGTGTTCCTCAAAGAGCTGTTCAATGCGCTTCTGATACTTGGACAGCCGGAAAAAGTAAGCTTCTTCCTCTGCGTCCTGGACCTCCCGGCCGCAGTCGGGGCATTTGCCGTCCACCAGCTGGGCCTCGGTCCAGAAGGACTCGCAGGGGACGCAGTATTTGCCCTTGTAGGAACCCTTATAAATATCGCCCTTGTCGTGGAGCTTTTTGAAAATTTCCTGGACGCTCTTGACGTGGTAATCGTCGGTGGTGCGGATGAAGCGGTCGTTGGAGATGTTCATCAGTTTCCACAGGTCCTTGATGCCGCCAGGCCCTTCCACGATGTTGTCCACAAACTGCTGGGGGGTGATGCCAGCGGCCTTGGCCTTCTGCTCGATTTTCAGGCCGTGCTCGTCGGTGCCGGTCAGGAACATCACGTCATAGCCGCACATCCGCTTGTAGCGGGCCATGACATCGGTGGCCACGGTGCAGTAGGTGTGGCCGATGTGCAGCTTGTCCGAGGGATAGTAGATGGGGGTGGTGATATAAAACTTCTTTGCCATTTCTTCTCCTCCTGTCCCCCGCCGAATGGAAGCGGGGATATGGAATCTCAATATACACTATATACCGCAACTCGAAAAATCAGGCGGCAAAGCTCATTATATCCTCTTTTCCAGCAGGTTGCAAGCGGCAGAGCGAAGAAATGGAAAAAATACACCACTCTATCCGTTTCTTTACGAATGGAGCGGTGTTTCTTTCCATTGGCTTTGCCGGTGATTGCAGCGGGTCTCCCTTCTTCAATCATCGTCGGCGGGGGCCTCGTCCAGGAAAATCTCCCGCCCGCAGCGCTTGCAGTAGGTGGAGCCGTCCCAGAAGAACCAGCTGCGCATCCACCAGCCGCACCGGGGGCAGCGCCACAGCAGCAGCTGCAACACCAGCGACACAAAAATCAGCCCAAAGGCCAGGCAGAGCAACAGAATGAGAACGTCCTCGTCCAGCGCCGTCAGCGCCGTCAGCAGGCAGGTCAGCAGCGCCACCAAAATCCCCGCCGCCAGCACGCCGAACATCAGCCGTCTGCGGGCGCGGTAGGTCATGGGCTTCTTTTTCATGGTGTATCGTCCTCTCTAATGAACTCATTTGAACTACTATAAATATAACAGACAGGGCGCAAAAAAGCAAGCAACAAATGGTGAAAAATCGTTACAGCCTGTAAATATTTCGGGGTTTCCTTCACTGTGTTCGGAAAATCTACCCAACATCCTGTAGGGGCGGCCCGTGGCCGCCCGAAAAACATATCCTTTCCTGCGGGCGGCCACAGGGAGGGGCAACGCCCCGGAAGTGCCGCTTGACGGTAAGGGCCGCCCCTACACATACAGAAGCGTACTCGCAGCAAAAAACCTGCGCCGAAACCCAGGCACACACCCGGTTCCGGCGCAGGTTTGGCGTTTTCCCGCTTTACTTCAAATAATCCGGCCCAAAGCCGTAGGGCAACAACTCTTTCAGCGGCAGGGAGACATATTTGTGGTCGCCTTTGGCGATGAGTACCTCCAGGTCCGGCGCGAACTCGTAGAGCATCTGGCGGCAGGAGCCGCAGGGCCAGCAGTAGTCGTCGCTGTTGCCCGCGATGGCCAGCTTGACGAAGCCGTCCCGGCGGCCCTCGCTGATGGCCTTGACCAGGGCGGTGCGCTCGGCGCAGAAGGAGGAACCAAAGGCGGCGTTTTCCACGTTGCAGCCGGTGAAAACGCTGCCGTCGTCACAGAGCAGCGCCGCGCCGACGGGGAAGTGGGAATAGGGGCAGTAGGCGCGCGGGAGCATGGAGAAGGCCAGCTCCACCAAAGCGCTGTCAGTCATATCGATCACCGTCTTTCCAGGATATTCACCAAATGAGGTAACTGACAGTATACCACAGCGCCGGGGGTTTTGCCACGGTTTCTTTTGCTGTTTTACAAAGTTTTTGCTCAAAAAACGGTCTTTTGCCTGACGTTTCCATTTGACTGTCCGGTCACGGTTCCGCCAGCTGCCGCCGCAGCTCCGCCACGGCCTTTTTCTCAATGCGGCTGACCTGCACCTGGCTGACCCCCACGATTCGGGCGGTTTTTTCCTGGGTCAGCCCCCGGTAATAGCGCAGGAGAATGACCATCCGCTCCCGCTGGGGCAGACGGTTCACCGCCTCCCGGAGGGACAGCCGCTCCAACACCCGTTCCTCCATGCCCTCGTCCCCCAGCAGGGACTCCAGGGTCAGCCCTTCGGCGGTCTCCATCTGGAGGGACGCCACGGTTGCCACGGCGTTCTCCGCCGTTGCGATGTCCTCCGGCTCCAGGCCGGTCTCCGCCGCCAGCTCGGAGAGGGCCGGTTCCCGGCCCAGCGCCCGCCGCAGCGCCTCCCGCGCCGCGCAGACCTGGGCCGCTTTCTCCTTGACGGTGCGGCTGACCTTCACCGCCCCGTCGTCCCGGAGGAACCGGCGGATCTCCCCCGCGATTTTTGGCACTGCATAAGTTGAAAACTGGGTGCCGTAGGCCGGGTCGTAGCCCTGAATGGCCTTCAAAAACCCGATGCACCCCAGCTGAAACAAATCCTCCGAATCCACGCCCCGCCCGGTGTACCGCTTGACCACCGACCAGATGAGCCGGTCGTTTTCCACCAAAATCTGCTCGCAGGCCGCCCGGTCGCCGCTCTGGGCGGCCTCCAGCAGCGCGCCCTGCTCCACCGTCATGGTCGCCCGACCCGGACAGAGATTTTCTTCCGCATGGTGACGGTGGTGCCCTTTCCCACCGCTGACCTGACCCGCATGGCGTCCATAAAGCTCTCCATGATGGTGAAGCCCATACCGCTGCGGTCCGCGCCGCCGGTGGTGAACATGGGTTCCCTGGCCTTGTCCAGGTCGGGGATACCCACGCCCCAGTCCCGGACGGTGATCTCCACCGTGTTGTCCTCAAACAGCCGCAGGCGCAGCAGCACCCGGCCAATGGCGTCTGGGTAGGCGTGGACGATGACGTTGGTCACTGCCTCGGAGACGGCGGTTTTCACGTCTCCCAGTTCCTCCAGCGTGGGGTCCAGTTGGGCCGCGAAGCAGGCCGCCGCCGCCCGCGCAAAGCCCTCGTTGGCGCTGCGGCTGTCAAATTCCATCTTTACCTGGTTGATCGGTCTCATATGTAACCCCCCCTGTCACGGCAGAAACGACACGGACAGCACCTTATGCAAATTGGCCGCACGAATGACCTTGGCGGGTTGGCGGGGCACGTTGACGACCTGCATCGTCCCGCCCACCTCCTGCATCCGGCGGCAGGTGCGAAGCAGTACCGCAATGCCGGAGGAGTCCATAAAGGTCAGCTGAGCCAGATCCAGCACCAGCCGCCGGGGGAACCGGCTCTCGATCTCCCGGTCCAGCTCCAGCATCAGCTGCCGGGCGGCGTGGTGGTCGATCTCGCCGGAGAGTTTCACCGTCAGCTCCCGGTTTTTTGCGGTACAGGTCATTGGCATAGCGTGTCCCTCCAAACAAAAAACGTCCCGCGCCGCCCGGAGGCGGTACAGGACGATTATACGGGATGCGGGGCAAAAACCAGGTCGAAGGCTGGGGGCGGAACGAAGTTTTTTGTGGCGCGGCGGACGGAGAGCGTGGTAGAATGAGGTTGACAGTTCTCAGGACGAAAATTTTTTTGAAAAAAGTGAAAAAAACACTTGACTGTGAAGCTGGTTCATACACTACACTCCTATTATGGAAACCGAAAGCGGTTCTGAACAACAGCCTGACAGGAGGACATCAAGATGAAGATAAAAGAGGTCGAACAGATTTTAGGCGTGGACCGCGCCAACATCCGCTATTACGAACGGGAGGGGCTGCTGCTCCCGGCCCGGAACGAAAACCGCTACCGCGACTACAGCCAGGAGGACGTGGCCCGGCTCAAGACGGTGGTCATCCTGCGCAAGCTGGGGGTGCCGGTGGCGGAAATTCGGGAGATTTTGAACGGGCGGCAGTCCATGACCGATGCCCTGGCGGAAAATGAGGAACACCTGAAACAGCAGCTGGAGGAGCTGACCGGCGCGCTGGCCCTGTGCCGCCGCCTGGAGCAGCAGCAGGTGGAGCTGGACACCTTCGACCAGGACTATTACTGGGAGGAGATGCACCGGGAGGAGCAAGCCGGCGGCGGCTTCCTGGACATCTGCAAGGACTACCTGGCCTTCGAGAAGGACGTGTTCAACCAGGTGTTCTGGGATGGAGAGGACATGGCGCAGCAGAGCGGTTGGATCGGGTGGAAGGCCATCGTGTATCCTCTGCTCATGTTGCTGGCGGTGCTGGTGGCAGTGGGGTTATTTTCCATGCTGCTGGGAGATACGTTCCTCCAGGGGTTCACAACGCCTCTGATGGTGTTCCTTCTGGTCTCCGTCCTGGCCCTGCCGGAGTTCCTGCTGCGCAAGAAGTTCCCCAAGGCCGCGCAGCTGTGGAAAAAGGGTGTCTCCGTCCTGGCATTGGTGGCAGGCGTGTTGATTATTGTATGGGTGGCGGTGATGCTGCTCAACGACAGGTTCCACTTTTTGTTCTGACCCTATAGAAACAGAAAAGCGTCCCCGGCGGAGCTTCGGCTCTGCCGGGGGCGTGTGGTTTTGCGATTGGGTTGTTGCGTTACATCAATGATTCCGCTTTTGTAGGGGCGGCCCGTGGCCGCCCGAAAAAACATTTTCTTACCCAGGGCGGCCGAGGGCCGCCCCTACACAGACCGTAGTGTAAAACGAAGGAGAGGGGATACTTTTTCCCGTTTGTCAGTCGTTCTCGCCAAGTGCCTTCCGAATTTCCTCCATGATCCGCACCATCAGCCCCACCCGCAGGAAGGGGGTCATCAGGTAATACCCGTCCACATAGGGCGCGATCTGCCGGGCGACCTCGGCGGAGATGCGCACCGCCAGGTCTTCGCTCTCGGCCCGGTCCTTGTCCTTGTAGAGTTCGATGATTTCGTCGGCCACGTCGATGCCGGAAATTTCGCTCTGCATATAACAGGCGTTGCGGTAGCTGACCACGGGGATGATGCCCCCCAGAATCTTGCCCGTCAGGGTCTCCCGGGCGAGACGCAGGTTTTCCAGGGCGCGGGCGGTCAGCACTGGCTGGGTCAGAAAGCCGCTGACCCCTGCCGCCTCCTTCTCTCTGGCGCGGGACAGCTCCACCTGGAAATTCCGTGCGTTGACGTTGAGAGCGCCGTAGACACGGAAGGGCCGCTCCAATTCGGTGCGGTTCAGGTCGCCTACAAAGCGGGCCAGCTTGCGGGAATTGAACTGGAAAACCGACTTGACCTCGTCCCGCTCGGCGGAGGGCACTGGGTCGCCGGTGACAAGCAGCACGTTGTCCACCCCCTCTACGTTCAGCCCCAGCAGCAGGGCTTTGGTGGCGTTGCGGTTCCGGTCCCGACAGGTCAGGTGGGGGATGGGGTCGATGTCCAGCTCCCGCCGCAGCTTACAGGCTAGCAGAGAGGAGTCCATGCTGGCCCGTCCGATGGGGCAGTCCGCGATGGTGATGGCGTCCACCCCGGCGGCTTTCAGCGTCCAGGCCCCGGCCATAAATTTGCCCAGCTGAGCGTTTTTGGGCGGGTCCAGCTCCACAGCAAAGACCTTTTGCCCCCGCTCCAGCTTGTCCCACAGGCGGTTGGGGACGTGCTTTGCCGCCGGAGCGGAGGGGTGGGGCACGATATGGTGGACAGGAATCTTCTCCCGCTGCTCCAGCAGCGCCGCGGTCTGGGCGATGTGCTCCGGAGTGGTGCCGCAGCATCCCCCCAAAATGCGCACCCCCAGCCCGGCCAGCTCCGCCATTTGCAGGGCGTAATAGCCGGGGTCGCCGTCGTAGAGGGTGCGCCCGTCCACCACCACGGGATAGCCCGCGTTGGGCATGGCGGAAAAGAGGGTGTTTTGAAGGTCCAGTTCCCCCACCAGGCGGCGCATATGGTACGCGCCGGAAACGCAGTTCAGTCCCACTGTGTCCACCTGAGGACAGGCCCGCAGCTCCTGCACCAGCGCCCCACCGCTGCGCCCTTCCCGGGTGTACCCGTCAGGCTGGACGGCGAAGGACACCAGCACAAACGCCTCCGGGTTATGCTCCTTGACATAGGCCGCAGCCTGCGCCAGACAGGACTGGTCGCTGTTGGTCTCAAAGAGGAAGTGGACAGCCCCCAGCTCCAGAAATACGTCCAGCACCTCCCGCACCATGGGCCAGGCGCTGTCCTCCCCCACTTGGGGGACGGGGCCGAGATCGGCAAAGACGAAGGCGTCCCGGCCCTGGGTGGCTTCACAGGCCAGATGCCACCCGGCGGTCACGGCCTCCCGGAGCAGGGCGTGTTCGCCCCCCAGGGAGACGGCGTTGAGGCCGAAGGTGTTGGTCTTGATGGCCCTGGCCCCAGCGTCCAGATAGGCCCGGTGAATGGCCAGCACGCTTTCCGGGCGGCGGAGGTTTGCCAGCTCGCAGGTGAAGTCCGCGTCCCGGTTTTGCTGTACCCAGTAGGTGCCCATGGCCCCGTCGAAAAGGAGGGGGCGGGAGTGTAAGTAGGTTCTAATATCCATGTGGAATCCTTTGTCTGTCGGTAGATGGTCCTTTTCGATTAGCAATTAGCAATTAGCAATGTGCAATTCCGCGAAAACCCAGCCCTCTCCAGTTGCCTTACGGCGAGAGAGGCTTTCGTTTTTCAAGCGCTTTCCTGCAATGAGCATGGCCGAAAACCCGGCCATTGCACATTGCACATTGCACATTCTGGCAAGCGGCGGGGCTTTCGCCTGTGGGCTGTTTCACCCCAGCACCTCTTTCGCAATATCCACGCTCTGCTTCGCGTCTTTGGCGTAGTAATCCGCGCCGATCTCCGCGGCGTACTCCGGGGTCAGCACCGCGCCGCCCACCCAAATCTTACAGGGGTGGCCGCTGTCCCGCAGCGCCTGAATGGTGGCGGCCATGGAGGAGACGGTGGTGGTCATCAGGGCGGAGAGCCCCACCAGATGCACGTCCTGGCGAATGGTTTCCTCCACCACCCGCTCCACCGGCACGTCCCGGCCCAGGTCGATGACCTGATAGCCGTAGTTCTCCAAAATCACCTTGACAATGTTCTTGCCGATGTCGTGGATGTCCCCCTGAACAGTGGCGACGATGATTTTTCCCTTGCTGACGCTGGAGCCGCCCCGGTTCAGGATGCTGGTCTTGATGACCTCGAAGGCTTCGCAGGAGGCGTTGGCGGAGTTGATGAGCTGGGGCAGGAAGATCTCCCCCTTCTCGTACCGGTCCCCCACCCGGTCCAGGGCGGGGATGAGCAGCTCGTTGATGATTTCCAGCTCGGTCTTGCTCTGGAGCAGCTCTTTCGTCAGCCGGGCGCACTCATCTTTTAGGCCCTTGGCAATGGCGGTGTCGATGTCCATCCCGGCGCTGGCGGCGGGGGCCGCAGGCGCGGCGGGAGTGACGCTCCCGAACCGCTGGATATAGGCGGCGCTGTCAACGTCCTCGCCGGAGAGAACGCGATAGGCGGCGATGGTGTCCATAATTTGCGCCTGATTGGGGTTGACGATGGGCAGGTCCAGGCCGCAGTACATAGCCTGGGTCAAAAAGCTCTGGGTGATGCGGATGCGGTCAGGCAGGCCAAAGCTGATGTTGGACACCCCCAGCACCGTGTGCAGCCCCAGCCGCTCCGTCACCCAACGGACGGCTTTCAGCGTCTCCACCGCCTGGTCCTGCTGGGCGGAGACGGTGAGGGTCAGGCAGTCGATGTAGACATCTTCCCGCGGGATGCCGTAGGACAAGGCGGCGTTCAAAATCCGCTCCGCAATGGCGAACCGGGCCTCGGCGGTCTGGGGGATGCCGTTTTCGTCCATGGTCAGGCCCACCACCCCTGCGCCGTACTTCTTCACGATGGGGAGAACGGTGTCCAGCACCTCCCGCTTGCCGTTGACCGAGTTGACAATGGCCTTGCCATTGCACACCCGCAGTCCGGCTTCGATGGCCCTGGGGTCGGAGGAATCGATTTGCAGGGGCAGGGAGACGACCCCCTGGAGGGCCTTCACCACGTCGGCCATCATCTTGGGTTCGTCCAGGCCGGGAAGTCCAACGTTCACGTCCAGAATGTCCGCGCCCGCGTCCTGCTGCTCGATGCCCCGCTCCAGAATATAGTTCAGGTCATATTCCCGCAGCGCCTGCTGGAACCGCTTTTTGCCGGTGGGGTTGATGCGCTCCCCGATGACCCGCACGCCGTTTAATTCCGTGACGTGGGAGGGACAGCACACCCCCTGCCGGGGTTTGCCCTGCCGGGGAGCGGGGGTTTCCCCCGCCAGCCGGTCCCGCAGGGAGGAGATGAACTCCGGCGTGGTGCCGCAGCAACCCCCCAGCAGCTGTACCCCCAGGTCCAGATAGGGCAGCAGCTGGGCGGAAAATTCCTCCGGGGTGATGGTATAGAGGTTTGTCGCCGGGTCAGGCAGGCCCGCGTTGGGCTTGACCACCATGGGCAGCGTGGTCCACTGGGCCAGCTCCTGGGCCAGCGGGAAAATCTCCTTTGGGCCGAGAGAACAGTTGAACCCAATCGCGTCCACTCCCAGCCCCTCCAGCGTCAGGGCCATGGCGGGGACGGTGCAGCCGGTGAAGGTGCGGTGATTCTCCTCGAAGGTCATGGTGGAGAGGATGGGGAGATGGGTGTTTTCCTTTGCCGCCAGCACTGCGGCCTTCATGTCGTAGAGGTCGGTAAACGTCTCGAACACCACCAGGTCTGCCCCAGCGTCCTCCCCTGCCGTCACCATCTCCCGGTAAAGTTCGTAGGCGTCCTCAAACCGCAGCGTTCCCAGCGGCTCCAGCAGCTCCCCGATGGGACCAACGTCCAGCGCCACCAGCGCCCCGGTACCCTCCACGGCGGCGCGGGCCAGCGCCACCGCCTGGTGGATGACCTGGCTGACCGTGTACCCGGTGCCTTCCAGCTTGTGGCCGTTGGCCTGGAAGGTGTTGGCGTAGATGATGTCGCTTCCCGCCTGGAGGTACCGCCGGTGAACGTCCGTCACCACCTCCGGGGCGGTGAAGCAGAGAATCTCCGGCCGCTGGCCCAGTTTCAGCCCCGCCGCCTGGAGCTGGGTGCCCATGGCGCCGTCCAGCAGGAGGTAAGGGCGGGATTTTAATAATTCAACAAAGTTCATAAAGGGAACCTCTTTCATAATTTGCAATGTGCAATTAGCAATGTGCAATGTGCAATGAACGGGTTTGCAGGCTGGTGCGGGAAACCCCTCCGCCACCGCCAAAAGGCGGCGGCCCTCCTCCCCTTTCAGGGGAGGCAAGGGGGGCGGTCAATTACAAAAGGTGTTTCTCTGTGGAAAACTTGTATCAAGTTGGACAAAAACGCTGTTCAACCGACAAGCACTATCCTGACTAACAGCTAACGGCTAATAGCTAACAGCTCATTCCCGTTTCCCGCAGGTCTTCCCATTCCTCCGCAGCTGACAGCTGCGGAACAACCCGCAGTTCGCGCAGCTTGGCTCCCGGTGGGGCCGGGGGCTGTCCGCTGCCCCCAGCACCGCCGTCACCGACTTCCGGGGGATGAGTATCCCGCTCTGGCTGACGGTCAGCCCGATGCGCCGCCGGGTGTCCAGCAGCTCGCAGAAGTCCCGCTGCTGACCGATGGGCAGGTCGCCGTAGCCGGGGCTGAACCGGTCGGTCAGGTGGAGGCCCCGGGCGGCGTACTCCCGGGTCAAATCGGCCTCGAAGTTGTCGCAAACCGCTTCTATGGCGGTGCTGGCGCAGCTGTCCAGAATCAGCGCCTTTGCCATGTCCGTCACCTGGGTGCGCATGAGCAGCGTCTCTACGTCCGGCCCCAGGGTGGCGGCCATCAGCACCGCCTCGCCACACCCCGCCAGCAGGGTCTGGATGTCCTGCCCCTCCAGGGCGAAGTCCGTTCCCCGGAGCCGCCCCCCGTCCAGAGGAAAGACCCGATAGGTAAGCCGTGGACGGGCGGCTTGTAGGATGCTCCGGGCGCAGGCGGCGATGTCCGCCTCCAGCTCCGGCGGCACGTCCCCGCCGTTGTACCCCAGGTAGAGCAAGACCTCGTTGGGGTTGATGTGTTCCAGTTTTGGGTGCAGCATGGCAGTCAATTCCTACCTCTTTAGAAGGTTGTTGATTTCATTATACCGGGAGCAGAGAGAAATGTAAACCCTCCGGCAAAAAAGTTCGCCCTCCAGCAGACACCGGAGGGCGGGAGCCTGTCTCCGACAGGCTCTCGACCAAAATCACGGATTTTGGTCGAACATGCG
>JAJBVG010000045.1 GCA_020859945.1 Clostridiales bacterium | reverse complement strand
CGATTGCTATTTTGTTAAGATGACGAACGTCATTGATTTTTCAGATACGCCCTAGTTTTCAGTCAATGTCCAATCCCTTTTGCGTGCCTTTCTTTTATAATAAGGGCCAAACAGGAAACCATAGCGTTCTCAAAGTCGGCGTCGGCTTGTGCGGCGCTGTTGTCCTTATGAAATCAGGAGGTACTGGACATGGGCAATTCCATCAAAAACAATATGCAATCCTTTGCAATCAACCAGGCGCTAAAATATGTGGAGGGCAACCCAGAGGAAAACTTCCCTAAGCTGCTGGACATGGTGGACAAGTTTTTCCCGGAGAACTGGTACAAGCGTCAGCGTGTGGCCATTCACAAAATCGTGGATGACAAGGGCAACTGGTATCAGCTGCTGCTCAAGCTGTATGCCCTGGACCCCGGCGTGCGCAGAGCGTTCTTCCAGAACTTCATCTTTAACGCCAGTCTCAAGGGCAGCGCCATTCAGGACGAGGTCTCCCAGCGGGAGGACTGCAACGTGCCATGGGCCATCCTGCTTGACCCCACCTCCGCCTGCAATATGCACTGCACCGGCTGCTGGGCAGCAGAGTACGGCAATCAGCTGAATCTGAGCCTGGAGACCATCGACTCCATTATCCGCCAGGGCAAGGAACTGGGGACTTATATGTACATCTACACCGGCGGCGAGCCGCTGGTGCGGAAAAAGGACATCATCAAGATTTGCGAGATGCACCCGGACTGCGAGTTCCTGTCCTTCACCAACGGCACCCTCATCGATGAGGACTTCTGCCAGGACATGCTGCGGGTGAAGAACTTCGTCCCCGCCATCAGCCTGGAGGGGTTTGAGGACGCCAACGATTCCCGCCGGGGCCAGGGGGCCTATCAAAAAGTCAAGCACGCCATGGAGCTGCTGAAATCCCACGACCTGCCCTTTGGCATCTCCGTATGCTACACCAGCGCCAACTATGCGGACATCAGCAGTGAGGAGTTCTTCGACTACATTATCGACAACGGCGCGCTGTTCGTCTGGCTGTTCCACTACATGCCCGTGGGCAACGACGCGGTGCCGGACCTGCTGCCCACCCCGGAGCAGCGAAAGCTGGTCTGCGAGCGCATCCGGTCCTACCGCAAGACCAAGGCCATTTTCTCCCTGGACTTCCAGAACGACGCCCAGTATGTAGGCGGCTGCATCGCCGGTGGGCGGCGGTATCTGCACATCAACGCCAGAGGCGACGTGGAGCCTTGCGTTTTCATCCACTACTCCAACTGCAACATCCACGACACCTTGCTGTTGGACGCGCTGAAAAGCCCCCTGTTTATGGAGTACCACGAGGCGCAGCCCTTCAATGAGAACATGTTCCAGCCCTGTCCCATGTTGGAGAACCCCAACTGTCTGCCGGAGATGGTGAAAACCGCCGGGGCGGTCAGCACCGACTACCAAAGCCCAGAGAGCGCGGAGCATCTGGTCAGCAAGACCAAACCCTACGCGGAGAACTGGACGGAAACCGCCCAGCAGCTCTGGGCGCAGGAGAAGGCGCTCCAGGAGAAAAAGGCGGCAAATACGAAATAAAGGGATAAAAAGGCAGGGGCGGTCACGTTCACGTGGCCGCCTCCGTTCTCATACGCAAAAAACGAGGTGCGATATGGATACACAAAAAGCCCGCCGGGAAATCGGCAAGTGGATCGTCGGCGTATTCACCTGCTGCGTGCTGATTTTCCTTGGGATACGGCACGTCAGCAGCGTTGTAAGCGCCGTCGGTTTTCTGGCCAATCTCTTTTCACCGCTGCTGATCGGTATTGTGCTGGCACTGATTTTTAACGTTCCGATGCGAATGTTTGAGCGGCTGCTGCGGAGAAAGACCAAGCTAAAAAAGACCGTGCGTCCTCTTTCCATTTTATTTACCCAAAGGTGGTGGGTACGAAAATCAACCTGCCTGCCATCTGGGTGTTGGCGGCAGTCACAGTTGGCGGCACCCTGGGTGGGCCGGTTGGGATGTTGCTGGGCGTTCCCGCCGCCTCCTCTGCTTATGCGCTGCTGAGAGAGGCACTGTGCGAAGGGAAGCGCAAAAACGGCGCAAACAAGAAGAGTCCGTCCCACATGGGAAAGGAAAATAGGCGCGGACGGAGCAGCGCTGGCCATCTTTTTTACGGAGCCGTGAATGAAAGAACGCTCTGTTTTTTGCAAAAAGAGTTGAATATTCCCCGATATGACAAAATATTATAACTATTTTGTTGCCTGCGTTTTGGCTAAAGTGGACAAATATTGTTATTGTACTCCGCGTTTCAACTGTGTATAATGTTTATAATGAAAAAGCCATCTGTAATCTTAGCAAGCGGAAAACACCACGGGGAATCAGGAGGCTCAAATGAATGAAGAACTGTTCCGAATGCTGAAGCGGATCACACCGGAGGAAAAAGAGGCGTTAAGCGGGCAGAAGGATGTTCAATGGTCCATTTACACCGACCAGCCGCAGCAAAGCGTCATCGAGCACGAAAAGCTGCTGAAGAACAACGGATCGATCACTGCCCGAAAACACGCGCGCTTCATCTATTTTCCACCGCACAAACACAACTATGTAGAGTTTTTTTACGTCCTTTCCGGTTCTGTCACTCATAGAGTGGAAGGGAAAACGTTGGTTGTGAAAAGCGGCGAGCTGCTGTTCATGAACCAGCACACCGAGCATGAAATCCTTCCCTGCGGGGAGAACGACATTGCCATCAACCTGATCATTATGCCCGCTTTTTTCGAGCAGGTCAGGGAAATGGTCGGACCGGAAAACATTCTGGCGGAATTTATGGTGAATGTTCTGCAACAGGAGGAAAGTGTCGCGCAGTATTTGTATTTCCCCGTTGCGGATGACTTTTGTATTCAAAACCTGGCGGAAAACATCGTCTATGCCATTCTTCGCAAACAGCATAACGAGGAGCGGGTCCTTGGCATCTCTATGGGACTGCTGTTTCTGCACCTGCTGAACGCGGCGGAGCAGGTGCAGATCGCCGTGGAGGACGCCAGCGTCAATATGCTGATTTTGGCCGTGGAAAAATACATCCGGGACGAGTACCGCACGGGGACGCTGAGCGAGCTGGCCCGGCGCACCGGGTACTCCGCATCCGCACTGAGCAGGCTTATCAAAAAGCACACCGGCATGACCTTCAAGGAATTGCAAACGAAACAGCGCATGGAACAGGTGGTAAACCTTCTGCGCGACACCGACCTCCCTATCAGCGAAATCGCCGTCTCGGTCGGCTATGAAAACCAGAGCTTTTTTTACAAACGGTTTCAGCGGGAATTTGGCGCAAGCCCCAAAGAGGCACGACAAAAACTGCGGTGCCGCTCCAACTGACTCCCCCTACTCCGCCTCAGCTTTTTTGCTGGGGTGGATTTTTTTGCCCCTCGCAAGTGAGCAAAGTTTGTCAGTAAATCGGACAAAAATTGTCCTTTCATTGGAAACAAGCCACTTTTATAATGATGGTATCATAAATCAAAAGGGGTGATGCGACATGAATCCATACTACCTCGCCATCGACATCGGGGCCTCCTCCGGGAGGCACATTTTGGGCCATGTGCAGGAAGGCAAAATCGTGTTGGAGGAGATTTACCGCTTCGACAACCGGCAGCTCCGCCGGAACGGTCACGACTGCTGGGACATGGACAACCTGTGGAACGGCATCATGGGCGGTCTGAAAGCCTGCAAAGCCGCCGGGAAACTTCCCGCCACCGTGGGCATCGACACCTGGGCGGTGGACTACGTTCTGCTGGACAAGGATGACAACCTGCTGGGAGACGCCGTAGCTTACCGGGACAGCCGCACCGAGGGCGTAGACGCACTGGTGGAAGCGGAAATCTCTCCAGAGGAGCTGTACGACAAGACCGGCATCCAAAAGCAAATTTTTAACACCATTTACCAGCTCGTAGCGCAGAAGCGGGAACACCCGGAACAGTTGGAGCAGGCAAAGAGTTTGCTCATGCTCCCGGATTACTTCCACTTTCTTCTCACTGGCGTGAAGAAGCAGGAGTACACCAACGCCACCAGCACCAATCTGGTGAACGCACGGGAAAAAACCTGGGATTTGGGCCTTATCGCCCGGCTGGGACTGCCAACCGAGCTGTTTGGTGAATTGTCCATGCCGGGAACTGTGGTGG
>JAJBVG010000011.1 GCA_020859945.1 Clostridiales bacterium | reverse complement strand
ACAGGGATTCGTTGTCGGAGTAGGTGGAGTAGTTGACCTTGATGCCGGTCTCCTCCTCGAAGGCGTCGACGGTGTCCTCGTCGATGTAGTCCCCCCAGTTGGCCACATTGACCTCCCCATTGGAGGAGCCGCTGCCGCAGCCGGTCAGGGCGGCGCAGGTCAGCGCCAGGGTCAGGAACAGAAAAAGGGTACGGAATGGTTTCCTCATTTTTACCTCCCCGCCGTCCGTCAGGACGGCGCCAGATTTGCGAAAGGGAATAATAAGCTATTAGCTATTAGCTGTTAGCTGTTGCCGTCAAGCGGCACTTCTGCTGTCAAGCAGCACTTCCGGGGCTTTGCCCCTCCCTGCGAAGCTACGCTTCTCCCTGTAGTCAGATACTACCAGCCTAAAGCGAACAGCGGAAAAGGAAGCTGAGAGTTAAACCGCTCATAATGCGCGATTTGAGTGAAGAGCCTGCCGTTTCCGGCAGGCTCATTTGGTGGCGGGTTATGCGGCTTTCAGCCGTATCCACTCCTCGTCATAGAGGTCCAGCACGGTCTGCGGCAGGTTGACATAGACCTCGGCCTTGTCCATGACCTCTTGGGCGGGATAGGCGATGTCGCTGTCTTTCAGCTCGTCCTCCAGCAGCTCCTTGGCGGCGGAGGAGGGGGTGGAGTAGTAAATCTCCTCGGCGTTGGCGGCCATGACCTCCGGCTCGCACATGAAGTTGATGAACGCCTCGGCGTTCTCCTTGTTGGCGGCGCCCTTGGGGATGCACATGGCGTCCACGTAGTAGTTGGAGCCTTCCTCCGGGAACACAAAGGCCAGGTCAGGGTTCTCGGAGATCATGGTGATGGCGTCTCCGGCGTAGTAGGGGCCAACGGCGGCCTCTCCCGCCTCCATCTTGTCAAAAATCTGGTCCATGACATAAGCCTGCACCAGGGGCTTCTGCTCGATAAGCTTATCCACCGCCTCGACGATTTCCGCCTCGTCGGTGGTGTTGTAGCTGTAGCCCAGGCTTTTCAGGGCGATGCCGATGGCGTCCCGGCTGTTGTCGAACATCAAAATCTGACCGCTCAGGTCCTCATCCCACAGCACGTCCCAGCTGGTGGGGGTGTAGTCCACCATGGTGGTGTTGTAGACGATGCCCACCACGCCCCACATATAGGGGACGGAGTACTCGTTGGTGGGGTCATAGTCCAGGTTTTTGTAATCGTCGTCGATGTTGGCGAAGTTGGGGACGTTGTCGAAGTCGATGGTCTCCAGCATGTCCTCCTCGATGAGACGGGAGATCATATAGTCCGAGGGGATGATAACGTCGTACTCGGCGGAGCCGTTTTTCAGGGTGGAGTACATGGACTCGTTGTCGGAGTAGGTGGTGTAGTTGACCTTGATGCCGGTCTCCTCCTCAAACTCGTCCAGCAGGTCCTCGTCGATATACTCGCCCCAGTTGTAGACGTTGACCTCCCCGTTGGTGGTGGAGCTGCCGCCGCCGCAGGCGGTCAGGGACAGCAGCAGAGACAGGGACAGGGCGAACAGAAATGCTTTTTTCATGGCAGTTTCCCTCTTTTCATAAAATGGCGGGTTCTCTCGTCCCGCGGGCGGGGTTTAACCCTTCCCCTGGAGCTTGGCCGCCCGTGCAGCGGCGGCTTTCTCCTGCCGGGCCGAGCGGATGTTCACGATAGCCAGCAGGCTCAGCACCACAACGAACATCAGAGTGGACAAGGCGTTGATCTCCGGGCTGATGCGCTTGCGGGTCATGGAGTAGACCTCCATAGCCAGGGTGGAGGTGCTGGAACCGGCGGTGAAATAGGAGATGACGAAGTCGTCCACCGACATGGTGAAGGCCATGATTGCCCCGTTCAGCACACCGGGCTGAATCTCTGGCAGCACCACCTTTAAGAACGCCTGCCAGGGGGTGGCTCCCAGGTCCAGCGCGGCCTCCTCGATGTTGGGGTCGCACTGGTTCAGCTTGGGCAGCACCGAGAGGATGACATAGGGGATGTCGAAGGTGATGTGGGCCAGCAGCAGGGTGGCGAAGCCCAGTTTCAGGGTGATGCCCGTCAGCTGTCCCAACGTGGAATTGAATGCGCCGATGGCGAACACAAACAGCAGCATCAGGCTGACGCCGGTGATGATGTCTGCGTTGGTCATGGGGATGTTGTTAATAGCCATGCACACCGTCCGGGGACGCTTGCGCATGTTGTAAAAGCCGATGGCCGCCGCCGTACCCAGCACGGTGGAGAACACCATCGCCAGCACCGAGACCTCCAGGGTGGTAGCCAGGGCGCTGAGGATGCGGCTGTCGTCAAACAGCTCCACATACCACTGGAGGGAAAAGCCCGTCCAGACGGTGCGGCTCTTGGAGCTGTTGAAGGAAAAGACGATGAGGACGACGATGGGGGCGTAGAGGAAAATCATCGTCAGAATCAGGCCCAGCCGGGCAAAAAAGCCGTTCTTTCTCAAAAGTACACAGCCCCCTCTTCTCCTTCACCGAAGTGGTTCATAACCGCCATGCAAATCAGGACAATGACCATCATCACCAGGGAGATGGCGCTGCCCAGGTAGGGGTTGTAGGCGTTGCCGTAGAACTGCATCTCGATCAGGTCGCCCAGCAGCAGCGTCATACCGCCGCCCAGCAGCTTGGAGATGGCGAAGGTGGACACCGAGGGGATGAACACCATGGTGATGCCGGAGAGCACCCCCGGCAGGCTCAGGGGAAAGATGATTTTCCGAAACACCTGCACGCCGTTGGCCCCCAGGTCCTCCGCCGCCTCGATGACCCGCGTGTCGATTTTGTCAATGACGGTGTAAATGGGCAAAATCATAAAGGGCAGGTAGTTGTACACCATGCCCAGCACCACCGCGCCGGGGGTGTTTATCATGGGGAAATAGGTCAGTTCGGTGCCGAACACAGCGTTAATGAGCTTAAATACCCCCAGATTTGCCAAAAGGGTGTTGATGATGCCGGTGTTCTCCAGCAGGCTCATCCAGGCGTAGGTCCGCAGGAGGAAGTTCATCCACATGGGCAGCATCATGGCGATCATGGCAATGCGCTTGACCCCCGGCCCCTCCCGGGAGATCCAGTAGGCGATGGGGTAGCCGATGAGCAGGCACACCGCCGTGGCGATGATAGCCAGCCGGAAGGAGGTGGCGAACACCGTCCAATACTGGGTCAGGGCTTTGAAGTTCTCCAGGGTCAGCTGTCCTTCCCGGTTCACCAGGGAGTAGCCCACCACCAGGCACAGGGGGACGATGACAAAAATCGCCATCCAAACCACATAGGGAATGGCCAGATATTTCTTTCTCATTGGCGCGCCCTCAGCTCTTGTGCATGACCTGAATGTTGTCAGGCTCCACGCTCAGGCCCACCAGCTGGCCCACCTGGGGGGCGCGGGTGGTCTGGACCTTCCAGGTGAAGGTCTCCCCGGCCACCATGATCTCATAGAAAATGCCCTTGAACACGACGCTTTCCACGGTGCCCACCAGCTGACCGGACTCCGGGGCGGAGATGACCAGGTCCTCGGGGCGGACGACCACGTCCACCGCCTCCCGGACGGCAAAGCCCTTGTCCACGCAGTCGAAGGTGCGCCCGGCGAAGGAGACCAGATAATCCCGCTCCATGACGCCTTCCACGATGTTGGACTCGCCGATGAAGTTGGCGACGAAAGCGTTCTTTGGTTCGTTGTAGATGTCGATGGGGGTGCCGATCTGCTGGATGCGGCCCTCGTTCATCACCACGATGGTGTCGGACATGGTCAGGGCCTCCTCCTGGTCGTGGGTGACGTAGACAAAGGTGATGCCCACCTGCTGCTGGATCTTTTTCAGCTCGGTCTGCATCCCCTTGCGCAGCTTCAGGTCCAGCGCGCCCAGGGGTTCGTCCAGCAGGAGGACCTTGGGCCGGTTGATGATGGCTCGTGCGATGGCCACCCGCTGCTGCTGGCCGCCGGACAGGGAGTTGACGCTGCGCTGTTCATACCCGGCCAGGTTGACCATGTTCAGCGACTCGTCCACCCGCTTGCGAATTTCGTCCTCCGGCACCTTGGAGATGCGCAGGCCGAAGGCCACGTTCTCGTAGATGTTCATGTGGGTGAACAGGGCGTACTTTTGGAACACCGTGTTGATCTGCCGCTTGTAGGGGGGCAGGTCGTTGATGCGCATCCCGTCGAAGAACACATCACCGGTGGTCGGCTTCTGGAAGCCGCCGATGATGCGCAGGGTGGTGGTCTTGCCGCATCCAGAGGGACCCAACAGTGTCAAAAACTCTGCATCGTTGAAATACAGGTTGATGTTGTCGAGAACAGTCGTGTCGTCGAACACCATAGACACATCGGTCAAACGAATCAGTTCCTTGGACATTTATCCTCCTCCTCACAGGGCCGCCGGGCCTTCTCCTGCCCAGACGCCTTCCCGTATCAGCTGCTGCGGGTGTATCACCCCATATTAAAGCAACCAGAAAAACTATATCTTGTTAAGGGGGTAAAGTCAAGTTTTCGACGGAAAAATTCCCGCAGGATTTTTGAAAAGTTGTCCGTTCCAGCCCACTGGTTTTGTGGGAAAACCCCTCCGTCACGGCTCGCGCCGTGCCACCTCCCCTTTCAGGGGAGGCAAGAGGGGATAGTGCTTTTCGTTTGGCTTGTGTTTTTCTTGAAGAGGCGGGGAAACATGCGAAGTGTGGCCTAAAGCAATAACAACATTGAAAATATTCCCCGACAGGCGCAGAATCCCCCTCCCGCCGGAGCGGAAGGGGGACGGACAGGGAAGAAAGAGAAATGTAAGCGATTGGGTGATTACTTCAGCTTCCAGGCCAGGTCGTTGAGGAACAGCTCCTGCTTGAGGCCCTCCACGGTGGTGTCCTTGGTGATGTGGACGCACTCGATCTGCATCATCTCGGCCCAGTCGATCATCATCTGAGCGGTGACGGCGGTGGAGAGGACGGTGTGATGGGCGCCGCCGCAGGTGATCCAGCACTTGAGGCCGGTCAGCAGGTCGGGCATGGCCTTCCACATGACGCGGGCCACAGGCAGGTTGGGCATTTCATAGATGGGCTTGATGCACTCGATGTCCTGAATGATCATGCGCAGACGGCCGCCCATGTCGATGAGGCTGACCACGATGCCCTTTCCGGGCTTGCCCTCGAACACCAGACGGGCGGGGTCCTCCCGGTCGCCGATGCCCAGGGGATGGACCTCGATGCGGGGCTTGGCGGCGGCCACGCTGGGGCAGACCTCCAGCATGTGCGCGCCCAGAGAGACCTCCTTGCCCGGCTCCAGGTCATAGGTGTAGTCCTCCATGAAGGCCACGCCGGTGTCGTCCATGCCCTCGGCCATGGCCTTCATGATGGCGGTCATGGCGGAGACCTTCCAGTCGCCCTCGCCGCCGTAGCCGTAGCCGTCGGCCATCATGTTCTGGGAAGCCAGGCCGGGCAGCTGCTTCATGCCGTACAGGTCCTGGAAGGTGTTGATGAACGCCTTCGCGCCCTCCCGGTCCAGGATCTTCCGCATGGCAACCTCTTCCAGCGCCTGATAGCGGACAGCCTCGATGTTGTCGGTGGCCATGTCGTAGCGGGCCTGGTACTCGGCCATCTTCGCGTCCACCTCTGCGTCGGTGACGCTGTCCATGACCTCCACCAGATGGCCCACCGGCCAGTAGTCCACCTGCCAGCCCAGCTTGATCTCGGTCTCCACCTTGTCGCCCTCGGTGACGGCCACGTCCCGCATGTTGTCGCCGAAGCGGACGACCACCAGGTTCTGGGAGAAGGCGTAGCCCACGGCGGAGCGCATCCAGTCCCCCAGCTCCTTCTGAACGGGGGTGTCCTCCCAGTAACCGGCGACGATCTTCCGGGGCAGACGCATCCGCGCGCCGATGAAGCCGTGCTCCCGGTCACCGTGGGCGGCCTGGTTCAGGTTCATGAAGTCCATGTCGATTTCTTCGTTAGGGATGTTGCGGTTGTACTGGGTGGCGAAGTGGCAATAGGGCTTCTGGAGCAGGTTGAAGCCGTGGATCCACATCTTGGAGGGGCTGAAGGTGTGGCACCAGGTGATGACGCCGGCGCAGGCGTCGTCGTTGTTGGCGGCCTTCATCAGCTTGGCGATGCCGTCCGAGGTAACGCCCATTCCTTTATAGACGATCTTGCAGGGCAGGTTGCCGGACGCGTTCATCTTTTCACACATCTCAGCGGCGCGGCCATTGATGGTCTCCACCACTTCGGGGCCATAGAGGAACTGGGAGCCGACCACAAACCAGAACTCGTACTTGGACATGATAGACATAAAACTCTACCTCCTGTAAAAAATTAAGTGTGGAAGGGTGCTTGGGAAGCCGGTCCCTGACCGGCGAAACGCTTTCCAATGCTTATTGTCCTTATCCTAACACGTCTTTCCGCAAAGTGTCAATAGGTTCTTGACAATACCGACAGAAGTTTGTCACCATAGACAATACAAATAAATGATATGTTAAAAATATACAGTACAAATTATGATTGCGCGGAGGGTTTTCGCAATATTTCAAGATAAATGCGGATTTTCACCTGATATTTTATGAATTATTCGGTTTGAAAGAACGTTTTTTGCTCTTTCTTCTGTTTTTGGCAAAGGGAGAAAATGAGAGCGAAACCGCAAAAATACAATTTCAGGAAAAGAAGAAAAATCCTATTGTACGGACAGGAAAGAAAAATTTTTTAAATTTGTATCAAAAAATGCTTGCAAAAGTCGCCGCGATATTCTATGATAGAAACAGAGAATTGAAACTGCGGTAGAAGGGGAGATCATCATGCCGCCCAAATATATGCAGATCGCCAACCAGCTCAGCGCTGAGATCCACGACGGGGTCTATCGCCGGAGCCAGATGCTCCCAACGGAGCGGGAGATCATGGAACGGTTTTCTGTCAGCCGCCAGACAGTGCGGCAGGCCCTTTCCATCCTGGTCACTGATGGGCTGATCGAAAAGCGGCAGGGCAGCGGTTCCCACATCCTGGAGCCGCAGACGACCCGGCAGAACAAGGGGGTGGCCATCGTCACCACCTACATCAACGACTATATCTTCCCCACCATCCTCCGGGACGTGGAGAGCGTCCTCTCCCGCAAGAATTACGCCACCATGATCTTCTCCACCGAGAACAAGGTGGGGGCGGAGCGGGAGGTGCTCACCGACCTGCTCCAGCGGCCTCTGGACGGCCTGCTGGTGGAGGGGACCAAAACCGCCCTGCCCAACCCCAATCTGGACCTGTACCGGCGGTTCCAGGACCAGGGCATCCCCATCGTGTTTATCCACGGCTGTTATTCCGGCCTGCCCAACCAGGTGCTGGTGGCGGACGACAACTTTGGCGGCGGCTACCAGCTGACCACGTATTTGATCGAAAAGGGCCACACCCACATCGGCAGCATTTTCAAGAGCGACGACATCCAGGGCCAGCAGCGGTACGCCGGGTTCCTGGCCGCCCTGCGGGACAGCGGTCTGCCCATCCCCGACGACCGGACCCTGTGGTACTCCACCGAGCTGCGGGACCTGATGCTGCTGGGCGACGACGCAATTCTGAACTTCTATATCGACTGCCTGTTAAAGGACTGCACCGCCGTGGTGTGCTACAACGACGAGATCGCCTACCGGCTCATTGGGGTGCTGACCCGCCGGGGCATCCGGGTCCCCCAGGACATGGCGGTGGTCAGCTTCGACAACTCCAGCTTCAGCGAAATGCCGCCGGTGCGCATCACCTCCCTGGCCCACGGCTCCAAGCAGCTGGGCCGGGCCGCCGCGGAGCGGCTCATCGACCTGATGGACGGCAAGAACGCCGAGTCGGAGGTCATCCCCTGGGTGCTGGTGGAGAAGGACAGCTGTTAAAATTAGCTATTAGCCGTTAGCTGTTAGCTGTTGGCTCGGTACTGCCAGTCGAAAGCGGACAGCGCGCAACATCAGTTGGTTATTAGCGGTTTGTTTTATGTGGCGAACCCAAAGCACAGAGCGAATCGGTCAGCACCACAAAGCTAAGAGCTAACAGCTAACAGCTGGAAATCATATGATGTTTTCCGGGTCCCATGTCCACATCAGGACAGCATTTTATGACATTAGCCTATGGTTCAATGGGGTATGAACTGCTATTATGCACCCAACAACCGGATATTTTGCCGGGGATTTTGCCAAGGAGGAACATGCTATGCCTATCTTTTATCACGAGCAAGCCAGGGAGTTCCATCTCTGCAACGAAACGCTCAGCTATATCATTTATGCTCTTCCCAACGGCCATTTGGGACAGCTCTATTACGGCAAGCGCCTGCGGGACCGGGAGAGCTTCGCCCATCTGATGGGGAACGGCTGCCGCCCTGTGGCGTCCACCCCCATAAAGGAATACCCCTATTTCTCCCTGGAGTTTTCCATGCAGGAGTACCCCTGCTTCGGCTCCACGGATTACCGTCAGCCCGCCTTTGAATTGATTCAGGAGAACGGCAGTCACATCAACGACTTCCGGCTGACCGGCCACAAGATTTACGGCGGCAAGCCGGAGATGGAGGGCCTGCCCCACTCCTACACCGAGGACGACAGCGAGGCCACCACGCTGGAGCTGACGCTGCAAGACCCGCTGACTCAGGTGGAGCTGACCCTGTACTACACTATCTTTGAGGGCGTGGGCGTCATCGCCCGCAGCGCCCGGTTCCGCAACGGCGGCAGCCAGACCCTGCGGCTGGAGCGGGCTATGTCCCTGAGCGTGGACTTCCCCAACCACGACTTTGAGTGGGTGCAGTTCTCCGGCGCGTGGGGCCGGGAGCGCGCTCCCAAGGTGCGGCCGCTGGAGATGGGCGTCACGGCGGTGGAGTCCATGCGGGGCCACTCCAGCCCCCACCAGAACCCCTTCGTCATTTTGAAGCGGCCCA
This sequence comes from Clostridiales bacterium, assembly GCA_020859945.1. Classification (GTDB taxonomy): domain Bacteria; phylum Bacillota; class Clostridia; order Oscillospirales; family Oscillospiraceae; genus Onthomonas. Next base: position 16,376 of record JAJBVG010000011.1, on the reverse strand, counting down.
ACGCCGACGAAAACAGCGGCGAGGTCTACGGCTTCTCCCTGGTCTACTCCGGCAACTTCCTGGCTCAGGCCGAGGTGGACACCTACGACGTGACCCGGTTCACCATGGGCATCAACCCCCGCCAGTTCTGCTGGAAGCTGACCCCCGGCGAGACCTTCCAGACCCCGGAGGCGCTGATGACCTACAGCACAGCGGGCATGAACGGCATGTCCCAGTCCCTGCACAAGCTGCTCCAGACCCGGGTGGCCCGGGGCTACTGGCGGGACCGCCCCCGCCCGGTGCTGCTGAACAACTGGGAAGCCACCGGCATGGAGTTCACTGAGGAGAGCGTGCTGAACATCGCCAAAAAGGGCGCGGAGGTCGGCGTAGAGCTGTTTGTGCTGGACGACGGCTGGTTTGGCAAGCGCACCGAGTTCTCCGGCCTGGGGGACTGGTTCGTGGACAAGTCCAAGCTGCCCAACGGCGTCAAGGGCCTGGCCGACAAGGTCAACGCCCTGGGGATGGAGTTCGGCATCTGGATCGAGCCGGAGATGGTCAACGAGGACTCCGACCTGTTCCGGGCGCACCCGGAGTACGTCCTCTGCACCCCCGACCGGCGCAAGAGCCTGGGCCGGAACCAGCTGGTGCTGGACTTCTCCAACCCGGAGGTCGTGGATTACATTTATAACATGCTGGTGAAAGCCTTCGACGGGGCCAACCTCGCCTACATCAAGTGGGACATGAACCGCTCCATCACCGAATGTTACTCCACCCATTGGCCCGCCGACCAGCAGGGCGAGGTCTACCACCGGTTTATCCTGGGCGTGTACAGCCTCTATGAGAAACTCATCGCCAAATACCCCAAGCTGCTCTTCGAGTCCTGCGCCAGCGGCGGCGCCCGGTTCGACGCCGGTATGCTCTACTACGCGCCCCAGGCGTGGTGCAGCGACGACACCGACGCCATCGAGCGGGTGAAGATTCAGTACGGTTCCTCCTACGGCTACCCCATCTCCTCCTGGGGGTCCCATGTTTCCGAGTGCCCCAACCAGCAGACGGGCCGCACCACGCCGCTTGCTACCCGGGCGAACGTGGCCTATTTCGGGGCCTTTGGCTACGAGATGGACCTGAACACCCTGACCGACGAGGAGATCGCCCTGGTGAAGACGCAGGTGGCCTTTATGAAGGCCAACCGTCAGCTGATCCAGTTCGGCACGTTCTACCGGCTGGAGGACCCCTACAAAGGCAACCGTGGGGCCTGGATGGTGGTCAGCCCGGACAAGCGGGAGGCCATCGTGGGCGTGTACAAGCTGATGAACGGGGTCAACACCGCCGACCTCCCCTGCATCCGGCTCCAGGGCCTGGACGAGAGCGTGGACTATCGCATCAACGGCGGCGCGACTGCCCGCGGCGGCGACGAGCTGATGAGCATCGGCTTGCTGCCGCTGGACGCCTCTACCCAGCCCATGGCCGGGGTCTATGGCGCAGAGGAGCAGCCGGACCTGGCCGGGGACTTCGCCTCCTGCCTGTTCCACCTGACCGCCTGCGACTGACGGCGCTTTTGGAAACCCTTTTTTCGTCAACAAAACCACAAAACGTGTTCTTTTCCCCCTGCCAGCGGTCTTGGTATCCACCGGGCCGCTGGTTATTTTTTCAGGAAAGAAAAAGGCGGAGAACCCCCGATTGGACAGACCAAAAATGGGCGAAATCGGGCAATTTCAAAAAAGAACCACGCGAATGAGAAATAATTGCGGCAAAAGACTGGTAAAAATGACGAAAGAGCAATCACACAGTAAAGTTTTTTAAAAAAGGGAGAAAAGAAGCGAAAACATAGAAAAATGAAAGCAAAAAGTCAAAATATAGCCAAAAAACATAGACTGAAAGAAGCAACTAATAGAACTGACTTTGTTAAAAACGACGATTTTTTAACAAAAGGATGAACCAATTTTTTTGGTTTTCAAGCGGTTTGTATAAATTGCATAAAATTTGACCGCCAAATTTGTGAAAAAAGTCGAACGTCTGAAAAATACTAACATCAAATCATGTAAAACTCACATTTTGCTATACAACAAAATTCTATGTCGCGGTAAAATCAAATCACCCTCAAAGGGTGGGAAAGCCCACCGATTCTGTGTGATCATGCAAGGAGGAAAACACATGAAACTGAAAAAACTTGCGGCTCTGATCCTGGCGCTGGCAATGGTGCTGTCTCTGGCAGCCTGCGGCGGCTCCAGTTCCAGCAGCACCACTACCACCGGTGACAGCAGCACCACTACTGCCAGCTCTGACGGCAGTTACAGCGTCACCTCCCTGACCGTCAACATCTGGGACAACAACCAGCAGGCTGGTCTCCAGGAGATCGCTGACGAGTGGACCGAGACCTCTGGTGTCTCCGTCACCGTCAACGTGGTTGACTGGGACAACTACTGGACCCTGCTGGAAGCTGGCGTTTCCGGCGGCGACATGCCCGACGTGTTCTGGATGCACTCCAACACCTCTCAGATGTACATGGAGAACGACGTTCTGCTGAATCTGGACGACTACATCGCGGCGGACGACGACATCGACATGGCCAACTACTATGACGGCATCGTTGACCTGTACAACTCCGACGGCGTGCAGTATGCAGTGCCCAAGGACCATGACACCATCGCCCTGCTGTACAACAAGGCCATCTTTGACGAGTATGGCATCGACTATCCCACCGACGACTGGAGCTGGGATGACGTTCTGGCTGCCGCCACCGCCATCACCGAGGCCGGCACTGCCGACGGCGTCTATGGCTTCGCTATGAACACCTCCAACAACCAGGACGGCTGGTACAACCTGATTTATGGTTACGGCGGAGAGGTCGTCACTGAGGACCACACCGATACCACCATCGACAGCGACGAGTCCAAGGCCGGCATGGAGATGATGCGTCAGATTCTGGCCGTCTCCACCCCCCAGACCACCGTGGCTGAGACCGGCACCGACTCCCTGTTCATGTCCGGCAAGGTCGCCATGATCACCCAGGGCTCCTGGATGGTCACTCAGTTCTATCAGGCTGAGAATTCCGCTGACTATTTCTGGGTCGAGATCCCCTACGCTGACGCCAACGGCAACGGCGAGTGCGACGAGGGCGAGCGCGTCTCCTCCTACAATGGCCTCGGCTGGGCTGCCGCTTACAACACCGCTGATCCTCAGGCCGCTTACGACCTGATCTCCTGGTTCTGCAACTATGACAACCAGGTCAAGCAGGCTGAGTTGGGCGTCACCATGTCCGGCTATGTGGGCGCTGACGATGCGTTCTCCACCGCCTTCGGCGACATGGACGTTTCCGCTTTCCTGAAGGTCGAGGAAGACGGCACCCTGTTCTTCCGTCCCTACACCCGTAACACCACCGTCTGGGAGGACGCCCTCCAGCAGACCGGCTGCTTCCTGGATGCCTGGCTTGACCCCTCCGATCCTGACCTGATGAGCCAGGCTTGCGACAACGCGGCCACCATCATCAGGGACGCCATCGCCGCTGAGTAATCTCTGGCAGGCTTTTCCCGACGTTCCTACAGCCCTAACTGTTGACTGGACGCAGGCGGGCCAAACCCCATCGTTTGGCCCGCTTGTTTTATCCAAACGGCAGTGAAATAGCAGCATACCACCCCATAACATCCTTTTTTCATCACAAAATCCAAGGAGGGAGAGTATGAAAGAAAAAAAGGGTATGACAAAGGCGGAAAAAAACACCGCCAAATGGGCCTATTTGTTCATCGCCCCCACGATGATCGGCCTGATCGTCCTGAACTTCTACCCCATCTTTAACACCATCTACCAGGCTTTCTGTAAGACCGGCGACTTCGGCAAGGGCAACACTTTCGTCGGCCTGGCCAACTTCCAGAGCCTGACCGTGGGCGCCAACGCCGGTGAGTTCTGGCAGTCCCTGCTCAACACCGTCAAGTACGCCATCATCGAGGTGCCCTTCTCTGTGGTCATCGCTCTGGTGCTGGCCGTGTTCCTGAACCGGAAAAAGATGATTGGCGTCTCTGTCTACCGCACCATCTTCTTCCTGCCTATGGTCTGCGCCCCCGCAGCCGTGGCCATGGTCTGGAAGTGGCTGTACAACCAGCAGTTCGGCCTCATCAACAACATCTTCGGTACCAACATCGCCTGGATCTCCAATCCCAGCATCGCCTGGATCGCCATTGGCGTCATCGGCGTGTGGTCCATTGTCGGTTACAACATGGTGCTGTTCATCTCCGGCTTGCAGGAGATCCCCGGCGACTACTATGAGGCCGCCGAGATTGACGGCGCCACCGGCATCCGTCAGTTCTTCAGCATCACCGTCCCCCTGCTCAGCCCCACCACCTTCTTCATCGTTCAGACCCGTATCATCGGCGCTCTGACTGTGTTCGACCTGATGTTTATGGTTATGGATAAGACCAACCAGGCTCTGCCCAAGGTCCAGTCCGTGGTTTATGTGTTCTATACCTACGCCTTCACCAACGGCAACAAGGGCATGGGCGCAGCTGTCGTCTGCCTGCTGCTGATCTTTATCATGATTATCACGGCTATCTTGCAGTCCTGCGAGAAGAAGTTCGTCTTCTACAACTGAGAAAGGGGGAACAATTAATGGAAAGCGCAAAAGCAAGAGAACGCATGACTAGCGTATTGATCCATGTGATTCTGATTGTATTCTCGATCATTATGCTTGTCCCCTTCGTCTGGATGATTTTGACCGCCCTGAAAACCAACCAGGAGGCCATCTCCGTCGATCCGTTCTACATCTTCCCGCAGAACGGCTGGCACTGGGAGAACTTCGCCACGGTTTGGAAGTCCTATAACTTCCTGATCCTCTACAAGAACACCCTGCTGATGATTTTCTTCCGCGTGGTCTGCGCCTGCCTGACCGCTACCATGGCTGGTTATGCGCTGGGCCGTCTGGAATTCCCTGGCAAAAAGGTTTTCCATATGCTGGTTCTGGTTCAGATGATGGTCCCCTCTCAGATCTTCATCATTCCTCAGTACCTGATGGTCTCCAAGCTGGGAATGCTGAACACCACCTTCGGCTTGGTGTTCCCCGGCATGGTCACCGCATTCGGCACCTATCTGTTGGAGACCGGCTACCGTGGCCTGCCAAAAGACTTGGAGGAAGCTGCCGCCATTGACGGCTGCAACGTGGGACAGCGGTTCCTAAGGATCATGATGCCGCTGACCCGGTCGTCCATGGTCTCCCTGGGCATCTTCACCGCCGTGTTCGCGTTCAAGGATCTGATGTGGCCCATGATCGTCTGCTCCAACGCCACCACCACTACCCTGTCCGCTGCTCTGGCGAAGATGCAGGGCCAGTATTCCAGCGACTATCCCACCATGATGGCAGCCGCTACTCTGGCCATTTTGCCGATGGTCATTATCTACGTCATCTTCCAGAAGCAGTTCGTCGAGGGCATTGCTACCTCCGGCGGCAAGCTGTAAGAAAAACATCGTTTTCGGTGTTTGCACCTGAATCAGAGGAGTCTCCCCGTGGGAGGCTCCTGAGGGTGACTCTGTGCCGGAGTCGTCGCGTTTGTGATGGCTCCGGCCTCTTTATTTGCCAGTATCTCACATTGCATCCATGTAAAATGTGAGAAAAACGACATTTTGAACGATTCGGAAGGGAGGAACGGTGATAACTTGGACAACGCATCAACCCTCCATGAGAGCAAACGCTTCCGCTGTCTGGAATATCACCAGAAGCAGACAGAGGACTTATATCTGACCCTGTGCGGCGTGGAGCACTGCACGCCGGGCAACATCTTTTACCCGGAGGGGCGGAGCGGCTACCACCTGCACGTCATCCTCTCCGGCAAGGGCACCATCTGCATCGACGGGCGGGAGCAGCGGCTGCACTTCGGCCAGATGTTCATGACCAAGCCCGGTGAGGACGGTTGGTACAAGCCGGACGACAGCGACCCCTGGACCTACTGCTGGATGACCTTCGACGGGACCAACGCCCCCTACTACGCCGAAAGCGCCGGGTTCCGGGAGGGTGTCAACGCGCTGGACTGCTACGTGGACCCCCAGGACTTCCACCACCTGACCCAGCGTATCCTGGACCGGCCGGAGCTGACCCTGGCCAACGACCTGCTGCGGCTGGGCATCCTGCTGGAGTACCTGTCTCTGGCGGTGGAGTCCAATTACAAGTCGTCCCAGGTGGTGCGCCGCCACCACGAGTACGCGCCAGACGTGTACGTCAACCACGCTCTGGACTTTATCCGCTACAACTACGCCAGCATCAAGGTCAACGACGTGGCCAAGTATATTGGCATCAACCGCAGTTATCTGACCAACATTTTTAAGAAAAAGATGGGCATTTCTCCCCAGGAGTACCTGTTGCAGTACCGGCTCAGCCGAGGCTGCGAGCTGCTGCTGGAGACCCGGTATTCCATCCAGGAGATCGCCCAGAAAATCGGCTATGAGAACCCGCTGACCTTCTCCAAGATGTTCAAAAATGTCTACGGCGTCAGTCCCCGGAACTACCGGATGATGGGTGGGGTCGTCTCCGCCCCCGCCGGGGACAAAAAGGAGAAAAAAGCCCCCACCGCAGACAAAAAGGAGAAGGAAGAAAGCGAAGAAAAGCCCCGAAAGGAGCCAACGGAATGAGTATCCGCTATGACGAGGAGCAGCGGCTCCTGACCCTGGAGACCCGCAGCTCCACCTATCAGATGCAGGTGGACCGGTACGGGTTTCTGCACCACCTGTACTACGGACGGCAGGTGGACGGGGCCAACATGGCCTATCTCAACAGCAGCTATGACCGGGGCTTTTCCGGCAACCCTTACGACGTCAAATTTGACCGCACCTTCTCCCTGGACACCCTGCCCCAGGAGTACACCAGCTTCGGCGTGGGGGACTTCCGCATCAACGGCCTCTCCGTGGTCAATGGGGACGGCAGCTATGGCGCGGATTTCCGCTATACCGGCCACAAGATTTTTCCGGGGAAGTATTCCATCCCCGCTATGCCCGCCGTCTACGACAACGGCGGCGAGGCGGAGACGCTGGAAATCAGCATGATGGACCCCGTGACCCGGCTGATGGTCAAGCTGCGCTACGGCGTCTTTGAGGACAAGGACATCATCACTCGCTGCGCGGAGATCGTCAACTGGGGCCAGGAAAACGTGCGGCTGGAGAAGGTGGCATCCCTCTGCCTGGACATGCCTTTTGGCAAGTGGGACCTGGTGCATTTTCATGGCCGCCACTGCATGGAACGCCAGGTGGAGCGCACCCCGCTGATCCACTCCATCCAGACCATCGCCTCCAAGCGGGGCATGACCAGTCACCATCACAACCCCTTTGTCATCCTCTGCGACCACGAGGCCACCGAGGACAGCGGCGACTGCTACGGCCTGATGTTCATGTACTCCGGCAACCACAAGACGGAAATCGAGGTGGACCAGCTGGAGAACACCCGGGTGGTCATGGGCATCCACGACGCCCAATTCCTGTGGACCCTGTCCCCCGGCGAGAGCTTCCACACGCCGGAGGTGCTGCTGACCTACAGCCCCAGCGGGTTCACCCAGCTTTCCCACAACTACCACACCATCATCCGCCACAACGTCTGCCGGGGCAAGTACAAGCTGGCCCGCCGTCCCCTCCTGCTGAACAACTGGGAGGCCACCTACTTCAACTTCACTGAAGAAAAGCTGCTGCACATCGCGGAGCAGGCGGCGGAACTGGGGGTGGAGATGTTCGTGCTGGACGACGGCTGGTTTGGCCGTCGGGACAGCGACAACTCCGGCCTGGGGGATTGGTTCGTCAACGAGGCGAAGCTCCCCGGCGGACTGCATCCGCTGATCGAGAAAATTAACGAGATGGGGCTGAAATTTGGCCTGTGGATCGAGCCGGAGATGGTCAACGAGGACTCCGACCTCTACCGGGCCCACCCGGACTGGGCCTTTTCCCTGCCCAACCGCCATCCCATGATGGGCCGGAACCAGCTGGTGCTGGACCTGTCCCGCAAGGACGTGCGGGATTACCTCTACGAGAGCATCGCCCGCCTGCTGCGGGAAAACCACATCGAGTACATCAAGTGGGATATGAACCGTTCCCTCTCTGACGTGTACTCCCGCCAGCTGCCCAGAGAGCGGCAGGGGGAGGTCAGCCACCGGTATGTGCTGGGGGTCTACGAGCTGATGGACCGCCTGACCACGGACTTCCCCGACGTGCTGTTTGAGGGCTGCGCCGGCGGCGGTGGCCGGTTTGACCCGGGCATCCTCTACTACTCCCCTCAGATTTGGTGCAGCGACGACACCGACCCCATCGAGCGCATCAAGATCCAGTACGGCACTTCTTTCGGGTATCCTGTGTCCACCATGGGCGCCCACGTCTCCGCCTCTCCCAACCACCAGACGGGCCGCACCACTCCCCTGAAAACCAGAGGCGTGGTGGCTATGTCCGGCAGCTTTGGCTATGAGCTGGACCCCAACAAGCTCAGCGAAGAGGACAAGGAGGAGGTCCGCCGCCAAATCGCGGACTTCAAAAAGTATTACTGGCTGATTCAGGACGGGCTGTACTACCGGCTGACCAAGCCCCAGGACGATGGGTTTTACAGCGCCTGGCAGTTCGTGGCCCGGGACGGCAGCGAGAGCCTCATCAACATGGTGGTCAGCAGTCCCCAGCCCAACTCCGCCCTGGTCCACGTCCGCCTGAAGGGGCTGGACCCTGACGGCGTCTACATCGACGAGGGGCAGGAGCAGCGGCGGTATCGGGGCAGCGCCCTGATGTACGGCGGGTACACCTTCCCGGTGCTCAACGGCGACTACCCCAGTATGCAGGTCCACCTGGTCCGGGTGGGCGAGGCGACCAAGGACTGACGTTTATCGTTTTTCATTGTTATCCCTTTGAATCAACCACGTTTTTAGTGGCTAGTGATTAGTGTTTAGAAAGAGGGCATTTCGGCTAAAACCTCACATCTGTCGAACAAAACTGACATCAGCCGACAAGCACTATCCCCTCTTGCCTCCCCTGAAAGGGGAGGAGGGCCGCCGCCGTAGGCGGTGGCGGAGGGGTTTCAAGCCCGTAGCTGAGCAAAAGGATAATCAGTTTGCTTTCCACACACTGAGCCTGCCGGTCTCCGGCAGGCTCGCGCCCCATCCCAGCAAAAAGGAGCTTTCCACCCATGAAATGGTTACTTTCCTATCTATCCGCTGAAAAAGAGAAAATCGCCGCCCTACCCGATGGGCGCAGCAAGGCCGAATACATCTGGCAGTATTACAAGCTGTGGATCATCGGCATCGTCTGCGGCGTCACCCTGCTGGTGTACATCATCTACCAGATGAACACCGTCCTGTCGGAAAACTGGCTGTACGTCACCTTTACCAACACCTACGCCGAGGTGGGCACCGGCTCCGACCTGTGGGAGGACTTCGTGGAGTACGGGGACTTCGACCTGTCGGAAAAGAATGTGGTGTTCAACAACAGCTCCTATTTTGACTACGCCAGCAACCAGGGCGTGGGCAACACCTATTACGAGGTGTTTGTGTCGTATGTGGACGCCGGGACCCTGGACTGCGTGACGATGGAGAAGGACTCCCTGGTGGCGCTGGGGGCCAGCGGGCGGCTGCTGGACCTGAACAGCGAGGGATGCGCCTCCATTGTGGAGAAGTACGGGGACCGGCTGGTCTACTGCGAGCCATATGATGAGGAGTACAGCGATGACCTGGTGCCGGTGGGCATTGATGTCAGCGACAGCTGCCTGATGACGGAATACGAACTCTACGAGGACAGCTGCGTCATCGGCATCGGCGCGTACAGCAAAAACCTGGACGCGGTGGAACTCTTTTTAGACTATCTGATCGGGGAGGTTTCGTAACATGGCGGAAATGTTTCGGGGATTTTTGAGCAACGACAGCGCCTTTGGCCGACTGATGACCCGGCTGGGCATTATCATCGCCGCCAACATCATGTTTGCGATTTTCAGTCTGCCGGTGGTGACGATCGGCGCAAGCTACGTGGCCCTGTACCACGTGATGTTCAAGACGCTGCGGGGAGACGGGGTCATCAACCCCTTCAAGCAGTTCTGGATCGGCTTCAAGACCAACTTCAAGCAGGCGACCATCTACTGGGTGATCTTGCTGGCGCTGGTGGCCTTTGGCGCTCTGGACGTGTTCTGGTGCCGTCAGTTCGGCGGGGTGTTCCAGTATTTCATCTACCTGATCTTCGCCATCGGCGTCATCGCCATGGTGCTGACCATTTACCTGTTCCCCACCATGGCGGCCTTCCGGGACACCATCCCCAACCTGCTGCGCAACGCCTGGTACTTCGCCCTGCGCAAGCCGCTGAACCTGATCGTCATTGTGTTCTTCAACGTGTTCCCCCTGTACCTGACCTACACGGACGCGCAGATGATGCCCCTCTACGGCTTCATCTGGGTCACCTGCGGCTTCGGGCTGGTGGCCCTGCTGGGAGCCACCCTGCTGCTGAAGGAATTTGAACCCTATTTGCCAAAAGTAGACGCCTGCGGAGACTTCATCCTGGACGAAGAGGACGAGGCGGCCTGGGCGGACGGCCCGGACGAGCCGGAGCGCCTGGGCGCTGGCGGCGGCGCGCCGGAAAAATCCGAGGCGGAGATTTTGGAGGAAATGAAGAAGCTGGGCATGTAAAACCACCGATTTCCACCACAAAACCAGGAAGAAAACGGCCCTTTCTGTCGGACAGACGGAGAAAGGCCGTTTTTTTATGCGGGAAACACGGGGGATTCTCCCTGTTGCCAAAGGTATCATTTGTTGGTATAATGAACAACATACGCTGTTTATTAACGATGTTTTCGGTAAAAAGGGCGCATAATAGACAAAAACGAAGAAAGAAGGGTGTACCCTTGCACTACTATCCTCGTCTGCGCGACCTGAGGGAAGATCATGACCTGACTCAGGGCAAACTGGTTGAGATGCTGGGAATGCACAAAACGACCTACGCGAACTATGAGCAGGGAAAGCGTGAGCCACCTTTTGAACTGATCGTCCAGCTGGCAGAGTTCTATAACGTGTCCATTGATTACATAGCAGGCTTCACAAACACGCCCCGTCCACTGCGCAAAACCAACACCAAAAAGTAAAGAGAGAACCCCGCCGCTTTTGCAAAAGACGGCAGGGTTCTCTTATGTCCTGACAGCGTTACTTCACCCGGATAATGACCTCGGCGGTCTGGCCGTCGCCGCTGGTGCAGGTGACGGTGGTGGTGCCGGAGGCCACGGCGGTGACGGTGCCGCCGGTGGGGGAGACGATGGCGATGGAGCGGTCGGCGCTCTCCCAGGTGTACGTCCCGTCGCCGCCGGTGGGGGAGAAGGTGTAGCTGTCCCCCACGCTGACCAGGGTGATGTCATAGTGGTCCAGGTAGAGATGCGCCACCGCGTCAGAGGCCGCTGTGTCCGTTTCCCCGGCTTCCTCGTCCTCCTCCGGGACGAAGTCGGGGTCCACCGCGTAAACGAAGCTGGGGACCTCCTCCAGGTTGTAGAGCTGGTTCACATAGTCGATGAGCAGGGCGGAGAAGCTGTCGAAGTCCGTCTTTGTCTCCGCCAGGGAGAGATAGCAGGTGCAGTCGTTGTTGGTGAAGGAGAACTCGCAGTAGTAAATGCTCTCCCCGATGACAAAGACCTCCAGGGCGCTGAACACATCGGCAGGGGCTTCGACGCCTCCGGCCATGCCCGCGTTTTCGTACCCGGCCAGGCCGTCCAGCAGGTCGGCCTCCAGCGTCATGCGCAGGGTGACGGTGGAATCCCCGTCCCGGTACTCCGCCTGACCGATGACCTCATCCACTACGGCGGCGGCGGAGAAGGTCAAATCGTCGGCATCTGGCTCCAACAGGTCGTAGCCCAAGACCTCGGACACCTCGGCGGCGGAGCTTTTTTCCTCCACGGTGGGGGAATCATCCCCGCCGCAGCCGGTGAGGGAGCAGAGCAGAGAAAGAGCCATAAAAAGCGCAAGAAAGCGTCTCATAGAATCAACCTGATTTCAAAAAGAAAATGGTACTTCACGGTTTCTGTGAAGTACCATTTATCTTACCAGTTGAACGGCGGTTTGTCAATCTTTTATTGGAAAAGCGTTACAGCTGCTCCACGAACCGCAGGAAGGCCGCTCTGCCCTCGGGGGTGCGCTTGTAGACGCCCGCGTCCTCCAGCACGCCTTTGAACACCTGGCCCACCTCCTGCTGGAGGATGGACATGAGGTTGAAGTCGGTCATCTCCGGGTGACGGGCCTGCACCTCGTTGGCCCAGACCGCGTGAGGGGCGGTCTTGGGGTCGGCCATCAGGTCCTTGCCCTCCTGAATGGCGTCCTCCAGGGCGGCCAGCTCGTCCTTCAAGCGGGCGGGGAGGACGGCCAGACCCATGACCTCGATGAGGCCGATGTTCTCCTTCTTGATGTGGTGCTTTTCCGCGTGGGGGTGGAACACGCCCAGGGGACAGTCCTCGGTGGTGATGTTGTTGCGCAGCACCAGGTCCAGCTCGTAGTCCTCTCCCCGCCGCCGGGCGATGGGGGTGATGGTGGAGTGCGGTTCGCCGTCTGTCTCGTGGAAGATGAAGGCGTCGGGGTCATCGTAGATTCTCCACTTGTCCAGAATGTGGGTGGCCAGGGCAATGACCCGCTGGCGGTCCGGGGACTTGACCCGGATGACGGACATGGGCCAGCGGACGATGCCCGTCTCCACGTCCTCGTAGCCGGGGATGGTGAGGGGGGCCTCCACCTCGGCCCGGGCCATGGGGAAGGTGTAGTTGCCGCCCTGGTAGTGGTCGTGGCTCAGCACAGAGCCGCCCACGATGGGCAGGTCGGCGTTGGAGCCGATGAAGTAGTGGGGGAACTTGGTGACGAAGTCCAGCAGGTTGCCGAACGCCTGCTCGTCGATGTGCATGGGAGTGTGCTCTTTGTTCAGCACGATGCAGTGCTCGTTATAGTAGACGTAGGGGCTGTACTGCAAAAAGAACTCCGTCCCGTTGAGGGTGATGGGGATGATGCGGTGGTTCTGCCGGGCGGGGTGGTTCAGGTGGCCCGCGTAGCCCTCATTTTCCACGCAGAGCTGGCACTTGGGGTAGCCGGTGCTCTTGGCTTTCCCGGCGGCGGCGATGGCTTTGGGGTCTTTCTCCGGCTTGGAGAGGTTGATGGTGATGTCCAGCGTGCCGTACTCCGTGTCCACTGTCCACTTTTTGTCCCTGGCGATGCGGTCCCGGCGGATGTAATTGGTATCGCCGGAGAAGGTATAATACCAGTCGGTGGCCGCTTTGGGGCTTTGCTGGTACAGCGCATTGAACTGCCCGATGACCTCGGAGGGGCGGGGGGTCAGCAGGCCCATCAGCTCCGTGTCGAAGAGGTCGTAGTAGGCGGCGGAGTTGCCGTCAATGACGCCCCGCTGGTAGGCGTCGTCACACAGGGCGTTCAAAATCTCCTGAATGGGGGGCAGTTGGCCGTCCACGGGCGCCAGCCCCTCAAAGCCGCCCCGGTGCAGGGCTTCCAAAATGCGGTTGGCGGCCCAGAGCCGGTCCGCTTCGGTGATCCAGCCCTTGCGCACGGCGTATTCGATCAGCTGAGAAATTCTTTCTTCCATAAGAAACCGCTCCTCTCTGTGTGTGGGCAGCACCGAACGATGTGCAAGGCGTTCAGTGCTGCTTTGTTTTCCTATTTGTCCGTTAGTCCATCAGTACACAGCCGCCCACGGGACGGATGGAGGTGACGCGGCAGGCCCCTTCGCCCAGCAGGGCGTCCATGCCCGCCTGAAACGCAGGGACCTGCGCCAGGGGGACGTAAGCCTGGATGGTCCCAGCGAAGCCGCCGCCGTGGACCCGGCAGGCCCCCTGTCCCGCCAGCAGATGCTCCGCCACGGCCAGAGCCACGCCCACGGGCTGATCGACCGGGTCCCGATAGGTGGCGGCGTTCTGGAGGTACATAAAGGAGGAGCGGCCGGAGGCGTTCACCAGGGACAGGAAGGAGGGGAAGTCGCCCCGCTCCAGGGCGGCCACTTGCTCGGTCACACGGGCGCAGTCGCCGTAGTAGTGGACGGCCCGAAGGATGGCCCGGTCGCCCACCTGAGCCTTGATGGAGGGGATGGCGGCGTAGAAGTCCGCCTCCTCCACCTGGGAGAGGACCTCTTTGCCCAGGGCGGCGGCCACGGAGCGCATTTCCGCGGGGACGGCGGCGTAATCGCCGGTCAGGTCGGCGTGGTCCGCGCCGGTGTCGATGATGCACAGGGCGTAGCCCGCCGGGGCGAAGTCGAAGTCTACCGCGTGATAGACGGGGTTGGCCTTGTCCTTGAAGTCGATGGTGACGATGCCGCCCAGGGCGCAGCCCATCTGGTCCAACAGGCCGGAGGGCTTGCCGAAGTAAACGTTTTCAGCGTACTGGCCGATTTTAGCGACTTCGTCCAGGGGGAGCGCGCCGCCGCAGAAGAGGCCGTTGACCGCCACGCCCACCAGCACCTCGAAGCAGGCGGAGGAGGACAGGCCGGAGCCGCCGGGTACGTCGGAGATCACATAGGCGTCGAAGCCGGAGACCGGGTAGCCCAGCTCATTGACCCGGGCCAGGATACCTCGGATGAGGGAGGCGGTGGTGTTTTCCTCGCTGGGAACGGGGGCGAGCTGGGCGCAGTCCACGGAAATCATGCCGTAGCCCTCGGAGAAGATGTTCACCGCGGTGGTGCCGTTGGGGGCGGCGCAGGCCAGCGCGTCCAGGTCCACCGAGCCGGTCAGGACCTTGCCCTGCTGGTGGTCGGTGTGGTTGCCGCCGATCTCGGTGCGGCCGGGGGCGGAGTAGATGGCGACCTGGGCGCTGTCGTCCTTGCCAAAGGTCTGGGCGTAGCCCTGGGCCACGTGGAGCACACGGGCGCGGAAGGGGGCCGCCTGCTCCGGTTTGCGGCAGTAGATGTAGGCCAGCCGGTCGTCGTAAACGCCGTCGTTCAGGTTCTGTGTCAGCTGTCGAATCGTCAACATAGAGAAAACCACTCCTGTTCTTTGAAGTTGCCGGGCGAAATGACCGGCCTGTTGTTACCGCCATTATAACGTGCAGAAATGAAAAAGGATATGGCAGAATGTGAATAAAAGATGTAAAAAATGCAGGTTTGCGGGGAGGGAAACAATGGCTATCTATTTGAATCAGCCGTGTTGTGATAAGCCATAAGCCATTAGCCGTTAGCTGTTAGTCAGGTGCCGCCCAGTCTAAAGCAAACAGCCGAATAGGAAACTGAGAGCGAAACCGCCTGTTTGTAAAAGAATGTAAACGGTAAGCGCAGCACACAAAGCTAATAGCTAAAAGCTAGAAGCAAAGAGCTAAAATGGTCATAAGGCTGAGTAAAAGGGATAACCAGTAAACAACATTTGTCACTCCCGCATACAGCCCCGGAACCGGAAGGTGAAGGACAGGGGGCGGTCCGTGGGCAGCCAGTATTCCGGGTGAGGGACGCTGCCCCAGGTGTCGTCGCCGCCCACGCCCATCTGCTTCCAGGCGCAGCGAACCACCGTGTAGTGGATGGGAGGCAGCTCGTAGGGGTGCTGGGCGCAGTCGATTTCGTGGGGGGTCCAGGGCAGGGCGGAGAAGGTCATACCGTCGCCGGAGAACGCCATCCCCCGGCCCCGGTAGTCGGTGATTTTGGCCCAGCGAACGCCGGTGTGACTGCCGGACTCCTGGGGCCGCAGGTAGCGGGCCATCTGCTCCTTCACGGTTCCGTTCCAAATGCCCAGGCGAACGCCGTTCCGCCGGTCCACGTAGCTCTCCTCCGGGCCGTTGCCGTACCACTCCAGCCGGTCATAATCCGCGTCCAGCTTGAACAGCATCCCGAACTCCGGCATGGGGGGCAGACCCTCCACCGGGTCGTAGGTCAGGGTACAGGCGATTTCGCCGTCTCCCCGGACGGTGTAGGCCACCCGGCAGGAGGAGGCGGGAGAGGTGGGCATGTGGTAGGTGTAGGTGACGGTGAGCTGCCCGTCGTGTTCCTCCACGTCTGGGGCGTAGGCCAGGTTCCAGTAGCCCATGCCCGGCTGCCGGTGGCTGACGAACTGAGAACCCACCTTCCACTGAGCGGTGGTCAGGTTCACCTGACCGCCCAGGTCGTTGTCCACCATGGGCCGCCAGAAGTTGGGGAGCGGGATGGTTTTCAGCAGCTCCACGCCGCCGTACTGGTAGGAGACCAGCCCGCCGTCCGACTTGGAGAACAGGGCGCGGAAGTCGTCTCCTATCGCCCCAACGTTGAAATCGGTACGAATAATACGGAGAGGATTCACTTTTCGGGGCTGCGCCGGGGCGGACACCCGGTAAACGCCCTGCCCAAAGGCCACCTCATGGCCACGTTTTGCCCAGGCCGTGTCCTGACGGAGCCGGAAGGACACGGTGACGGCGTACTCGCCGGGGCGGGGCTCCGGCGGGAAGGGGAGGGAGTAGGTTTTCTCGCTGAGGGGGGCCACGTCGGTGGGC
>JAJBVG010000035.1 GCA_020859945.1 Clostridiales bacterium | reverse complement strand
TTTCGACCAAAATCCGTGATTTTGGTCGAGAGCCTGTCGTTTTTCGACAGGCTCACAGGGGTGCAGAATCGTCTGCACCCCCTGCGATGTCGTTGTTTTCAAATGTCGATTTACTTGGACAGACCCAGATACTTCTTCATATGCTTGATGGGCATATCCTGTCCCATCCACAGCTTGAACGCCGCCGCGCCCTGGTAGAACAGCATCCCCATGCCGTTGATGGTCTTGCAGCCGGTCTCCCGGGCCAGCTTGAGCATGGCGGTCTCTGGCGGGGCGTAGACCACGTCGGTCACCACCAGGTCGGGCCGGAAGAAGGAGGCGTCGGGGATGTAGGTCTGGCCCTCCAGCTTGCCCATGCCCACGCCGGTGGCGTTGGCGAAGAGGACGGAGCTGGCAATCTCGTTTTTCAGGTTCTCCATGGAGGTGGGGTCGTCGCTGTTCAGCTCAAAGAGCTTGACCTTGCAGTTGGTGTTCTCCTCCAGGTCCTTCACCGTCTGGACGCAGCGATCCCAGAAGGCATCCTTCACGTTGAAGATGGACAGCTCCGCCACGCCGTCCAGCGCGGCCTGCACCGCGATGGCCTTGCCTGCGCCGCCGCAGCCCGCCATGGTCATCTTCTTGCCGATGACGTCCACGCCGTTGTCCTTCAGGGCGGTCATGTAGCCCACACCGTCGGTGGAGTAGCCTTTCAGGTAGCCGTCGGTGTTGACGATGGTGTTCACTGCGCCGCAGAGCTTGGCGGCGGGGTCGATCTCGTCCAGGTACTGCATGACGGCGGTCTTGCAGGGCATAGAGACGTTGGCGCCCTTCATGTTCAGGGTGCGCACGGCGTTCACCGCCGCCTCGATTTTGTCCAGGCCGATGTCAAAGGCCAGATAGGTGTAGTCCAGCCCCAGCTGGGAAAACGCCTCGTTGTGGATGGCGGGAGAGGTGGAGTGCTCAGCCGGGGAGCCGAAGAAGCCCAGCAGCTGGGTGTGGCCGGTGATTTTAACTGCCATATCGTAATTCCTTCCTTCGTTGGTTGGGTTAGGTCAGGTCTTTCTCGTATGTGAATGGGGAAAACCCGTAATTGGTGCGGTCCGCGCCGAAAAGGGCAAACTGCTATACTACATATTATAGAAAAATTCCAGTTAGATGTCAACCGCAATACGTATTTTCCGTCAAAAGACAAAAACAGGGGCCGCGCCGCTTTTGGCGCAGCCCCTGTGATGCCGGTTTCAACCAGGTTCAGCGGACGCTTACTCCGCCAGCTCCGGGTCGGTGACGCTGACCACATGGTCGTACCAGGTGCCTTTGGTGCCCAAAATCGCCAGGTCAAAGTCCTCCCCGATGGCGGCCACGGGGATGTCAAACCCGTAGACTTCCTCGGAAGTGCCGTCGCTGTAGGTGACGGTGTCAACAGTCGGCTCCAGCAGCACCGCGCCCTCGGCTTGGGCGTCCTCCGCCAGACCCACATACAGGTTGACGATGTTCTGGGACACCAGGGAGACGTGAATGGTCATCTGGCCGTTTTCCACGGTGAGAGTGCCCTTGCCGTCACAGGCTTCGTTGACGTGGAACATAGAGCTGTCGGTGTTAAATGTGGCGGTGTATACCCCGTCCTCCAGTTCGGCGGCGTCAGAGGAGGTTTCGCTGACAGCGGAGGAGGCCAGATCCTCCATGGCGGCGGCGGTGTGGGCCACATACAGCTGCTGAATGGCCTCGATGCGGCCCAGGCCCTCGATTTGGCAGTCCACGCTCTCAAAGTACCCGGAGGCGGTGAACATGCTCAGCCAGGAGTCCGCGTCCTCCCCGGCCATGTCGTTGTTGGCGTGGTCCCCTGCCACTACCATCAGGGGCCGCAGAACGACCTTGGTGTACCCGGCGGCGAACACACTGTCGATGACGGCGGTACATTCGGTCTCCTCCGGCTCGCCCTCCACGGTGCCGATGAACACGTTTTCATAGCCCAGGGCTTCCATCTGGGTCTGCATCTGGCTATAGGACACCTTAGCGGTGTGGGAGGTGCCGTGGCCCATAAACACATAAGCCACGCCGTCCTCTGCGGCGGCCTCCAGGGTCTCGTAGCCGGAATCGGCCACGGCTTCGGCGGTGATGGCCTCGGCCACCGCCTGCTTGTCCTCGTTGACGACGGTGGCGTCATCGCCTACCTCGCCCAGCAGCGGTTCGGCAATGGCCACGGTGTCGAAGTATTCGGCGTATTCCTCGATGGCCTCGCACATCTCGTCATACTCCGCGCCGTGCATCAGGTGGGTGGGCTGCACCACCAGGGTTTTCACGCCGTTGTCCACCGCCCGCTGGAGGGCCTGCTCCATGTTGTCGATGTATTCCTCATCACGGGCCTGAACGTGGTTGATGATGATCTGCGCGGTGAAGGCCCGGCGAACGGACCAGTCCGGGTAGGCTTCCGCCAGCGCGTCCTCCACGCCCTTGATGTCGGTGGCCCGGCTCTCGTTGTAGGAGGTGCCGAAGCTGACCACCAAAATCTCATACTCCCCGATTTCGTCCTGGTTCCGGGGGTCGTCGGCGGAGGCGTCGCCGGTGTCCAGCCCGAAATAATCCGGGTCGGCGTTTTCGCCCTCCACCAGCGCCTTCTGCTCGTCGGTCAGAGCGTCCCAGGCGGCTTTGGCGGCGGCACACTGTTCATCGGTCTCGTCGGTACGGGTCTGAACATAGATGGCGTCGATGAGGTCTGCCACGTTGGCGGCAATTTCCTCGTCAGTCAGTTCTGCCGCGCTGGTCTCCGCAGAGGCCGCGGCCTCGACAGAAGCGTCGGCGCTGCCGGTGCTGCCGGAGCAGCCGGTCAGGGCGGCCAGCGCCAGGCTCAGGGTCAGCAGCAATGCGATTCCTTTTTTCATGTCTTTCCTCCTGTGTGGATTGATACAATTTATTTCAGACGATTTCCTAAAAGAAACGTTGAAACACAAGGTTAGCCCTTAAATTTGCCTTCTTTGAGCAAAGCGAAAACCAATCGACAAGCACTTTCCCTCTCGCCTCCCCTGAAAGGGCAGGGAGGGGCAAAGCCCCGGAAGTGCCGCTTGACGGCGGAGGAGGGCCGCCGCCTTTAGGCGGTGGCGGAGAGGTTTCCAGCATAAAGCTGAACAGGGCAAAAAACAAATTCTCTCAGAACAGCCGATAAAAGAACTCCATCTCGTCCCCGGCGATCCCGGCGAAAATCTGGTGCATTTCCCCGGTGACGGTGCCCAGCCGGGTCATGTCCTGGTACAGGTTGGCGTTGGTACACCAGACGTTGCCCTCCTGCACCGCCTTGAAGTCCCCCAGCAGCTCATTCAGGGCCAAAAAGTCCTCCAGTGTGCTGAGCTGGCCGTCGATGGTGCTGTTGTAAAGGACGATGTCCGCGTCTTTGGCGGTGGCGTAGAACTCCTCCAGCGTCATGCTGACGGTGGCGGTAGAGGTCTCGTCGTCCCCCAGGTCGTCGAAGAGATACTCCCCGCCGGCCAGCGAAATCATCTGGGTCACGTAGTCGCCGCTCTTGCGCACCACGGCATAGCCGCCGGTGGAGCTGATGTAGAAATAGGCCACGGTCTTGCCGGTAGGTTCCTCGGAGGCCACGCTGTTCAGCGCTTCCTCCTGCTCCTGAAACAGCGTCTCCGCCTCGTCCTCCCTGCCCAGCAGGGCGGCGTAGAGCTTGACCCACTCGGTCCGGCCCAGAGGGTGGGTCTCGTAGCTGGAGTAGTCCACCAGCACGGGGATGCCCAATTCCTCCAGCTTCTCTTTGACCTCCGGGCTGTGGTAGATCATGGTGGACTGAACGGACAGGCGGCACCCGGAGGAGACGATCAGCTCATAATCCGGCTCGCTGTACTTTCCCGCATAGGCGATGTCCCCCGCCTCCATTGCAAGGCGGGCGTTGTCGATGGTCCACCCGTCGGCCTGGGTGCCGGAGAGGGTGATGGCGTCCAGCCCGTCCAACGCGTCAAACAGGCACATGGCGGCGGTGGCCACCAGATACACGTCAGAGAGGGGCTGTTGAATCACGGGAACGTCCGTCTCCGGCACGGCTGCCCCTTCCGGTATCACCAGGAACTGGTCGCCGTTGGCGATGGAGAGCAGACTATACCCTCCCTCGTAGTAGTCCACGGCGAACTCGTGGGCGTAGGACAGCTCCAGACTGCCGGTGTAGGTCAGACCGCAGAAGGTTTCCTCCGGGACGTGGCTCCATTCACTGTCCCCGCTGGCGCTCTGACACCCGGTCAGGGACAGCAGGAGCGCCGCCGCCAGCAGCAGGGTTAAAAATCGCTTCACCGTTTGGCCCGCCTGGTGCTCCTGTCTCTCCGCATCCGCTGGGCAATGACGATAATGAGCAGTATAATGATGGCCCCGCCCGCGTCCACCATGGTGGAGGAGATGGTGACGCCCTCGCTGACCTCCTCCAGCGTCTCGCTGTCAAAGTAGAGGACGTATTCGATGTCGTGAGGCTCGCTCATGGCCAGGGTCTCCGCCATGACGACCATATCCTCATCTAAGACGATGGGAATTTCAAAGGTGGAGCCGTCCTCGGTGGTGGTGGGTTCGTAGTCCACGCCGTCCACCGTCATCCGGTCATAGTTGGAGCTGGACCAGACCACCGTGGCGGTGATGGACCCGTCCTCCACCACGATGTCCACCGGGGAGGCGATGGAGGCTTTGCCGGTGCCGCCGGACATGGTCAACTCCACGGTATAGGTCCCGTCGGCGGGGGTCTCCGCGGCCAGGGCCGGGGCCGCCAGCAGCAGGCAGGACAGCAGGACGAGAAGAATTTTTTGCATGGTTTTCGTTGCTTTTTTCATAAGGGGACCTCCTACGGGCATAGAACTATAGGAAGCTCTGATTCAATGGCCTTGGATGGCTGGGCGAGCAGATTTTGCGCAAATCGAGGCGCGGAATCGCAGGAATCCTTTGTGGATTTCAAGATTTCGCAACGAAGAGTTGCACGAAAGATGCCGTCCAGACGCCGAGAGTTATTGAAGCGGAGTTTCCTCAAAAAACAACCGCCCGCGAGATTCGCGGACGGCTTACGAACAAAGGGACAGGAAAAAGAGCGCACCAAACAAACCCGCTGCCACCCGGTCAAAAGCGGGTGTCGGTACACCATTTTCTTATATCCCCAGCTCCGGAAGTCCGCAGAGTCAGACATATTGCCACTGTGACGTGGCAGAGCGCAGGCAAGTATTCTGGCTTATCGCCTCAGCCCGGAGGGGCGGCTCCGGCGTCTTCCCAGGGAGGCCCCCAGTGACATCTGTGCCGGAGTGTTTCGGCGAATTACAGCAACGGCCTTGCGTGGGACTTTCACCCAGCTTCCATGACCTGCGCCCTCATTGATTTTCATTTGGATGGATTATAGCACAGCCCCGCCCCAAAAGCAAGGGCGGCGGCAAAATCTCGTCAAATAGCGCTTAAAAACCGGCGGTGTCAAACAAACGGCCATTCTTTGTGAAAATTTTATCAATTTTTTCGACAGAAATTTTCTGTAAACTAATTGACAAAATTCGGAGAAATTGGGATAATAAAAGAGCCAACCAATTTAGTGATTTTTGACAGAATGAAAAGAAGGTCCTGCTATGAGTTACCAAGCCGCCCTCGACTACATCCACTCCGTCAAATGGCAAACCCGCAAGCCCGGCCTGAGCCGGACCCGCGCCCTGCTCGCCGCCCTGGGCAACCCGGAACGGAAGCTGAAGTTTGTCCACATCGCCGGCACCAACGGCAAGGGCAGCACCGCCGCTTGCATCGCCAGCTGCCTCCGGGCCAGCGGCTACCGGGTGGGGCTTTACACCTCGCCTTATATCAACCGCTTCAACGAGCGCATCCAGGTCAACGGCGTGCCCATCAGCGACATGGCACTGGAACAGGCGGTGAACGCCATCCGGCCCAAGGCGGACGCCATGGCCGACTCCCCCTCGGAGTTTGAGCTGATCACCGCCATCGCCTTTTACCACTTTCTCCGCCAGCGGTGCGACATCGTGGTGCTGGAGGTTGGGCTGGGCGGCGCGCTGGACTCCACCAACGTCATCAGCGTGCCGGAGTGCGCCGTCATCACCGCCATCGGTCTGGACCACACGCGGGAGCTGGGGCCGACCCTGACGGACATCGCCACCGCCAAGGCGGGCATCATCAAGCCCGGCGGCGTAGTGGTCTCCTACGGCGGCCAGCCGGAGGCCGACGCCGTCATTACGCGGGCGGTGCGGGAGCGGGGAGCCAGCCTCCGCCAGGTGGATTTCAGCCAGCTGACCCTGCGGGACTACGACCTGGACGGGATCAGCTTCGACTTTGGCGCGTTGAAAAAGCTGCGTCTGCCGCTGATCGGGTCCTACCAGCCCAAAAACGCCGCCACCGCCATCACCGCGCTGCTGGCCCTGCGGGAGAAGGGCTGGGACATCCCCGACCAGTCCATCCGGGAGGGTCTGGAAAAGGTCCAGTGGCCGGGCCGGTTCGAGGTGCTGCGAAAGCAGCCGGTGTTCCTGCTGGACGGCAGCCACAACGCCCACGGGATGCAGGCCACGGTGGAGAGCCTGCGTATGAACTTCCCGGAGCAGCGCTTTACCTTCCTCTTTGCGGTCATGGCCGACAAGGACGTGGCGGAGATGATCCAGCTGCTGGCGCCGCTGGCGGAGCGGTTCGTCACTGTCACGGCGGACAACCCCCGCGCCGTCTCCGCCAGGGAGCTGGCCAAAATGCTGACGGAGGCGGGGGTGGAGGCCGTCGCCGCGCCCAGCGTCGAGGAGGGCGTGGCCCTGGCCCTGGAGCTGGCCGGGAAAAAGCCCGTCTGCGCCCTGGGGACCCTCTATTTCAGCGGGGACGTGCGCCGCGCGCTGGACGCGCTGACGGAGTAAATCTGTCCGCGTGCGGTTTTTTCTTCCTTTTTCCGGTTTTTTTCGCGGTTTTCGGTTGACGCTTTCCTCCAAAAACGGTATGATAGGTACTAGGATTTTTACTTTGGAAAGGGCTTCCTGCTATGAAAAAACAGCAAAACGAACCGAACGATTTGCTTCACTGTAAAAACTGCGACGGATACTATGACCCCTCCCTGCCCAACTGCCCCCACTGCGGCGAGGAGACCGCCAACAACACCATGGAGGGCGACAACGGCCACATCACCGTGGACCAGTATGGCGGCGGCTTCGGTCAGGCGGGGAGCGCTCTCTCGCGGGTCTCTCTGCTCATCATCATTTTGCTGCTGCTCATCGCCCTGGTGACGGCAATCGGGCTGTGCGTCCAGGCCCTGTCCCAGGGGACTGCCGACACCGGTGCGACTTCCTCCCAGGTGGAAGAAACAGATCCGGCGGACGCCAGCGCCCAGGGGGATGTCTCCGACAGCGCCGCCGCCAGCAGCGCCCCCGCTCAGCAGGAGCCGGAGGAAGAGGCAGAGACCGAGACTGTGGAGGCCGAGACCCTGACCCTGGACTTCTACGACCTGACCCTGTCCGAGGGCGAAACCTACGACCTGACCGCAACCGTCTCCCCGGCAGAGTGGGAGGGCGACTTCACTTGGTCCAGCGACGACGAGAGCGTGGCTACGGTGAAGCAAAACGGCCTGGTCACCTATGCGGGAGAGGGAAAGTGTACCGTCACCGTGTCCGCCGGAGGGCTGACCGCCCAGTGCGTGGTCCGCTGCAACGCTCCCGCTGAAGAGGAAGAACCGGAGGAGACGCAGCAGACGGCGGAAGAGACCACCAAGGCTGACGAGACCGAGGAAACGGAGACCGAGGCGGAGACCACCGGCAGCATCGTTGTGGAATACGACGACATCACCCTGACCCACGTTGGGGACGGTTACACCTGCAAGCCCACCGGCGGCAACGGCACCTATACCTGGTCCAGCGCGAACACCTCCGTCGCCACGGTCAACTCCAGCGGCTACATCGTGGGCGTGAGCAAGGGCACCACCACCGTCACCTGCACCAGCGGCAGCGAGACGCTGACCATTATCGTCCGCGTGGCGCCCGATTGATAAGCTGTTAGCCAGGTACTGCAAACCAAATATACAACCCAACCCGGCGGAGCCTGTTGTTGGCTCCGCCGGTTTTTTTCGGATTTGGTGATTTTAAGGCAAAAATAAAATTTTTGCTCAACCAATAGATTTCCCCTTGCAACTTTGTGAAATTTTTGCTAAACTAGGGACGAAAGTTAGGTCAAATCTGGAAAATCAATCGGTTTTACCTATGAGAAAGAGGGAATGTAAATGAAACTTCTAAGATTGATCGACGACAAACTGGAAGAGGTGCTGATGGCGCTGCTTCTCATCGGCATTGTGGTGTTCATGAGCGCCCAGGTCATCTCCCGGCGGGTGTTCAACAACTCCCTGACCTGGACCGATGAGCTGACCCGCTACCTGCTGGTGTGGTCCGCCTTCCTGTCCGTCAGCTACTGTGTCAAAAAACACATCTCCATTAAAATCACACAGTTACAGAACCTGCTGCCGCCCCGGGCTGCGGCCTGGATGAAGGTGGTGCGGCACACCATCGTCATTGTGTTCTGCCTCATTATGCTGCCCTACTGCTTCACCTATGTGCAGCAGGCCATTGCCAGCGGCGCCACCAGCTCCGCCCTCCATATCCCCATGTACTGCATCCAGTCCTCTCCCCTGGTGGGCTTCCTGCTGCTGCTGATCCGGGTGTGCCAGGCTTGGCTGGAGAGCTTCCGCCTGGCGGTGAAAGGGGGCGCTGAAGCATGACAGCTCTGGTCATCCTCATCTTTGTGATACTGCTGTGCCTGGCCGTCCCGGTGGGCATCGCCGTGGCCGTGGGCAGTATGCTGCCCAGCCTGCTCTCCTCCACCGTCACCGTCTCCGGCGTGTATGTCCTCCGGGCTATGGTGGGCGGCGTCAACCAGACCACCCTGCTGGCTATTCCGCTGTTCGTTCTCTCCGGCCTCATCATGACCCGGGGCGGCGTGTCCAAGCGGTTGTTTGACGTGTTCTCCTACTTCATCGGCAACCGCACCGCCGGTATCCCCTGCGCGGTGGTCATCACCTGCCTGTTCTTTGGGGCCATCTCCGGCTCCGCCCCCGCCACCGTCGCGGCGGTGGGGTCCATGACCATCCCCATCATGCTGGAAATGGGCTACGATAAAAAGTTCGCCGTGTCGCTGGTGGCAGTGGCCGGTGGCCTGGGCGTCATCATCCCGCCCTCCATTCCCTTCATCCTCTACGGTCAGGCGTCCGGCGCGTCGGTCAGCTCCCTGTTCATCGCCGGTATCATCCCCGGCCTGATGATCGCTGCCGTCCTCATCGGTTACTCCATCTTCTACTGCAAGCGCCACGGCGAGGACAAAGAAGCCATCGGCAAGGTGGTGGACGAGCTTCACGCGGAGGGTTTCCGCAAGGTATTGTTCCGCTCCTTCTGGGCGCTGCTGACCCCCATCATCATCCTGGGCTGCATCTACACCGGCGTCACCTCCCCCACCGAGGCGGCCTGCATCGCCGTGCTGTACTCCCTGATTATCAGCCTGTTCGTCTACCGCACCCTGAAAATCCGGGACCTGTGGGACATTTTGGTAGAGGCCACCCGCACCTACGCACCCATCCTGTTCCTGCTGGCCTCCTCCGTGGCCTTCTCCCGCATCCTGACCCTGATGCAGGTCCCCCAGAACGTTTCCAACTGGATCGCGGGCAGCTTCTCCAACAAAATCGTTGTGCTGCTGATTATCAACGTGTTGCTGCTGGTGGTGGGCATGGTGCTGGACACCTCCCCTGCCATCATGATTTTGACCCCCATCCTGCTGCCCATCGCCGAGTCCTTCGGCCTGGACGCGGTCCACTTCGGCGTCATTATGGTGGTCAACCTGGCCATTGGCTTTGTCACCCCGCCCATCGGCGTCAACCTGTTCGTGGCCTCCTCCCTCAGCGATGTCCCTGTCATGTCCATCGCAAGGAAGGCTCTCCCCATGATTTTCCTGTTCCTGATCGTGCTGCTGCTGGTGACGTTCATCCCGGCCATCAGCATGTGCCTGGTGTAAAGGAGGAAGAACGAGATGAAAAAACTGAGAAAATTCCTCCTGTGCCTGATGGCTGCGGCGCTGGCCTGCGGTATGGCCGCCACCCTGACCGCCTGCGGCGATTCGGAGGTCGATACCGACGCCTGGGCGCACTCCTGGGTGCTGGGCACCGCCAGCCCGGAGGACACCGTCACCGGTCTCTATGCGGAGAAGTTCGCGGAGGCGGTCAACGAGCTGTCCGGCGGGGAAATGTCCATCACCGTTTACCACAACTCCACCCTTGGCAGCGACACGGAACTCATCGAGTCCTGCCAGTGGGGGGATATCCCCTTCGTGGTGCAGAACACCGCCCCCCAGGTCAGCTACCTGCCCCGGCTGTGCCTGTTCGACGCGCCCTGTGTGTTCAGCACCCTGGACGAGCTGCATGAGGTGCTGGACGACGACACCTTCATGACCAAGATCAACGAGATTTACGCCGAGGGCGGCTTCCGCCTGCTGGCCATGGCCGACCAGAACTTCCGGGTCATGACCTCCAACAAGGAGATCACCTCCCTGGCCGACTTCTCCGGCATTAAAATCCGCACCATGGAGAACTCCTACCACATGACCTTCTGGAGCGCCCTGGGCGCGAATCCCTCCCCCATGGCGTTCAGCGAGCTGTACACCGGCCTGGAGCAGCACACCGTAGACGCCCAAGAGAACCCCTATGAGGTCATCGTGTCCAGCCGGTTCTACGAGGTGCAGAAGTACGTGGTGGAGACCAACCACCTGCCCCACCTGCTGTCCCTCATCACCAACGAGGAGTTCTACCAGAGCCTGACCGAAGAGCAGCAAGCCATCATCGACGAGGCCGCCGCCATCGCCCGTGACTACGCCCGGGAACAGGCCATCGCCCGCGCCGACCAGCGCATCGAGACCATCAACAGCAGCGGCACCTGCCAGGTCATCTCTATCTCCGACGAGCTGTGGGAGGATATGCAGGCCCAGTCCCAGGACCTGTACGAAGAAATTCGCGGGGTCGTGGATGACGACGAGCTGTTCTTCGCCTACGTGGGCGACGCCTACGAGGGGGAGTAAAGGCCGTTAGCACCTGCGAAACCCCTCCACCATGCTCCGCATGGTTCACCTCCCCTTTCAGGGGAGGTGGCGCGGCGTAAGCCGCGACGGAGGGGTTTCCCGCCGAAATTGCCGACATGTCTGATTCAAAGAGATAACGCAAAAAATAACAGACAAAAAACAGCGCCGGAACCGCGTTTGGTTCCGGCGCTGTCGCGCTTAATGAGATTATTAAGTCGTTACCGTTTGTCGGGTACTGCCAAGCTAACAGCTAAAGGCTAACAACCAGCTCTGCAATCAAGCTCACCGCCGCCAGCAGCCCCACGGCCAGCAGCACGCCGCCCCAAATGGCAACGCTGACCTTGGCGCTCTGCTCCAGCACCCGCTTGTTCTTGGGGTCATAGTACAGGGTCAGAGTGTCCCCCACGGGGAAGGCTTTTTCCCGGCTGTCGTTGATTTTGCACATGCGGATGTTTTCTTTGCCGTCCAGCTCGTAGCGGACGATGGGGTAATAAGTGAATTTGGAGTCCCTGAGAATTTTGGTGCCCTTGGACAGCTGGCGGGTGAACACGCCGGTGATCTCCGCTTCGATTTTCACCAGGCCCCGGTTTTTCAGGCCGAAGTAGCGGTAAAGCAGCACCGCGCCCGCACCCACGAGGATCACCGTCAGAGTGGTCATGGCCAGCATCTCCCGGCCCTGGTTTTGGAACAGGGCCAGCAAAATCATCAGCGCGCCGCCCAGAGCGGTGGGCCAGGCGGTGAACCAGGGCTGTTCCTCGTCCTCCACAAGGGTGTATTTGTCGCCGTCCTTGAACAGCTTCACCTGCTGCCCCACGGCGTACTCCGAGGGGGCTTTAATTGTCTGCCGCTCCGAGCCGCCCCGTGGGTCGGGGTACTCCACCACCACGTTGTAGTAGTTATAGACCTCGTTGCCCTGCTTGTCCTTTTTGACCACGTGAGGGCAGTTGACCACCGTGGCCTCGGTGCAGGCTCCCAGCCGCTTCATCCGTCGGTCCTTCCGAATGGCGCTGCCGCCCACCAGGAAGATGACCAGTCCGGGAATGTAGAGGAACAGCTGCGTAAAATCAAAATCCATGGCGTACCCTTTCCTTTCACTGGCGCAGCCAGGCGCCTCCCGGCAAACGCACATTTTTTATGTTCGGTTTTGGCGGAGAAATGGTCGTTTCCCCCAGTTCTCGCCGCTCTTTTGCCCTATTATACAGGGTTTTATCGCCGTTTTCAAGTGTTCGATGTCTTTCTTTTGTTTCTTTTTTGAGCGAGTTTGTTCGTCTTGCGGACAATACGCCAACTGAGGCGTTTTTTTTCGTGCGTTTTGTACCGGGCGAGGTTGCTTCATCGGGCGGGATTGTGATATAATAACGTGGAACTATTACGGAGACAAAGGACAAAACGGATATGAATCAGAAAATCATCTTTCTCGACCTGGACGGCACCCTGCTCAACGACCGGAAGGAGATCACCCCCGGCAACCGCGCCGCCATCGACCACGCTCTGGCCGCGGGCCATAAGGTGGTCATCGCCACGGGCCGGCCCCTGGTCAGCGCCGTCCAGCAGGCGGAAAAGCTGGACCTGACTACGCCGGGCTGTTACCTCATCGCCTTCAACGGCGGCATCCTCTACGACATGGGGCGGCGGGAGATCCTCTTTCAGGAGACCATCTCTCTGGACCTGGTGCGCCAGGTTTTTGCCGAGGCCAACCGGCGGGGGATGCACATCCAGACCTACAACGACCGGGACGTGCTGGTGGAGCCCCGCTGTGACGGCGCCGCCGTGCGCCGCTACTGCGACCTGATCCACATGGAATATCAGGTCATCCCCAGCGTAGAGGCCGTGACGGAGGAACCGGTGAAGATGCTGCTCATCGACCGGGAGGACCGCGCCCCGCTGGAAGCCTTCCGGGACTGGGTCATCGACTGGTCCGACGGCGCGCTGGACTCCTTTTTCTCCTCCCCCTACTACCTGGAAATCGTCCGCAAGGGGCTGAACAAGGGCAACGCCATTCGGCAGATGTGCGCCCTGCTGGGCATCCCCATTGAGAACTCCTGCGCCGTGGGCGACGCGGACAACGACCTGCCCATGCTGCGGGCCGCCCATGTGGGAGCGGCTATGGCCAACGCCACGGCGGAGGTCAAGGCCGCCGGGAACTACATCACCCAGCGGGACAACAACCACGACGGCGTGGCGGAGGTCATCGAGCGTTTCCTGCTGTGACGCCGCCCTCTCAACGATTCTTTTACGCGAAAGCTGGTGAACTCTCTTGGCCTCCTCTTCCAAACGCAGACCCAAACGGCGGTTTGAGCTGCCCTTCCTCTCCTGGACGAACCTGGAGCATCAGGGCCTGCGCCGCCGGTGGATGATCAACAGTCTGACCGCCGTGCTGCTGATCATGGTCATCATGGTGGTGGCGTTCGCCATGCTGTACAGCAGCTACTGCTATTCCAGTATGCGCTCCGGCCTGGAGAACAAGGCCAAGTCTGCCAGCGACTTTTTCTCCAGCTATGCCACCGACGAGACCACCTATCTGAGCATGGCAAACTACTACATCAGCGATTTTGACGACCGGGATACGCTGGAGCTGCAATTCATCAACACCCGTGGGCAAATCATCCTGTCCTCCTACGGCCTGACCGTGGGCGGCACCCCCGGCACCAGCGACATCGACAGCGCCATCACCAACCAGACCCTCTCCTACTGGGTGGGCCGAAACCCCGACACCAACGAGCGCATCATGGCCGTCTCCTCCCCCATCATCCACAACGGAGAGGTGCGGGGGGTCATGCGGCTGGTGACCAGCCTCTCCCTGGCGGACCGGCAGATCATTGTCATGGTCCTGCTGGTCATGGCGGTGGCGGCGGTCATCCTGTGTCTGGTCTATACCGTCAACATCTACTTTATCCGCTCCATCATCGAGCCAATTTCCCGCATCACCGACACCACCCGGGCCATCGCCGAGGGCAGCTACGGCATCCAAATCGAAAAGCATTACAACGATGAGATCGGCTCCCTCATCGACGCCATCAACAACATGTCCACCAAAATCAGCGAGACCGAGCGGATGAAGTCGGAGTTTATTTCCTCCGTCTCCCACGAGCTGCGCACTCCCCTGACCGCCATCAACGGCTGGGGCGAGACCCTGCTCACCGGCGAAATGACCGACGAGGAAAGTGTGCGCAAGGGCCTCTCTATCATCGTCAGCGAGAGCAAACGCCTTTCCAAGATGGTGGAGGAACTGCTGGAGTTCTCCCGCATCGAGGACGGACGGTTCACCCTGAACGTGGAGCCGGTGGACATTCAGGCGGAGTTCGAGGACGCGGTGTTCACCTATCGCCAGTTCTACCGCAAGCAGAACATCCGGCTGGAGTACACCGACCGGGCCGGAGAGCTGGACCCCATCCCCGGCGACCCGGAGCGGTTGCGTCAGGTGTTTTCCAACGTGCTGGACAACGCCGCCAAGCACGGCGGCGAGAATCAGCTCATCCAAACCGACCTGTCCGTTGACCCGGAGGAGGAGATGGTGGTCATTCGCATCCGGGACCACGGCCCCGGCGTGCCGGAAAAGGATTTGCCCCACGTCAAGGAGATGTTCTACAAAGGCTCCTCCAAGGTCCGGGGCAACGGCATCGGCCTGGCCGTCTGCGACGAGATCATCACCCACCTGGGCGGCACGCTGGACATCTCCAACGCGCCTGGCGGCGGCTGTATGGTGGAAATTCGGCTGCCCATGACCTTGCCGGTGGCACAATAAATCCCCCTATTTTCCTCTTGCATATAGAACGAATGTTTGATATACTATCTCATTGGTAAGGAGCGCTTCCAACCATGCAAAAGCAAAGCAATTCCCCCTCTGACAGCAGCTTCCGCACCTCCATCGGCGGGCAGGCCCTCATCGAAGGCATCCTCATGCGCGGTCCTCACAAGCAGGCCATTGTGGTCCGCCGCCCGGACGGAGAAATGGAGGTCAAAGAGGAACCACTCAAGCTCATCAAAGACCGACACCCCATTTTGGGGGTCCCCTTCATCCGGGGCACCGTGAACTTTCTGGACTCCATGGTCAAGGGCGTCCAGGCGCTGATGTTTTCCGCCGAGTTCTACCCGGAGGATGAGGAAGAAGAACCCTCCAAGTTTGAACTCTGGCTGGAGAAGCACCTGGGCACCGACGCCTTCAACCAGGCCATCATCTACCTGGCGGTGGTGTTGGGCGTGGGCTTCTCCGTGGTGCTGTTCATCCTGCTGCCGGCGTTAGTGTTCGGCCTGCTGCAAAACGTCATCCCCAGCTTTTTCATCCGCAACCTGCTGGAGGGTGCCACCCGTATCGTCATCTTTTTCATTTATCTCATTCTCTGCTCCAAGCAGCAGGACATGAAGCGGGTGTTCGCCTACCACGGCGCGGAACACAAGACCATCTTCTGTTATGAGCGACGCCTGCCCCTGACGGTGGAGAACGTGCGGGATATGCCCCGGCACCATCCCCGCTGTGGCACCAGTTTTCTGTTTGTGGTCATGGTCATCGCCATTCTGATTTTCTCAGTGGTGCAGGTGGAGAACGTGTTCCTCCAACTGGTCATCAAACTTCTGCTGCTGCCGGTGGTGGTGGGCATCACCTATGAAATCAACCGCTGGATGGGCCGACACGACAACCTGCTCTCCCGCGTTTGCACTGCGCCGGGGCTGTGGATGCAGAATTTCACCACCAACGAACCGGACGACAGCATGATTGAGTGCGCCATCGAAGCGCTGAAACGGGTCATCCCGGAAGAGGACGGCGCGGACGCCTGGTAAGAGCAGGAGAGGAGGGGGACGCTATGGCAAAAATCTACAACACCATCTATATGGACATCCGCCAGCGGCTGCGCAAAGCCGGGGTGGAGGAGGCCCAGCTGGAGGCCCGTGAGCTGATTTGCTGCGCCACCGGCAAGAGCCGGGAGGAGTTTTACCGCTGTATGCAGCTCTACGCCACCACGGAGACCGAGGCGGCCATTGAGACGCTGGTGCAGCGGCGGCTCGGCGGCGAACCCCTGGCCTACATCCTGGGCCACTGGGACTTTTACGGCCTGGACCTGCTGGTGAACAACAGCGTCCTCATCCCCCGTCCCGACACCGAGCGGGTGGCGGAGCGGGCCATTGAAATTGCCAAAGGCTCCGGCGACCACGCCAGAGTGCTGGACCTGTGCTGTGGCACCGGCTGCATCGGGCTGGCGGTGGCCAAGCACGCCCCCAACTGCCGGGTGGTGCTGGCGGACATCTCCGAGGAGGCCCTGTCCGTGGCCAGGAAGAATATGGTGCGCACCGGCCTCAGCGGGCAGATCACCACCTTCCGCGCCGACGCGCTGGAGCGTCCCCCGGAGCTGATTTGGGATTTTAACCTGATTGTCTGCAACCCCCCCTACGTCCGCTCCGGCGACATGGCCGGGCTGGACCCCTCCGTCCGGGACTTTGAACCCGCCCTGGCTCTGGACGGCGGCCCCGACGGGCTGGAGTTTTACCGCAGGGTGGCGGCGGGCTGGCGCAAGGCCATGCGCTCCACCTGCATCCTGCTCTTTGAGGTGGGAGACGGCCAGGCCGACGACGTGGAACACATCCTGTCCGCCAACGGCTACCGCAATATCCGCCGCCACAAGGACGCCTTTGGCAACTGGCGGGGGGTCGAGGGGTCGGTCATGTGAGCGGCCCCGGAAAGGATTTGTAAAATGGTACGCTACACCAGTGAGCGCGGCCCGGAGGAACAGGC
The DNA here is from genome assembly GCA_020859945.1 of Clostridiales bacterium. Classification (GTDB taxonomy): domain Bacteria; phylum Bacillota; class Clostridia; order Oscillospirales; family Oscillospiraceae; genus Onthomonas. The sequence continues at coordinate 8,897 of JAJBVG010000035.1, read as the reverse complement.
CCTGTTGCAGGAGCTGGCCCTCCAGGAGGTCCTTGCCAATCGCAAAAAATCCCGGCGCAAGGGGTCAACTGCCCTGCGCTGGGTGCTTCCCGTCCTCTGCGCCGGAGTCGCCGTGTTCTGCTTGTGGTATGGGCAGCGCATGCGCAGCTTTGGCCGCGACCAGATGTCAACCGCCTTTTTTGCCTTTTGCGTGGTCTATGTGGTGCTGGCGGTCTGGACGCTGCCCCCTGTGCGGGACGCGCTGACCAAAGCGGGGACCAGAATTGCCATGCGGCGGCAGCTGCGGAGCAGTCCCATGACGGACGATGGCCCCATCGAATATTGCTTCACCGAAACGGGTGTGGAGACCGTCTCCGCCCACAGCCGGACGACCAACGACTGGAGCGTCTACCGCTGCTGGGGAGAGACGGGGCAATACCTCTACCTGCGGATGCCCACCGGCGGAGTTTCGGTGCTGGTGGACCGGGCGCGGCTCTCCCCGGAGCAAGAGGCGGAGCTGCTGGGGCTGCTGGCGGCGCTGCCGAAAGAAGAAATGTGACTGGTTGCCCTTTGGAAGCAGACTTATCAATACAAAATCTTTTGCGTTTGAGCCAAAACGCAAACCAAACGACAAAAACGCGCCCCTTGCCTCCCACAAGGGTACCCAACCGAAGCCCAGCGAAGCGGGTTCGGTTGGGAGAGGAGCCGCAACGAAATAAGTGAGACCTGCCGCTTGCGGCGGGGCGAACGCTATGAAGTCTGCGGCGACGAGGTGGAGGGGTTTTACCACATCAGGAAAGGTAGAACAGTTATGGCTGCAAAGAAATCCTCCAATTCCACCACGAAGGTTGTCCCGCCCTCTGACAAGAGCAAGGCGCTGGAGACCGCCATCTCCCAAATTGAGCGGGCCTACGGCAAAGGCTCCATCATGCGCATGGGGGACAACGCCTCCATCCAAGTGGAGGCCATTCCCACCGGCTCCCTGGGGCTGGACCTGGCTCTGGGTATCGGCGGCGTTCCCCGGGGGCGCATTGTGGAGATCTACGGGCCGGAGTCCTCCGGCAAGACCACTTTGGCACTGCATATTGTGGCCCAGGCCCAGAAGCTGGGCGGCGAGGTGGCTTACATCGACGCGGAACACGCCATGGACCCCAGCTATGCCCGCGCCCTGGGCGTGGACATCGACTCCATGCTCATTTCCCAGCCGGACACCGGCGAGCAGGGGCTGGAAATCTGTGAGCAGCTGGTGCGCTCCGGCGCGCTGGACGTGGTCGTGGTGGACTCCGTGGCGGCGCTGGTGCCTCGCGCCGAAATTGAAGGCGAAATGGGCGACAGCTTCGTGGGCCTCCAGGCCCGGCTGATGAGCCAGGCCCTGCGGAAGCTGGCCGGCTGTATCTCCAAGACCAACTGCGTGGTCATCTTCATCAACCAGCTCCGGGAAAAGATCGGCGTCATGTACGGCAACCCGGAGACCACCACCGGCGGACGGGCGCTGAAGTTCTACGCCTCCGTCCGCATCGACATTCGCCGTATCCAGTCTCTGAAGGTGGGCGGCGAGGTCGTTGGCAACCACACCCGGGCCAAGGTGGTCAAAAACAAGGTGGCGCCCCCCTTCCGGGAGGCGGAGTTCGACATCATGTATGGCGAGGGCATTTCCCAGATGGGCGAGTTGGTGGACCTGGGTGTGCAGCTGGGACTGGTGGAAAAGTCCGGCAGCTGGTTCTCCATGGGGGAGACCCGTTTGGGCCAGGGCCGGGACAACGCCAAGCTCTACTTCCAGGAGCACCCGGACGAGGCCGCCAAGCTGGACGCGGCCATTCGCGCCAACGCCTACAAGCTGCTCAGCCGCCAGGGACTGGCCGCCGCCAGAGCCGCGGGCCGCGCCCCCGCAGAAGCGGCTCCCGCCGCTGAACCTGCGCCTGTTGCCGAGCCTGCCCCCGCCCCCAGGGACATGGACGACTTCGACAAGCTGATGAACGGGTTGGACATCTCCGCCGAGGACTTTGAGGGCTGATGCCTAGAATCCTACGGCTGGAAGCCTCCAAACATGTCAAGGGCCGGATACTGGTCTTTTTCCAGGACAAAGAGCTGGTCAAGCTCACCGAAGACGAGGTGCTGCTCTGGGGCCTCTTCGCTGGGCAGGAGCTGTCCGAAGAAGAATACGCCGCCCTGGTGCAGGACGGAAAACTGTCCTCCGCCAAATCCGCCGCCGCCCGGCTTTGCTCCAGCAAGCTGCTTTCCCGGGGGGAGCTGCTGCAAAAGCTCCGGGACAAGGGGGAGGACCCCGCCTGTGCGCAGCAGGCGGCGGACTGGCTGGAAGAACTGGGGGTGCTGGACGACAGCCGTTACGCCGCCTCCGTTGCCCGGCACTACGCCGCCCGCGGCTACGGGCGCAAAAAGCTGGAGCAGGAGTTTTTTCGCCGGAAAATCCCACGGGAACTCTGGTCCCAGGCCCTGGAGGAGCTGCCCGACAGCGCCGGGACCATTGACCGCCTGATTGCCCAGCGGCTCTCCGACCCTTCCGACCCCAAAGAGGTAAATCGGGTGCAGAACTTCCTGCTCCGCCGGGGGTTCTCCTGGGGGGAGGTCAGGGAGGGACTGGAGCGGTATCTGGCGGATTTGGAATGGGATACCGAAGCGCCGCCGGATTGACAGCCCCTCTCATCCCAGCCTCAATTTAATTGGAGGAATCCACATGAACCACTACAAAATCGCCTTCATCTCCCTGGGCTGCGACAAAAACCGGGTGAACCTGGAACAGATGATGAGCCTGGTACAGGACGCGGGCCACACCATCGTCTCCCAGCCGGAGGGGGCGGACGTCTGCGTCATCAACACCTGCGGCTTTATCGACGCCGCCAAGGAGGAGGGTATCGCCAACATTTTGGCTATGGCCCACCTGAAAGAGGAAGGCTCCCTGACCAAAATTCTGGTCACTGGTTGCCTGAGCCAGCGCTACAGGGAGGAAATCAAGGAATCGCTCCCGGAGGTGGACGGCATCCTCGGCACCGGCAGCTACACCGACATCGTCGCCGCCATCGAGGACGTGATGTCTGACCAGTTCCCGGAGTATTACGGGGACATCAACCACACCGACGACGAGGGCCTGCGGGTGATGACCACCGAGTCATACTTCGCCTATCTCAAGGTGGCGGAGGGCTGCAACAACAACTGCGCCTTCTGCGCCATCCCCCGCATCCGGGGCCACTACCGCAGCCGCCCCATGGAAAACCTGCTGGCGGAGGCAAAGTACCTCTCTGAACAGGGGGTGCAGGAGCTGATTTTGATTGCCCAGGACGTGACCCGCTACGGCACCGACCTGTACCACACCCACAAGCTGCCCGACCTGCTGCGGGAGCTGTGCAAGCTGGATTTCCACTGGATACGGCTCCACTACCTCTACCCCAACGACCTGACCGATGAAATGCTGGAGGTCATCGCCACGGAGCCGAAAATCGTCCACTACCTGGACATCCCCCTCCAGCACTGCAATGATGAGCTGCTCTCCGTCATGCACCGGCGGGGCACCAAGGCAGAAATTATCAACTTACTGGATAAAATTCGACAAAAAATACCCGATGTAGTCTTTCGGACCTCCCTCATCACCGGTCTCCCCGGCGAGGACGAGGAAAAATTCGACGAGTTGTGTGATTTTCTCCGCCAGCAAAAGCTGGTGCGGGCGGGGGTGTTCCAGTTCTCCCCGGAGGAGGGGACCCGGGCCGCCACCATGCCAAACCAGGTGGAGCCGGAGGTGGCCGCCCGGCGGCTGGAGCTGCTGGTGGACCTCCAGAGCGACGTGATGGACGAGTACAACGAATCCCGCCTGGGCGAGACGGTGGAAGTGCTGGTGGAGGGCTTCGACGAGGAAATGGGCTGCTGGCGGGGCCGCACCTATGCCGACGCGCCGGACATCGACGGCCACGTCTACTTTACCGCCGCGGGAGAAATTCCCGCCGGGAGCTTTGTCCCCGTCCTGTTGACGGACACGATTGATGGTGATATGATGGGGGAAATCCAAGACGACGCAGAGGGATAAGTCCCAAGTGCTGCCGTCCCACCCTTTCCCCGCGCAATGCCGGAACCGTTCTTGAGGAGAGTTAAAGTATGAACACTGCTAACAAAATCACAATGGTTCGGGTCGTTTTGATCCCCGTTTTTCTCGTGGTCCTCTATCTGGACTTCCCCTATCACATCTGGGTGGGACTGGCCGTCTTTCTCATCGCCAGTCTCAGCGACTTTCTGGACGGCTACATCGCCCGCTCCCGGAACATGATCACCGACTTCGGCAAGTTCATGGACCCCATCGCCGACAAGATGCTGGTCACTTCCGCCATGTGTATGTTCGTGGCCTGGGGCCGGATGGAGGCGTGGATGCTGCTGGTGGTGCTGACCCGGGAGTTCGCTGTCTCCGCCATGCGGCTGGTGGCCGCCAGCGAGGGCAAGGTCATTGCCGCCGCCTGGTCCGGCAAGGTGAAAACCGCCTCCACCATGGTCTGCATCATCCTGATGCTGGCGGTGTCCATCCCCGTGCTGGATACGATTTGCTGCTGGGTCATCGTGGTGACGACGGTGTATTCCGGTGTGGAATACTTCGTCAAGAACAAGGACGTCATCAACTGGGCGGATATGTGACGGCCAGGACATGGAATAACGACAAAAAATGCAAACTGTCCCCTTGCGTTTGCCGAACGAATATGGTATGATGCAAGGGAATAAGGGAGTAGTCGGCACAGCTATGGCAAGTGTGTGCCGGGGTCAACAGCCTGGAAGAAGTTCCTGGCCCCGGCTGAAATGACGAGACTTATCTGCATGAGGAGCAGATAGGTCTCGCCTTTTTTTATTCTGATTGCCCCTTTTGGAGACTGCCGGGTCTGTTCCGGCGCAAAAAAATGCGGCGCGTTAGGACTGCGCCGCAGAGGAGAAGCGGGGAACCATCACACAATCGGCTTTAGCAAATCGTGCGGAGGTCCCTCAAACAAATGAGGAGGAAAACAACATGGGACTGTGGGAATTGTTTGTCATTGCGGTGGGCCTGTCCATGGACGCCTTCGCGGTGGCGGTGTGCAAGGGCCTCTCGGTGGAGAAGGTACGGCCCAAGCATCTGCTGTGCGTGGGGCTGTGGTTCGGCGGCTTTCAGGCGCTGATGCCCCTCATCGGCTACCTGCTGGGCAGCGGCTTTCAGAGCCTGGTGGAGCAGGTGGACCACTGGATCGCCTTTGTGCTGCTGGCGCTGATCGGCGGCAACATGGTGCGGGAGTCCCGGGGTGAGGCGGAGGAAGTGGACGCCTCCTTCGCCCCGGGGGCGATGCTGGCCCTGGCCGTGGCCACCAGCATCGATGCGCTGGCCGTGGGCGTGACCTTCGCCTTTTTGCAGGTGGACATCCTCCCGGCGGTGTGCTTCATCGGCTGCATCACCTTCGTGCTGTCCTGCGTGGGCTTGCAGGTGGGCAACGTGTTCGGCGCCCGGTACAAATCCCGTGCGGAGCTGGCCGGGGGGCTGGTGCTGATTCTGATGGGGGTCAAGATTTTGCTGGAGCATTTGGGAATCATCGCGTTTTAAGCCGCACTCACCCCAGATACCCCATGGGGTCCACCGCCTCCCCGTCCTGCTCCACGGCGAAGTGGAGCCATGCGGTCTCGTTGCGCTCGCCGGAGGCGGTCTCCCCCACTGTGCCGATGACATCCCCGGCGGAGACAGTGTCCCCGGCGGAGACGGCCAAATCCTCTTCCAGGTTGCCGTATAAGGTGGTCAGGCCCTCGCCGCAGTCCACCGTCACCGTCCGGCCCAGCAGTACATCGTCTTGGACAGAGATGACCGTGCCGGAGCAGGCGGCCACCACCTCCTGGCCCACTTCGGCGGAGAGGTCCACCCCGCTGTGGGTGCGCCAGTCGCCCAGGGCCTCGTTATAGGTCAGGGTGTCGCTGGAGAAAGCGGCCACCACCGCCCCCTCCAGGGGCCAGACCCACTCTGAAACCTCGGCGGCGGGCTCCGTCACCGGTTCCAGCGTCTCGGCGGCTTCTTCGGCCACGGCAGTTTCCGCCGCGGTTTCGGCGGCTTCGGTGTTTGCCGTTTCTTCTGCGTCAGATTCAGCGGGGGCGTCGCTGGGGGCGTCCTCCTCGGTGGATTCCTCGGCGTCCGCCGGGTCGGTGGAAATGTCCGCGTCACCGACGGTTTCCTCGGATTCCTCCGGCTCCAGGGTGACGGTCTCCACCGCGCTGGCCTCCTCCGCCATTTCGCTTGCCAGGGTCGCCCCCTGCCACAGATACCAGCAGGACACGCCGATGGCGGCCAGGCACAGGGCCAGGGCGATGTAGAAGCCCCTGCCGTTGAGGAAATTGGTCAGCTTTTGGGTAAAAGAATGTTTTTTCATAGTCGAATTACCTCCATGCAGGAAGGATAACCCGATTTTTCCAGAATTATACCCCAATCTGACGATTCCCTTGAAACAGCCGCAGTGTAATAAGCTGTTAGCCGTTAGCTATTAGCTGTTGCCGTCAAGCGGCACTTCTGCTGTCAAGCAGCACTTCCGGGGCTTTGCCCCTCCCTGCGAAGCTGCGCTTCTCCCTGTAGTCAGGCACTACAAACCAATCGTGAACAGTTGCAAAAAAGCCAAGCATATACCTAAATTACTGGCAGGTGAGTATTTAGCGGTTTACGAGGCGTACTGCTCTTGCTGGCTCAGCCAATCCTCCTCTTCCCGCAGCTCCGCCCAGGCTTCGCTGACGGTGTCGGCGGAGAACAGGAACTGACCAAACAAATCATAGACTTCCACATGGCCGCGAACATTGCGCATTTCAACTGACATAACGGAACCTCCTTATCAATAACATAAATCCGTTGTTTTGTGATAAGGATAGTATAGCAAAGACAAAGTCCCGAAAACCGGACTATGCGGCCCGTTTGCAAAAAATTTTTGAGAAAAAACAACACAAGCGGCGGCTCCCCATAAAAGGAAGCCGCCGCCTGAGCCTGTCGAAAAACGACAGGCTCTCGACCAAAATCGCGGATTTTGGTCGAAAATGCGGCCCCGGCAGCGCACGCGCAAAGCGCGCACGTTTGGGGCCTCCCTGTGTGCTTTTGCCGGTACACGCCCGGCTAAAAGCACGGATTTCATTTTATTTTGTTGCTTACGCAACAAAACTCCTGCGGAGGGCTTCTATAACTTCTTGGTACACTTAATTCTGTTGGAAATGGCTTTTTTGACAACCTGAAGCGGCGGCTCCCCATAAAAGGAAGCCGCCGCCTTTTTGTACTATGTAACGGTTACAAATCCTGAATCCGCATTTTGTCCATCTGGCTCTGCCTGCGATACTTCCTTCGGCAGACGTAGTAGATGAGCAGCAGAATGATGGTGGAGATATTGAGCAGCAGGAGCGTCGACAGAACAGTTGCAATGATTTCCATCAGACTGCCGATGTAGGCCACCATCAGCAGCACGGTGAGAACGGAAACCACCAGGTTCAGCCCCGGCAAAATCAGACCGGGCACCCGGCTCTCCATCCGGGAGAGGAAAATTTGCAGGACGATGGCCCCAATGGGCAGCACCAGGAAAAAGACGAGCAGTATCGTCACGCTGGCAGCGCTGATTGCCATATGGATTCCTCCTTTAAAGTTGGGAATTTACCCCGTTTGACTGGGGAATTTTGATTTTTTATACTCGTTGATGAGCAGCTTGGCCGTGTCGAAGTCCAACTTCTCGTTGACGGCCAGCCGCTTGACCAGGGCGATGTAGGGGTCCTTTTCGCCGCTCTCTCCCAGCTCGATTTTCTGAATGAGCCGGTCCAGCCGCAGCCGGACGGTGGGGTAGGAGACGCCGTACTCTGCGGCGACCTTTTTCAGCGAGCCGGAGGCCAGCACGAAGCGCCGGACAAAGGCCAAATCCTCCTCGTCCAGGTTCACCATCCACTCCGGCAGAAATTCAATGGCCATTGGCAGCCCTCCTTTCATTAAATTAAGTATATCCTTCAATATTATTAAAGTCAATAGCAAAGAATGATTTCATAAAATTTATTTTCCCCTTCGGAACAGCGAGGGACCCTCCGGTTGTCTCTCCCGCCCAAAATAGAGAGAAACGTCCCTAGGCGATCCTTCCAAAATGAAAAAACGGGGTATGTCCCTCGAAAAAAATCGGAGAAAAGCAAATTTTCCTGGACATTCTTTGAAATTCCCCCTTTTTTCTTGGCGCGGTTTGTGATATAATGCCCCCTGTATGAATTCCCCTCTCTTTTTTAAGAGGGATCAAGATAGAAAGGAACATCACTTATGGGTGTGCTGAAAACACTTTTTGGAAGTAACTCCAAGCGGGAGGTCAAGAAAATCCTCCCCATTGTGGATAAAATCGAATCCATGGCTGACGAGTACAAGGCCCTCAGCGACGCGGAGCTGCGGGCCAAGACCGACGAGTTCAAGGCCCGTCTTGCTGACGGCGAAACGCTGGACGAGCTTCTCCCGGAGGCGTTCGCCACCTGCCGGGAGGCGGCGGACCGCGTGCTGGGTCTGCGCCCCTATCGGGTGCAGCTCATCGGCGGCATTATCCTCCATCAGGGCCGCATCGCCGAGATGAAAACCGGTGAAGGCAAGACCCTGGTGGCTACCCTGCCCGCTTACCTGAACGCGCTGGCGGGGAACGGCGTCCATATCGTCACCGTCAACGACTATCTGGCCAAGCGTGACTCCGAGTGGATGGGCAAGGTTTACCGGTTCCTGGGCCTGAACGTGGGCCTGATCGTCCACGGCCTGACCAAGAAGGAGCGCCAGGACGCCTACGCCGCCGACATCACCTACGGCACCAACAACGAGATCGGTTTCGATTACCTGCGGGACAACATGGCGGTCTATGACCGGGACGTGGTGCAGCGCCACCTGTCCTTCGCCATCGTGGACGAGGTGGACTCCATCCTCATCGACGAGGCCCGTA